>CAMCUP010000028.1 GCA_945878885.1 Polynucleobacter meluiroseus | reverse complement strand
GGTCGCCTTTTGCAGCGTCTGTTGGAGTACGTCCCATTGGCGCGTCAATGGCTCTTAATCCCATTGCTTTAAGACGTTCAACAGTTTTCATAAAACGGGACGCATTGCCTGTACTCATTTCGATTAAAAGCGCATTCTTTGGCATGCTTGCAGCCGCTCCATTCGTACCGAATAGCGCCGCATCAATAAAATCAGAGTCGGGTAGCATCGTAAATACATAACTCGCATTTTGCGCAGCATCTGCTGGCGAATTGGCAAGTCGGCAATTTTTATAGGCTTTAAATTCAGCCATTGCCTGAGGATTAATATCGTAAACTGCTAATTCATATCCAGCCTTAGCAAGTCTTAAAGCCATGGGACGCCCCATCACTCCTAGGCCAATAAAGGCGATTTTTTTAATTTCCATTACAGCCTCAAAGTAAATTACAAATCTTAAGTTTCACTCCCACTCATGGTTTGTCATGAAGGTATTGCTTCATTAGTCTGGCTTAGCCCCGGACTCCTTAATTAATTTGCTATATTTTTGAGACTCAGCATTCACAAATATTGCAAACTCTTTTGGCATTAATGGTGCAGGAATAGCACCTTGCGCTGATAAGAGATCATAAAAATTTTTCTCGGCAGCAATTACACCAATATCAGCAGCGATCTTATCGACAATCTGGTTATTCGTTCCCCTGGGCACAAAAATGCCCTGCCAATTTTCAATATTAAAACCTGGAAAACCTGATTCTGAAACAGTGGGCACTTGTGGCAACAAAGGTGATCGCTTGAGGGTCGTGACGGCTAAAGGTCGCAATTTTCCAGCAATAATATGCGGCAATGCTGGTGGAATACCGGCAAAAAATAAATCAACCTGCCCACCTAACAAATCCGTAATTGCTGGAGCTCCACCTTTATAGGGAATATGCGTCATTGATACGCCGGCCATTAATTGAAAAAGCTCGCCCGCTAGATGTTGCGGTCCGCCACTTCCAGAAGAGGCGTAATTGACTTTACTGCCTTGGGTTTTAATCATTTGCAATAATTCAGCCATATTTTTAACCGTTGACTTACTATTGACTACCAAGACCAAAGGTGAGGATGCAACGCGGGCTACCGGAATAAAATCTCGACTGGGATCAAATGGCATCTGGGGGTATAAATAGGGATTGATGGTGATTTCAGCGGGCGAGGCTAGGAGTAAGGTATAGCCATCAGCTGGGGCTTTAGCGACTAAGTCTGCGCCAATATTTCCACCTGCTCCAGGCTTGTTTTCTACCAGAACTTGTTGCTTCCATAGTTGGCTAAGCCGTACCGCAAGGGCTCTACCAACAACATCAGTTGCACCGCCAGGCGGAAACGGGACAATAATCTTAACGGGCTTATCTGGATAAGGAGATTGAGCAAGAGCTACAGTTCCATAGCTTGCAACTAAAAACAGAAGTGGTAATAAAAATTTGAATTTAATCCGCATATTATTTTCATTTCTTTAGTTGTTAAAAATTATTAGTCTATTGACAGTGAACTCGCTTAATTAACTACCTCACTAATTACTTCGACCATTTTTTTACTGGGGTCAACCCTTAAAATTTGCCCGCTCTGTAAGGCCTGAGTAATGTCTTCAGTAAAGCCGCTAAGCATGCTGATATCGCCCTGCGCTGCGCCCTGCACTAAGATTGGATTTACAGAATTAAAAATAATAGCCAATGGGGCAATATTTCGTGACTTCATCTCATACAACATCCAAGCACTTGCAACGCCGCCTTTAGCAGTATCGAGTACTAAAATTTTATCCTTATACGACTGACCAAATAGCTTATGACTAGGTCTAGAGAAAGTGCCGTTAATGCGGTCTAAATCGTAGCGTGCCGAAAAACCATCGCTCGCACATAAACATTCGCCCTCAACCATACTACCTAAAGCATGTTTAGCATAATAAATTGTGCTCATGATAATTTTCCTGTCTCCGCCGCTCTTACACACTCTTCCATTGAAGCTAACATGGGAATATATCCATAACCACCTAATATATTGACCATTTTTGCACTATTGGTAGCAAGCCGCTTCCAGCCATTGGCCGTAGCAATTTCTCTGGCATACGATTGATAAAAGCACATCCCAGAAAACACCGTGCCGCCAGCATCTTCAATGGTTTTAGTAAGCCCCATTCGGTCTGAATCCGCTTTTACTTGCGGGCTTGTTACTGCAAGTAGGGGAATTTTAAATTGCTTGCCTTCACACAAATCGGCTACTGAACGCATTTCAATTAAGCTTAACTGTGGCGCTGAAAAAACTACCACATCAACTTCATCAGTTACTCGATAAGAGCTTTGCAAAGCTATCACGTCTGAGTAAGCAATCTTGTTAGGCGCTAGCTGATCAATTCCTAAATCTTGGGGTCTCAGTGCTTCAGGGGTAATCTCAGCAATATGAAAAAGTGCCGTAGAACCAAAGCTGGCCATCGCCGCCCCAAAGTGCTTGAGGCTATCTGAAGTGGGTACTGCACTCACCCCTTCCAAAATAGGAACAGCCCAGTAATTACCTGTTTGCTTACCAATATAAGCGCCTAAAGCTCCCCATTCGTTTAACGAGTTTGGCATCCAATCAACCGAAAAACGTTGTGACGGCCTGCGATATGAATCGAGGTGATATCCATAACGCGGTGTTCTACCTGTTAATCCTGCTGATAATGCCGATGGGCCACCCTCAAAATTCGAGCGCGCACCACAAATTGAATTTGAATAAATAACTACACCGGTATCACCAAAAGCGACATGCTCGCCATAAATCGGCGCCATGATGGTTTGATAATTTATGCAGGTATCTGTCATTGATACACCCATCTTGACAAAGGCAGCGATAGTGCGCCGCTCAAGATCGAGCATTTTCTCGGTTTGGCCTAATTGCTTCGCTTTAGTAAAGTCTGTGCCACGTGGGTCGGTAATCGTCGGAATACTAACTACCCGATCTTTAGAGGTGTTTTTTGCCAAACCCTCAAGCCAAACTACACCAGCCTCACCAAGACTTTCTGTGTCGGCCATAATGTGAGCCTGCGCTACCTCAACAAAATCCTCAGCCTCAAAAAAATCACCAACTTTAATTTGATGCTGGATTGCCATTTTTTTTACCGGCCCAAATTCACCAGCTAGCATCGCTTGTTCTTTTTGGTTTAATTTCATTATTGTTATGGCCTTAAAAGAATAAATACAAAGACGTAGAGGCGCTTTAAACCCCGCAAGGGGTATACCCTTAATTTATAACAGTATAAATTAATCCTTCAGGGGATCGAAGCTATTTACCAAAGCCTTGGCTTAGCAAAAGACTGAATGAAATCATAGAGATTAACGCTTTAAGAATAGCGCTAGTAGAACGACTGCCACGATTTGAGCAGCAATAAAGCCTAAGGTATCGGCTGGAGCGATTCCTACAAAGGTGTTGGTTAGGCTTCTTGCTACTGTTACCGCTGGGTTAGCAAAGAAAGTGGAGGAAGTAAACCAATAGCCTGCAGTAACTGTTAGAGCAACTAACATGGGTATGCGGTCCTTAGCACTTCTATCACCAAGATAAATTACAGATAACAATATTAAGGTGGAAAAAAATTCACTAGCCCACATACCTAGCCCTGCTCTTACTTTAGTAGATTCTTGCAAAATTGCTAAGCTAAAGATAAAATGGGTAAGCCAAATGCCGGCAATAGCACCAGCAAATTGACAAACCCAATAAGCAAGCATTTTGCTTTTATCGATATAACCTAATTTCCAGAACATTAAACTCACAACCGGGTTAAAGTGCGCTCCTGATATTGGTCCAAGCAAAGTTATTAAGACATATAAGCCAGCACCTGTGGCAATGCTATTACCCAGTAAAGCTACAGCATCATTACCGCCACCCAAGGCTTCACCCATAATTCCAGAGCCGGCAATAATGGCTAATAGCAGAGCTGTGCCAATAAATTCGCTCAGATAACTTCTCATGCTTTTGTATGAATTTCTCTAAGGCTCATGGAATTTAATTTTTCCAAAGGAAGGGTAGCCAAGATATCCAAGCGTTTTTTAAGTCCGCTCTTCACCTCGTTAAACGCTTTACGCTTTTCCATCTCTGTGCCCTGTACTTGTGATGGATCAGGAAAGCCCCAGTGCGCAGTAGCTGGTTGCCCTGGCCAGAATGGACAAAGTTCACCGGCAGCGTTATCGCAAACAGTAATAATAAAATCCATCTTGGGGGCATCAGGTTCACCATAAACGTCCCAGCTTTTCGATTTCAATTGGCTTCGAACCATTCCTAATTCTTCAGCAATGTCTGCAGCGATTGGATTTACGCTGGTACCAGGTGTAGAGCCTGCAGAGAACCCGATAAATTTCCCGCTCGGATGGGTAGAGGCTAAGGCCTCACCAATGACTGAGCGAGCAGAATTATGGGTGCATAAAAAAAGGATGTTGTATGGCTTTATTTGCAAGCTACTTTCTTATTTACTTTTTTAATAGCGCACGTCTTGCCACTGCAGCAGTTTTCTAAAAGAAATTCACTAAGATTCGTTACTAAGGCAACATTAGGTCGATAAATTAAATTGCGGCTTTGTCGCTCAACCACCAATAGACTTGCCTGCACCAATTCCTTTAAGTGAAAACTTAAAGTGGCATTGGGAATGCCTAACTTTTCAATGATTTGCGTGGGAGTTAAACCAATATCACCCCTCTGCACAATCAGGCGAAAGATATTGAGACGACTCTCTTGCCCTAAGGCGACAAATGCTTGGATAGCTCCACTATTTTTCATATTTCCATAATAATGGAAATTTATTACAAGCTCATGACAAGCCCTATTTCTGGCTTACTCAGGCTTAATACCAGCATCTTTAATCGTTTTAGACCATTTCAGTGCTTCATTCTTTTGAAAAGCACCAAAAGCTTCTGGGGTCATTGGCTTAAATTTAGCGCCCTCAGTTTCTAAACGCTTTTGCACTGCGGGCTGTTGCATGATTTTGATAATCTCAGCATTCAGTTTACTAATAATGGGTTTTGGCGTGCCTGCAGGAGCAAAAATGCCAATCCAGTTACTAACATCAAACCCAGGTAATGTTTCAGCCACCGTGGGCACATCTGACAGTGAGCTGGCTCTGCTACTACCGATCACTGCTAAAGCCCTTAATTTATCAGCTTTAACATATGGCAAAACTGTTGGCATCGTTGCAAACATAATCTGTGTTTGGCCTCCAATTAAATCAGTGATAGCAGGTGCATTACCTTTATATGGAATATGTGTCATATCCACTTTTGCTAAGGACTTAAATAATTCGCCAGCCAAATGGCTTGTTGTTCCCATGCCGCCAGAGCCATAAGAAACTTGGCCTGGACGTGCTTTAACATAAGCAATTAATTCATTGACATTTTTTACGGGAATTGCGGGGTTAACAACCAATAAGCCTTCAGCATCTAAAACATAAGCAACTGGCTCAAAATCTTTTAGTGGATCATAGGGCATATTTTTTATGAGGTACGGGTTTACTGCATGACTACCAATATTACCCATTACCAGGGTATATCCATCCGCTGGCGCTTTTGCCACAAAGTCTGCACCAATATTGCCGCCGCCGCCTGTTTTATTTTCAACCACGACCGGCTGACCCAAAGACTCGCTTAATCCCTGGCCAACTACACGAGAAAAAGTATCCGCAATTCCCCCTGTAGCAAATGGAGAAATAATCTTAATTGGCTTATTGGGATAAGGCTGACTTTGGGCGCTTACATTAGCGATGAAAGCGATAAAAACAATAAATACACGGACAAATAAAAATTTCATGATTGTTAACCCTTTAATCAATTAATTTAAAGCTTCTTCAAATAGTATCTCAAAATCTTTTTTATTCAGTGGTCGTGGATTCGAAGCGCTTGAATGGTCTTTCAAGGCACCCTCCACCATTGCAGGAATTATCTCTGGAGTAACTCCCATGGCGCTTAACGATTTAGGCAGATTCAGTTTTTGATTTAAATTCTCAATAAATCGATCAAGTGAAGTGCCATTTGGCACCCCCATGGCTGCCTTTAAATCGGCAAACTTTTTCGTGCAATACGATTCATTAAAGCGCAGCACTGCGGGCAGAATTACCGCATTTAAGGTGCCATGATGAAGTACCGGTGACTTCAGGCCGCCTAATGGGTGTGACATAGAATGAACTGCGCCAAGCCCTTTTTGAAAGGTTAGGCCGCCTTGCAGCGAAGCCATCATCATGTTCCATCTAGCATCTCGATTAGAGCCATCTGTAAATGCTATCTCTACCCATGCGGCAGCTCGTTTAGCTCCATCAATTGCAATTGCGTCAGCCGGCGGGTTAACGCGGGGAGATAGATAAGTTTCAATGCAGTGAGTCAAGGCATCCATACCCGTTGCCGCGGTAAGACCAGCCGGTAAGCCGAGCGTCAGCTCAGGATCACAGAGCGCTATTTTTGGAATGAGATGGGGGCTGATAAAACCTAATTTACGACTGTCTCGAAGAGAGATTAAAGCTGCCCGCCCTACTTCACTGCCCGTGCCAGCAGTAGTAGGTACTGCAATCACCGGTACAACTTTTGAGCTGATCTTTTCAAGACCACCTAAAATCACTGCATATTGCTCAATGGGTCCTGGGTGTGTAGCTAATAAGGCCACGCCCTTTGCGAGATCAATTGATGAGCCGCCGCCAATTGCAATGATGCCATCACATTTTTCTGCTAAATAAACTTGGACGGCATCCTCCACCGCCTCTTCGGTCGGATTTTGTGGGGTATTGGCAAATAAAATTGGATTAAATTTTTTAAGTAATTGTTCAATATCTGCCACGATTGCGGTTTTACTGAGAAATGGATCGGTGACTAGCAGCGGTTTGCTAATTCCCAAGCTGCTTAGTAAGCTTGCAAGAGTCTTAATCGCTCCATAATCGAATTCGATGCGAGTTAAGTATTGAATAGTTGCCATAACTAAAAAAGTTGCCTTAGTTTTTTTATCATTGGCAACTCAATTAATTTACCCTCGTAAATAATGGGCCTACTGGGATCTAATGCATACATCGCCAGTATTTTTTCCGCCCGCTCGATCTCTTCTGCACTTGATGAAAATGCTCTCTTAATCGTGCTAACTTGACTGCCATGCTTGGTCACCATACCCATCATGCCTAAAGCTTTAGATCTCAAGCAATAGTTAAATAGCTTTTCTTGATCCACAGATGTATCAACAAATGGTGCAGGAGAATCAAATACGAAAATACCACCCAAAGCAGCTGCATGTACCACTTTAGAGCGGCTATATAGCAATGGCTCCCAATCCATCTCGCAACCAATTGCTGTTGACAGATCAAATCCACCGAAATATAGCCCTTTTAACTTTGAATGTGCATTAGCAATAAGTGAGGCATGCTCCAAACCCTTAGCCGTTTCAATTATTCCAAATAAATTCATTGGAGAATTTTTTTCTTCCAAAAAATGACCAACCTGGATTAACTCCTCTACTGATTCAAGCTTGGGAATTAATAAGGTAGAAATAAAGGCGGGTTGATTGACTAGCATTGCTAAGTCACTTTGCCCATCTTCTGAATCCAGAGAATTAATTCTAACCATATATTGCGCTGACTTTGTCGGTTTATACGTTTGTAAAAATTGTTTGAGTGCCAAGCGACCATCCTGCTTACGGTCTAATGGCACCGAATCCTCTAAGTCAATACAAACAATATCAGCAGCACATTCAGTTTCATTAGTTAATTCACTCAGGCGCAATCCACCCCAAAATAAAGAAGCGCGATGATTTTTATTTAAATGATCGGGCATTACAGGTTTATTTTTTCAACATATTATCGTAATTAACTTTTAGATGTGCCTCTACAGGATCAGCGCCTGCGCGAATTTCAGCAATAACGCGATCTTCGGTGGCCTTCACTTTTTGGGCAAAAGCGAGTACTTCTGCAATATGCTCCATCGGCACAACCACGGTGCCATTTTCATCTGCCAAGATAAAGTCGCCTGGCCGCACTGGTATTCCAGCTAACTTAATTGGTATGCCATAGCCCGCACAAGAAGAGCGCCCACGAACAGATTGCTGTGCAATGCCCTTGGCATAAACAGGCATGCCATAAATTTTATATTCATCAACATCACGTACAACGCCATCAGTGACACATCCAACCAAACCATTATGTTTTGCAGTTGCCCCAGCAACACCGCCAAAGGAATTCACAAAGGGGTTTTCGGAAGCATCTACTACCAGTACTGAGCCTGCTCCACCAAGCACAATCGCCTTTAGCGTACCAATGACGGTTGACTCTTCTGCCTGTCCAAATGGTAAATATTTCAAAGTAGCTGCTGGACCAGCAATTTTAGCGCATGGGTATATTGGCAATATGCCTTGAGGGGCACTATTAATGCCAAGTCGATCTAAGGCATCAGATACATTTGAAGCCGATACATTTAAATATTGACTTATTAACTTTGAATCTACAGTAGCCACTTAACCCCCCTAATGAGTATATTTATTAATTACCGAATATTAATATATACAGTGTACATTTTTAGTCCTTCTTTGCGCATAGGCTCATAAAAAAAGTACAAACCCGTATAAAATGACCTAATCCAAGTAATCTCAATTTATCCAGCCGAGCCAATATGAAACCAGCTAATTTTTTAGTCATTATGTCTGATGAACATAATCCAAAAGTTCTTGGCAGCGCCGGGCACCCAATTATTGAAACGCCAAATTTAGATGCCCTAGCAGCTAGGGGCACAAACTTCACGAATACCTACACTACAAGCCCTGTTTGCATCCCTGCAAGGGCTGGTTTTGCGTGTGGTAAATATATTAACCAAATTGGTTTTTGGGATAATGCTGACGCCTACGATGGCTCTATTCCATCATGGCACCATATTCTACGTGAGCGTGGCTATAAAGTCTCATCTATTGGTAAGTTGCACTTTCGCAAGCCTGATGAAGATCATGGTTTCACCGAGGAGCAAATACCGATGCATATTTTAGGTGGCAAAGGTGATTTGATGGGCCTTATTCGTGATGACCTACCAAAGCGGGGGGGCGCTAAAAAAATGGCTGCCTTAGCTGGTCCTGGTGAATCTCAATATACCTTTTATGATAAAGAAATTTGCTCTAAAGCCCAAATTTGGCTGCATGAGGAAGCGGAAAAAGAAAGTGACAAACCATGGGTGTTATTTGTTTCATTTGTGGCACCTCACTTCCCACTTACCGCACCACCCGAGCATTACTATAAATACTGGGGCAAAGACCTGCCTATGCCGCGACTTTATGCTCGAGAAGATCGTCCAATGCATCCTTATTTAGAAGATTATCGCAACTCATTTTGTTACGATGATTATTTCGAAAATCCTAATCAAGTTAAACGTGCCTTGGCAGGATATTTTGGTTTAGTTTCCTACTTAGACGAGAACATTGGCAAGATATTAAAAACGCTAAATGAGGTTGGTCTATCTGACACAACAAACATTATCTACACTAGCGACCATGGAGATAATCTAGGCGCAAGAGGTTTATGGGGTAAATCCACCATGTTTGAAGAAATTGCTGGGGTACCCTTAATTATGGCCGGTCCAAGCGTACCAAAGGGTTTACGTATCTCTACTCCAGTCAGTCATATTGACTGCTTCCCCACTATTCTTGAGGGAGTAGGAGTTGATTTCAATGCTGTCAAAGATGGCCATCTGGGTGTTTCATTATTTGAGATTGCTGATGGATATAAACCAGATCGCACTGTATTGTCTGAATATCATGGTATGGGCTCTACAACAGGAGCATTTGCCATACGTAACGGGAAGTGGAAATATGTTTACTACCCAAAATACCCAGCACAGTTATTTGATTTAGAGGTTGATCCAGATGAAATAAATGATTTAGGTGCAGACCCTACATATTCCAACATTCTTATAGAATGCCACCAAAAGCTATGTTCTGTATGTGATCCCAACGAAACTGATCGTCGAGCTAAAGCACGTCAAGCCAAAAACCTTTCGGCCAATGGGGGTCGTGAAGCAGTGATTGCAATCGGCGATATAGGTTTTACCCCAGCACCTGGTGCTGCGGCTGACTTTTTATAAAGAAGCGAGAAAAAAATGAAACTAAATACTACTTTACTAACTACACTAACATTTAGTTTGGTGTTTTTTTTCAGCCCAGTTATTGCAGCTTCATGGCCAGATAAACCTATTCGCGTAATTGTTCCCTATCCACCGGGAGGCGGGGTTGATGCAGTTGCTAGAACCTTCGCTCAACGGCTAGGTGAAGTGCTTAATACTAGTATCATTGTTGAAAATCGGGCAGGTGCATCTGGAGCGATTGGTGCAGAGTTGGTAGCCAAAAGTGCCCCCGATGGCTACACTATTCTGATTGCCTCTCCTGCGGAAGTCCTAGTGGGTCCTCTTGCAGGGCAAAAGGTGCCTTATGATCCCCAAAAGGATTTTATCCCAGTCTCTCTTATCGGTGAAACTCCTCTAGTTATTGCAGTTCACCCCAGCGTACCTGCAAAAAATTTACAAGAATTAATAGCGCTTAGTAAAACTAGCCCAGGTAAAGTTTCTTACGGAACTCCAGGTAACGGCAGTTCAATGCAATTTTCTGGTGAGTCACTCAATGCATTGGCAGGGGTTAATATGGTGCACATACCTTATCGTGGTGCAGCCCCAGCTATCGCGGACTTGCTTGGCGGCCAAATCCAGGTTGGCATCGTTGGAATGCCACCCACAATCCAACATGCAAAAAGTGGGAAGCTAGTTATTGTGGCCGTTACAAGCGAGAAAAGATCTTCTGCTATGCCAGATGTGATGGCGGTGGCAGAGCTACCAAATATGAAGGGATATCGCTTCACAAATTGGATGGGCATTTTTGTGCCAGCTAAAACCCCTGATGCGATTGTGAAAGAATTGGCAATTAATGCAGCAAAAATTGTGCGTGAGCCTGCTATGCGCGATAAATTGCTTGCTCAGGGAGTCGAGCCTATTGGTAGTTCACCAAAAGAATTTACTGAGTTCTTAAGACAAGAATTTATTACTTATTCAAAAATAGCCAAAGAACGTAACATCAAAGCCTCCGACTAGTCAACGAATAAGGCCCAAATCAATCTAACGTCGCACCCGAATCACGCACTGCCCGTGCCCACTTGCTAAGCTCCTTCGCCTGAAAATCTGCAAATGGCTCACTAAAGTCAGTATTTGGCACCACGCCTAAATTACCTAGCTTTTCTTTATAGGCTGCTGAAGCCGCAACCTTTTCTGTATTAGTCTTTAGTAAGGCATACACGTTCTTGGGAATTTTGGCTGGCGCAAAAACACCCCACCAAGCAATCGACTCAAACTGAGGATAGCCCTGCTCTGCTACTGTCGGAATATTGGGTAGCACGGGCGCGCGCACTTTACTAGTTACCGCTAAGGCGCGCAATTTACCCGAAACAATATGAGGTAATACTGATTGAATTGGATCAAAGACTAGGTCAATTTGGCCGCCCAATAAATCGGTCACTGCTGGTGCGCTGCCTTTATAGGGAATGTGTTTTAAATTCACCTTAATTGTCGACTCAAATAAGGCTGCTGTTAAGTGGCCGGGTGTGCCATTACCAGCTGTACCAAACTGCAGCGACTCAGGCTTTTGTTTGGCTAGCTTAATTAAATCATCTAAAGTTTTTATTGGGCTACTAGAGTTAACGGCAATCACGATTGGTGCGCTAGCTACCAATGCAATGGGCGTAAAATCTTTGACGGCATCATATGATAATTTTTTATACAAACTAGGATTAATCGCATGTGTTCCAACCGTACCCATAAAAAGCGTATAGCCATCTGGCGCTGCACGAGCGACAAAATCTGCCCCAATAGTACCTCCAGCACCGCCTTTGTTATCAATAATCACCTGCTGCTTCAGATCCTCACCCAGAAATTGTGAGAGTGGCCTAGCCACAATGTCAGTTGGTCCACCAGGGGGAAATGGCACAATTAAGCGCAATGGTTTATCAGGAAAATTTTGCGCAACTGCTGAGCTACCGATACCGCTAAGTAGGCCAATAATGGCAAAAAATAAGCCTAATTGATAGCGGCTATAATAAAAATGATTTTTAAGCATTTAGAACACCTCCCTAAACAGTAATCCGCCACCTGATAAAATTAATATCAGACCATATATTACCTTTAATTTATTTAGGCTGATACCTATATGCGCTCTTGAGCCAGCCCATACTCCAATTGCCATAAATGGAATTAAAAATAAGGCAAGCAAGGCAATCTCAGTCTTTAAAAGTAAGCCGGTAATAATCATCAATATCAAACGTAATAAAACTAGAGAAAAAATAATAGCCGTCATAGTGGCTCGTAATTTACCTGCATCATGAATACGCATAGCCAAATACGAGGCATAAATTGGGCCGCCAGTGGCAAATAAAGCAGTAAATATGCCGCCAATAATGCCAAATGGAATTGACCAAATTTGTTGAATAGTTTTATCGGTGGTGGAATTGCGTTGAACTAAAATTCGCACACCATTTAGTCCGGCAAAAATTCCTAGAGTAATTAATAAAGGACTTTTAGGAGCATCCAATAATAAAGTAACGCCAATACCCATTCCTGCTAATGTAAAAGGGGCCAACCAATAAAGTTCTTTAAAGTTAGCCTGCTTAAAGGATTTTTTTCCTTGGTAAAAAGAGGCGCATAGATCTAAAACCACAATCAGTGGCACTACGGTCTGCAAAGGATAAAGCTGCACTAATAAAGGTACCGATACAATTGACGAGCCAAAGCCAGAAATACCAAAGATGAAATAAGCCAATAAAATAATGGCCGCAGCAGCAACTAGAGTTAAGGTCATTTCCAATTTATATTAATGCGCTTACTAATAAGTTAAAAATTGCATTAGCGGCCAATAGATAGAGGCAGATTTTTTTAATCTTCGCTTGTGTAATTAGGTGTTCTTGATCAATGCGATGGGCTATATAAAAACCGAGCAAGAATGCAGGTAAGCCTACTAAGAGCAAAGGTAGCCAAGTTAAATCGCTACCAATTATGCTAGCAGTAATAATAGCAAATAGCGCCATACCAGAAGTCACTTGTGAAAGTAATGCGCGGGACCGAGAAAACTCTAGCGAGCTGGCATTTAAGTACAGCGCAACGACTGGCCCACCAAAACCGCATGAGCCCAATAAGAGGCCCGCACCAGAGCCGATAAGAGTATCTTTTAGATTTGATAAGGCAACTTGCACATGGGGTTGAAATAAAAAGTAAAGAGCAAAACAGAGTACTGCAAAGCTAGCCGCAATTTTTAAAAATTGCACTGGAAATTGCATGCTAACTGCAATTCCAATGGGTAGACAAATTGCTGCGCCTAAAAGTAAGCGATACATGCGGGGGCGGTCCTCCTTTGCAACTCGCCAATTTCTGGCTAGCCAAACTCCGCCAAGAAGCTCGATGAACATCACCACGGGAATTAATACCGCCAAGGGCAAGAAGCCCATTAGTAAAGGTGACATCACCATCGCGCCACCAAAACCACTTAAACGCCGAAATAATCCCCCTAAGATGGCAGAAACTGCTAGAAGAGCAATTGCAAACCAATCAAAGGAGTTCAACTAACTTCACTTAAATCATGCTCGTCAGAAATCAATTCGCGAATTTGCTTGCGCACTGCTAGATAGCTTGGGGTATCTTCAATCATGCGCCTTGGCTCAGGTACGTGAATCACTTTTTTAACGCGACCAGGTCTGCGGGTCATCACGATAATTACGTCTGATAAATTAATCGATTCTTCAATGCTATGTGTTACTAACACGACCGTTTTACTTTCTTCTGCCAAAATGCGAATCATCTCTTGTTGCATCATTGCCCTATTTTGCGCATCCAAGGCAGCAAAAGGCTCATCCATCAACAATACAGTTGGATCAACCGCCAGCGCCCGCGCAATTGAAACCCGTTGTCGCATGCCACCTGACAACTGGTGGGGGTAGCTCTCGATAAAGGAGCTAAGACCCACTAGGGCAGCAAAATGCTCAACATCTTTTTTTATCGTTGCCGAATCAACGCCCTTAATACTGAGACCAAAAGCAATATTATCGCGGACCGTAAGCCATGGAAATAATGCATAGTCTTGAAAAACCATCGAACGATCTGCGCCAGGCTCTTTTACTTCTTTGCCTGCGCATTCGATTCGACCGGCAGTAGGCGCTTCAAAACCAGCAATTAAATTTAGGAGGGTCGTCTTACCGCATCCACTATGACCCAAGATCGAGACGAACTCGTTTTTATTTACCTCTAATGAGACATCGTCCAAGGCCTGAACCGCTTGGCCTTTATTATTTAGTGCGGGGTAAATTTTACTAAGGTGCTCTACTTTTAAAGCTGACATTAATTTAATCGCTATCTATAAAGAAAACATTACGCATTTAAAGCACGTGACCATGGCATAAACTTTCTGGCTGCATAACGGATAAGCCGATCAAGCGTTAAGCCAATCAGACCAATCGCTAACATGCCATCTAAAATATAGTCGGTACGCAAAACTGTTCGCGCATCATTAATTAAAAAGCCTAGCCCAGAGTTTGCGCCGACTAGTTCAGCTGCCACCAAAGCCATCCAGCCTACTCCCAAGCCAATCCGTATACCAGTGACAATTTGCGGTAAGGCGGCACGCAAGACTACCCGGGTAATCACATTCCACCCCCGCGCACCCAAACACCGAGCTGCGCGGATTAAATTAGGTTCGATATTTTTAACAGCATCGATCGTATTTAATAGAATTGGGAAGAAAATACCTAAGAAAATAATGAATTGGTTTTGCGTATTACCAACGCCAAACCACAAAATGCTCAATGGAATCCAAGCGATGGGTGGAATGGGTCGCAAAATTTCAATAATGGGATCAACTTGTTCGTTTACCCACTTAAAACAACCCATCACAATTCCCAGGGGAATTGCTACGCTGGCATAACAAAAAGCAATAAATTCACGTGCCAAGCTATCGCGGATGTGCTTCCATAACTCACCTGAAAATCCTAATTCAATTGCGCCGTTTAATACCCCAGAAGGCGGAGGTAAAAGTGTGGCCTGCGTTTTATCCAAGATATACCGGCTGGCAAACTCCCAGCCAGCCAGTAATATCAAGAGCAGAATTAAACGCCGTAACTGCTTAACGGAATAAAAAAAAGGCATTATTTTTTGTATACCTTGCCATCAAATGACCAGTCTTTGGTTAAATCACCCTTTTCTGGGAATGGCTGAGGCTTCGTCGTATTAAGTGAAGTCATATAGGTTGGATACGGGGTTTTATCCATTGGCGTAATCCAATTAGCGGGCAAGAAAGAGGGTTGCTTGGGAATACTCCAGCCCAACTTAGAAAACGTTTTATCCATAAAGCGTGTATCTACAGCGCGCGCAAAATCAACTCCGGTGAGTTTATTTTGAATCCGCTTACTTTCATATAGCCAGTTATAAATAGGCTCATTGGCACGACCCCAAAATAATGGAATAGGATAAATGTAGGTTGGCTTATCCAAGAGGTTATAAGCAGCAACTTGTTGACGCAAAATTTCTGTGGAGTAATTCTTCAGATTAGGATCTTCTTGCATTGCGGTTACTGCAGCATCCGGATTTTTACGAATCCATAGAGTAGCTTCAGCAATAGCATCAGTAAAAGCCTGTACTACGTCTGGTGCGTTATCAATCATTTCTTGACGCGCATAGAAGGTACCCTCGTAAATGTTGTAAGGGAAGCTATCGCTAACGATGCGTGCATTTTTACGCTCCTTCACCATAATCGTTGGCGTTGGATCCCAAGGAACTACGGCATCGATACCCTTTGGCATTGCCATCTGTTCGCCGGGAGGCATATTTTTCAAAATAATATCTTTACCCACTTCAAGGCCATTGGCCTTAGCAGCTGCCTGAATATAAAATTCAGCTGAAGATCCCGTCACAATGCCAATAGTTGCAGGCGGATTTGAACCTTTAAAATCTTTAATTGATTTAATTTTTGAATCGGTCGGTACCAACATGGCATGCAACAAATTCACATTAATAACGGCAATCGTCTTAACGGGAATATTTTTATCCACTAAAGTTGTGAAGGGAAAATTACCGCCATTACCAAATTGAAAACGTCCTGAAATAATGACTTCATTAATCGCTGGGCCCGAAGGGAATGCTTGCCACTTAGCCTCTACCCCACGCTTGGCCAAAAAGCCTTTTTTATCCATGACTAAATTAATCGTATTTTGACCAGACCAAGGTGGTTGAAAAGCCACCTGAATTGGCCACCAGCCTTTTTCTTTAAGCCAGGCAATAGATTTAGGGGAGATTTTTTCATCTGCCCCTTCTGGCCAGCCATAATCAGTAAATTGCGTGGTTTGGGCAGCGGCTGGTAATGCTAGCCCAGCCACCATTGCTATTGCTAAAGCACTAAATACTCTACGAGTAATAGTTAAAGCTTTCATAGTTATCTCCTGTCGTAATTTTTATAAAATACTGCTTTTGATAATAAAGTCTACCCTGATTCTACCAATTTTAGAGGCTATATCCTATTAAAAGGCCCTCCTCTCAAACGCGATCCTAATTTAACAGACTGGATAGTTAGCCCTATATTTTTGCCTAAGAATTATCATTTTTTAGGGCTCTAGCAATGACTAATCGCTGAATTTCACTAGTTCCCTCATAAATCTGGGTAATGCGAGCATCCCTATAAAATCGCTCTACAGGGTAATCCTGTAGATATCCATATCCTCCATAAATTTGAATTGCCTTAGAGCAAACAAATTCCGCCATTTCCGAGGCAAATAATTTAGCCTGAGAAGCCTCAGATAAACAAACTTGACCAGCTTCTTTCATGCTGGCAGCTTTTAATACCAATAATCGCGCAGCATTAATTTGTGTTTGCATATCAGCCAAATAATTACCAATAGTTTGGAGCTCAATAATTGGAACGCCAAATTGAATGCGCTCTTTAGAATATTTCAGGGCAGATTCAAATGCAGCACGCGCTATGCCCAGCGCCTGAGCTGCAATTCCAATTCGACCGCCCTCTAAATTTGATAAGGCAATTGCAAGGCCTTTGCCACGCGGCCCTAGTAAATTACCCTCTGGAATTATGCAGTCATCAAAAGAAATTGAACAAGTATCTGAACCTCTAATTCCCAGTTTATTTTCAATTCTATTCACAATGAATCCAGGTGATGCCGTAGGAACAAGAAAAGCTGAAATTCCTTTTTTTCCAAGCTCTGGGTCAGTAACAGCAAATATGATTGCTAACTTTGCACGCTTACCATTGCTTACAAACTGCTTATGGCCATTTAGCACCCAATGACCATCCTTTAAAACTGCTTTAGTTTGTAAATTATGTGCCTCCGACCCTGCCTGAGGTTCCGTTAAACAAAAACAAGCAATTACTCTTCCAGTAGAAAGCTCAGTTAACCATTCTTGTTTTTGAGAAATAGTACCAAACTGCATTAACGGTCCACAACCAACGGAATTATGAATACTCATGATCCCGCCAACTGAACTATCCCCAAATGAAATTTCTTCAATTGCCAGGGCGTAAGAAATATAATCAAGGTTTGCCCCACCCCATTCCTCTGGAACTAAGACACCCATTAAACCAAGTTTGCCCATTTGTAACAATACTGATTCATCAACCCACTCCTCATGATCCCAGCGAGCACTATGAGGAATTAATTCATTACGAGCAAAATTTCGTGCCATATCTCGCACCATAATTTGCTCAGGAGAAAACTCTAAAAATCCCAAAAAAATATCCTTAAAAAATCGACGGTAAAAGGGCTTGAAGGCGTGAACTTGTTAACTCATCTATTCGATACTTCCATTGTGGAGAATTATCCTTATCAATA
Source organism: Polynucleobacter meluiroseus (assembly GCA_945878885.1). Taxonomy (GTDB): domain Bacteria; phylum Pseudomonadota; class Gammaproteobacteria; order Burkholderiales; family Burkholderiaceae; genus Polynucleobacter; species Polynucleobacter meluiroseus_C. Next base: position 8,238 of record CAMCUP010000028.1, on the reverse strand, counting down.
ATTAATGCTCTGATGCCCTCAAGAAGGTCACCCACATCAATCCATCGCTCTACCAGGACGATTTCCATCGCAAAACACTCTTGAAGAGATAGGCCTCTTCCCAAGTGAATGGTCTGTAAAGCACCAACTAAGGATAATGGTGAATGTTTACTCATTATATTAAGCGTATCTTCTGCCCATTTTTTATGGTCAGCGTTCTTCATCATTTTGAGCGAATGAGCGATGTCATGAACAGTCGACAATGAAAAAATTGAGTCAATCAAAAGCCTCTGTTTTGAGAGTGATGGTGAAATGGCCTTTTTTCTTCCGCCAAGCTGGGTAAGTAACTGGCTAATTGTCTTTTCACCAAATGAATCAGAGGTAAGCAAACCCAGTCCTTGAAGAAAAAAATTGAGTTGGTTTGCCGGCAAATACCAATCGGCTAACTTAGCATATAAAGCATCTTCTGCCTTAATGGTGACTCCTGTTACACCAAGATAGCTGCCAATAAAACCAGGGCAACGTGATAAGAAATAGCTTGCGCCAACATCTGGAAAGTAACCAATGGATGTTTCAGGCATCGTAAGATTTGATCGCTCAGTCACAATCCTAAAATCTGCGCCCTGCACAATCCCCATTCCTCCTCCAATGACATAGCCATCCATAATCGCAATATAAGGCTTGGGGAATTGATAAATATACTCATCAAGAAGGAATTCTTCTTTAAAAAAATTCATATGCTGATTAAAGCCATTACTAATACTTTCATGCAGACATAAAATATCACCTCCTGCACAGAACGCTTTTTCACCGGCCCCCTTTATAACTACAGCGAAAATAGTATCGTCACGCTCCCATATTTCTAAGGTTTTATGTATGCGCCTAATCATATCTAAATTTAAGCTATTTAAGGCAGCTGGGCGATTAAGTGTAATTAAGCCAAGATGATTTTTTTTCTCAACAATTAAATCTTTAATCATTTTTTTTAAAAAGATTAATAATTGCAGAAAAATCAAAACTGCCATTGCCCTGTGCATTAAATGCCTGGTAAAGTTGCTGCGCTAAACCTCCCATAGGAACAGATAGTTTTACCAACTTTGCAGCCTCAGTAGCCAAACTCAAATCCTTAAGCATTAGATCTGCGCCAAAGCCGCCACTATACCCTCTTGAAGCAGGGGTATTTTCCAGCACACCAGGATATGGGTTATAGGTATCAGAACTCCAGCAACGCCCACTTGAAGAATTAATAATCCCAGCTAAAACTTGGGGATCCATACCCAAAGAAACCCCCAAGTTCATTGCTTCAGCTGTGCCAATCATAGAAATCCCAAGTAGCATATTGTTGGCAACTTTAGCAACCTGACCATTCCCAGAATCACCACAGTAAACGATATTTTTCCCCATAGCTTGAAAGAGGTACAACATCTGATTAAAAAGACTCGCTTCCCCGCCCACCATAAATGTAAGAGAACCAGCTTCTGCACCCCCTGTCCCTCCAGAAACAGGTGCGTCTAACATTAGCGCGCCTTTATCAATTGCTCTTTTAGAAACTTCACGCGAACTCATAGGGTCAATCGTGGAAGAATCAATCAATATCAATCCATTTACATCCTGTGACAAAATTCCACCTTCATCAAGATATACAGACTTAACTTCTTTGGAAGCTGGAAGCATGGTGATGATAATTTCAACCTCTGAAGAAATCAAAGAAAATAATGAAGTGGCAACCGTCACCTTGCCCATATTAGCCTGAGCTAATTTTTTCATATTGGCCTCAACCACGTCATACACCACCAAATCATGTCCCGCTTTGACTAAATTACGTGCCATGGGTGCACCCATATTGCCAATCCCGATAAATCCAATTTTCATGACATTGTTAACTTTTCAAGTTGAACTAATAATTTTTTGAATATTATTTAATAAAGGTAATTAGGGCATTTCGTAACCAATGTATCCTTGGAGATACTGATGGTTATTGGGGCTCATACAGTTTTTAGTTGTGCGACCAACTTTTTGAATGGTCGCAAGTGTGTTTTTTGTGGTTCTTTTAAGACCGTAAAGACAGCGCGTAGCTATGTTAAATGCCTGCTCTGCTCTAAGCAAAAAAGCCTGGCTAAGCTGCGCCGCGAGATTGCCATCTTGCAAGGCTTTTATCAACAGCAACCGGCTTATCGCTTGGCTAGTGACTTGGGTCTGGATGCCAAGACCATTACCCGGGTGTATCAGAGACTGAGGATGGTGCTCTTTCATACGGCAGAACTGGAAGGCGCCAAGCTTTCTGGTGAGATTGAGATGGATGAGTCCTACTTTGGGGGTGCAAGGAAGGGACAAAGAGGCAGGGGTGCGAGAGGCAAAAGCATCGTCTTTGGCCTTTTGGAGCGTGATGGCAGGGTCTACACCAAGGTGGTGGAGTCGGTCTCGGCGCAGACCCTTTTGACCCATATCGAGAACCATACCCGCAAGGGCTCGGTTTACTTTACCGATGCCTTTCGGGGCTATCAATCGTTGCAGCGCTTTGGCAAGCATTTGGTGGTTAATCACTCCGAAGAGTTTGTCAATAAAAGAACCAAGAACCATATTAACGGTATAGAGGGGTTTTGGAGTTATGATAAACATATTCTGTATAACTACCGAGGTGTTTCAAGGTATCACTTTCCGATGTATTTAAAAGAAATCGAGTATCGTTACAACCACCGCAAAGAGAATGTCTTTAAACTCTTTTTACAACTCTATTTTGGTTACGTTTCGCCCTAATTACCTTATATTTTTAAGCAAAAAAATGCTTTTATTAGCTAAGGTAAAAACCTAATATCCTTCTATAAATCAGTTGATTCGATCTTAGTTGATAATTTTGATGCAAAACACCATTTATTTAATTTAGAAAGAATCTTGACCAAGATTACTTTGCTGTATAACCACCATCCAGTGCAATTGTCTGTCCAGTAAGAAAGCTTGATGCGTCACTTGATAAAAAAAGTGTTAGCCCGTATAAATCATCCAGTATTCCCGTCCTGCCCATACACGTCTGCTTTTCAAAGTTCTTTATAAGTTCTGGGTTTTGAAACATAACTTCGGTTAATGGGGTTCTAAAAAGGCCTGGTGCAATCGCGTTACAAGTAATTCCATGGCGTGACCATTCCTCAGCTATCGCGCGGGTAAGCTGCAATACGCCACCTTTTCCAGAGCCATAGGGAGCGCTATTTGGAAAAGCACGGAAGGATTGCATTGAGGCAATATTAATAATCCTACCCCAACCCTTTTCTTTCATTCGGGGAGCAAGTCCTTGAGTTAGGAAAAAAGGAGCAGCAAGGTGCAGGCTTATCTCAGCTTCCCAGTGTTCAGGATCAATTTCAATGAATTTTTTACGTAAATTGGTACCAGCAGCATTAATCAAAATATCTACGTCACCAAAACGATTTTGAATCTCAGGTGCGGCTTGTTTCGCCTGCAAAGGAGAGCTGAGGTCCCAATTTATAAAATTGACCCCAATTGAATCCTGCTCTAACTGTAGCGCAGCAGATTTAAGATTTGCCTCCCGTCGCGCTAGTAAAATTATGCGTGCACCTGCAATACCTAGGCAATGGGCCATGGCTAAGCCTAACCCAGAGTTTCCCCCGGTGACAAGGGCTTGTTTTCCACGAAGGTCAAACAAGTTTTGTAGTTTGTGATGCATAATTTACCTTGCTATATTTATTTACTAACTTAAATCACCATATTTTTTACTGCATTGTTATAGTTTATTTTCATGATAAAACTAGTTATGATCGAGTAAGGAAATTGATTTTACTTACACATTAATTTTTACTGGAGGTGATAGACAATTGAAGAAGAATAATCAATAAATCGCTACCAAAATTTTAGAGCACTAGTCATGTGAGCCTAACTAGTTGCTTGCCTAGATTTGCTCCTTGAAGCATGCCAATAAAAGCCTCTGGAGCGCTATCTAGGCCATTTGCAATAGTTTCAAAATATTTTAATTTATCTGAAAATAGTAATCGAGATAACTCACTAACCGCATTATCCCAGTCTGCCATATGATCAAAAACAATAAAGCCCTGTAGCCTTACTCGATTAACTAAAATATTTCTGATATTTAAGTACCTATATGCCTCAATAGCACTAGACTGAGCCACTAATCCGCAAAGTGCAATCCGCGCAAATGGGTTAACCAAGCTTAAAACTTCATCAAATATTTGCGCTCCAACATTTTCAAAACAAACATCTATGCCATTTGGACAGGCTATTTCGAGATCTTCATGTAGATTATTGGCCTTGTAGTCAACGCATGCATCAAAACCCAGTTCCTCAACTACGTGCAGACATTTTTTTACTCCTCCTGCAATACCAACAACACGACAACCAATCAGTTTTGCAAGTTGACCAACAGTACTTCCAACCGCCCCGGCTGCTGCAGAGACGATTAAAGTTTCTCCAGGCTTAGGAAAACATATTTTATTGACTCCAATCCAAGCCGTAACCCCAGGCATTCCCAAAACTCCTAAATAAGCTGAAAGAGATATTTGAGAATCAGGAATTTTACGCAATGCATCGCCCTTCGAGGTCGCATAAATTTGCCACCCGAGTGTACCTACGACTTTATCACCGACTTTAAAATCAGGGTGTAATGATTCAACCACTTCTCCTACCGTTGCTCCAACCATTACTTCGCCAATTTCTACAGGATTTACATAGGATTTTGCATTTGATATTCTGCCTCGCATATAGGGATCCAAAGAGAGCCAAAGATTGCGGACTAATACTTCCCCTGCGTTAGGGTTAGTGACTTTCGCTGCAAATAATTCGAAATCACTAGGCTTTGGAATTCCTACTGGCCTATTCTTTAAGAGAATTTGTAGATTTTTCATTTTAGTTATGATTTTTTTTAATAATACTAAGTTAGTTTAAACGTTGAACTAAGCCATACTAAAGTTTCTGCCATTACGGAATCAAATGCTGGCCCTGCATAGACATCATAATGATCCTTGCCTTCTAAAATAATCAGCTTCTTAGGTTCAAGTGCAGCATCATATAAAGCCTGCATCTCGTAGGGCGGAGCTACCTGGTCATTAGAGCAAGAGATTAAAAGTAATGGCCTAGGAGAAACCTTAGCTACAACCCACTCGGCTTTAAAAATAATAGTTTCATCCACAAACTCTAAAGGAATTTCATCGCGATTTACTCCCCCAGCTTTACGTGCCGCTAAAGACTTAGCTTGAGATGCGGCGTCAAGAAAAAGTATCCGGCCACGATCGACAAAACTCGATTTTCCAGTTCTTGCACGCTGCAAACGATCGTCTCTAGAATCTTGCATTAGTTGCTGCCATTTATCAGCCGGCCAAACACTTTCCAACCAACGTTCTCCATCTCCAACCCCGACAACACCAACCACTACTTTTGCTCGCTGATCAATTGATGCAGTCCAAATGGCTGTTGAGCAACCAAAACTCCAGCCAAAAAGGCCAATATGAGACTGGTTAATATATGGCTCTGCACAGAGAATGGTTAAGGCTGCCTGAACATCTGCTACACGACCATGGGGATCTAACCGGCGCACTGGCCCATCACTTTCGCCCCACCCTTTGTAATCAAAGCATAAAACTGCATAACCTGCATTAACAAGACATTTTGCTGCATCTGGAAGATATAAATGCTTCATGCCATTGTATCCATGGCACATGACAACCCCTGGTCTCCCTTCCGGTGGTGGAGCATCGGTAGGTAAATATAAGTCAGCAGCTAAGCGAACTCCCTCGCTAAAAAAACGTCGTGACTCACAAATTAAACCCATATCAAATCTCCTTCGAATAAATAGTTGGGGAATTTCTTGCCAATCCACCATATAAATCAAGTATTTTTTCTAACCAAATAAAAATTGGATCAGTGGGCTCAAAAAATTGGAGTGAAGAAACAAACCTTGTCATTAGCAAGGGAGACGCAGCAATAAAATCTTGATAGTCTGGAGTATTCCCACCTAAAAATGGTTGTTCTTGCAAAATAAGTCGAATAGGTTGCAGAACCTGTTGCAATAATAAGATGCCTTGCTCAGCTGGAATTTTAATTAATTCAAGTGAATTACCAAATCGGGCCTCCCGTGACGTTCTAAAATAATCCCTATCACCCACATCAATACAATTAAAAATATCTAAAATTACCATTTTTAAAATCAAGGGCTGTACTGAGAGTTGTGTATAGTAATTGAGTAATTTAGATTGATTTTCTAAAAGTAAGTTACTTTCGGTTGGATAAAATTTATCTAGATAGCGGGCAATGTCCCAGCTATCAACAATTACTTTTTCATTGTCAACTAAAACTGGTAATAACTTTTGCCCTGAAAATGCAATTCTATTTTTTTCTACAAACCGAATCGGAATTGATTCAAATTTTAGACCCTTAAATGCTAAAGCAAGCTTTACTCGCCAGCAAAATGGACTAAACCGTACTTCAGAATTGGCTGCGGCTAAATCATAAATTTGAATAGTCACTGTTTAAGCTAGCTTATAACTAATTTTTTAATGAAGCGTTTAAGTTACCAGCACGTTGTACATATTTTTGAATTTGTGCTTTTAATTCAACAAATCCCGGTTCTGTATTTACGCGCTTTCTATCTAGCGTATTAGAAATTTCATTATGTATGGTGCCAGGTGAACCAGCCATAATAATAATTTTGTCGGCCATAGTTACAGCCTCATCAACACTATGGGTTACAAAAAGTACAGTTTTCCGTTCTTTTTCCCAAATATTTAATAATTCTTGCTGTAAATTTTCTCTAGTGTATGCATCTAATGCACCAAAGGGTTCGTCCATTAATAAAATATCTGGTTGCATTGCAAGTGCGCGAGCAATTGCTACTCGCTGTTTCATTCCTCCAGATAGTTCAGAAGGATAGCTATCAACAAATTTCTCAAGCCCGACAAGTGCTACATAATATTTTGCATGTTCATAGCGTTTTACTCGCCCCATACCTTTCATCTCAAGTCCAAATGAAATATTATCCAAGACAGATAACCATGGGAAAAGTGCAAATTCTTGAAAAACCATGATCCTACTCGGACTTGGTCCATTAATTTTTTGACCATGTGCAATAACTTGACCGCTTGTAGGCTCTTCAAAACCGGCAATGATATTTAATAAAGTTGATTTTCCTCCGCCGCTGGGCCCCAAAATACAAACGAATTCGTTCTCATTGATAGTAAATGAGGTATTAGAAATTGCGTGAACTTTTTTTTTATTTTTCGTAATAAAAGTCTTACTAATATTATCAACAACTAGCGCATTCATTTAATGAATCCTTTACTCGCTTGAGCCGTGATACCAGGTTAAAAAGGGGCGGGCAGCCATTCTCAAAACAAAATCCATCGCGATCCCCATAATTCCAATCATGATCATGCCCATAAAAATGATGTCAGTTCGAAGAAAATTACGCGCATCTTGAATCATGAAACCCAGTCCAGATGTTGCGGCAACCAATTCAGCTGCAACTAAAACCATCCAAGCCACCCCCAAACCTACTCTTAAGCCATTAAAAATAGCTGGCATTGCTGAACGCAGGACAACTTTAAAAAGTAATTTAGCCGGCGGTGCACCAAGGTTACGGGCAGCACGAATTAAGATTGGATCAATACCCTTTACCCCATGGATAGTACTAAGTAAAACTGGGAAAAATGTGCCAATAATAATAATAAATAAATTTTGTGTAAGTCCAATGCCAAACCAAAGAATGCTAATTGGTATCCATGCTATTGGTGGTATTGGTCTAAGTAATTCAATAATTTTTTCAACATAGCGATTAAAACGAGGCCACCAACCAATTGCAACTCCCAATGGTACTGCAGTTATCATCACAAAACCCCATGCCATCAGAACACGTTTTGAGCTAGCCAAAACGTGTTCTAACAACTCTCCGGATTGTGCTGTAGTGGCTGCTGCCAAGAGAACCTTGGATGGAGGGGACACTAAAATCGACAGCTGAGGATTTAATTGAGGAACTAAGAATTGTGCAACTAGCTCCCATACACCAATTAAGATTAAAATAATAATAAATCCTGCATAGCGTCTCTCTAAATCATTCCAATTAAATCCCTGCTCAGATTTATCCTCTAGCTCCACGCCGTGCGCCTCCACTATTATTTTGCTAGCTTAATTGAAAATACTCATTTGACTTAACTCTCATATTTTGTTTTTTAGGATGGCTTAAAATTACGGCCATTAAAGTACCACGGACTGATTAAATCGCCTTTATCTGGAAATAATTGAGGC
>CAMCUP010000027.1 GCA_945878885.1 Polynucleobacter meluiroseus | reverse complement strand
GGCGCAGTAAGGACCTGATTATTTCTGGTGGATATAACGTGTATCCAAAAGAAATCGAAAGTTTCATCGATGATATGGATGGCGTTGATGAGAGTGCTGTAATTGGTATTCCACATCCTGACTTTGGTGAGGCAGTGTTGGCAATAGTTGTACCAAAAGCAGGCGTGAAATTAGATGCGCAGAAGATGATCGATGCGCTTAAAGGACAAATTGCGAATTTCAAGGTGCCTAAGCGTATTGAAATACTAAGCGACTTACCTCGTAACGCGATGGGCAAAGTGCAAAAGAACGTGTTACGTCAGCAGTTTGCAGTTTAAGACTGGCGCTAAAAACCAAAGGCTTTGCGGCTTTCATTTAACATAAAGCCAGCTAAAAAGAATAGCAGCACTCCAAAAATTCGCTTGAGTTGTACCACATTCAATTTGCGGGCCATTTTTGCGCCTATTGGCGCAGTAAAAATACTAACTACGACAATACAAGCTAGTGCTGGCACATATACGTATCCTAATGAGCCACTGGGTAAATTGGGGTGACCCCAGCTACCATACATATACCCCATAGTAGCTGCGGCTGCAATAAAAAATCCTAATCCCGAGGAGCTGGCCATGGCAATGTGGGGCTTAACATTGCACCACAACATAAATGGCACGGTAATAAAAGCCCCGCCAGCCCCTACTAAGCTTGAAATTATTCCTGCTAAAGATCCAAAAGAAAAAAGGCCAATAGGCCCTGGTAACTCTCGGCCTGCATGGGGCTTTTTATTAAAGAACATTTGCATTGAGCTATACACAATGAAGATAGCAAAAAAGAGTGATAACCAAGATGTTTGCAGAGCTTCAAACAGTTCACTACCGCCAATTAGTCCACCAATAATCATGCCAGGGCTTAGCGCAACTATTAATTTCCAATCGATTGCATTGTGTTTATGGTGGGCAAGGATGGCAGATGCTGAAGTGAATAGAATCGTGGCCATACCAGTTGCAATAGCCATATGCACGATGATACTTTGATCAAAATTTAAATGATTAAAAACGATGATCATGAATGGCACCAGGATCATGCCTCCACCAATGCCAAGGAGGCCCGCCAAAAAACCTGAAATTCCGCCACAAACTAGCAGCAATAGAATGTCATTTATTGACAAAAGAAAAGATTCCCCACCTTAGCCGCTAGGCCCTCATCCTGAACCCTAAGGTTCAAGGTGGAGCAGCAGTTACGCTTCGGGTGCATTAAGACGCACAGGGAGTATCAAGCCAGAAGCCGATACTGTGAAACTTCGAAACGCTCACGCCCACGTAGCAAAGACCGCTCCGTATGCTTTCGCATCGGTTCAAGGAGCTATTGGCCTTGGCGAACCAGGCAGGGAAAGGGTTTTCAATAGGGCATCAACTTGATCTTCAAGCGTATTGACTTCATTAATCAAACGCGAGATCTCGGCCGAATTATCTGGTACGGCGGTTGGTGATGCCTGAGGAATTTCTTGAGGAGTTTCTTTGGCAGTAATAAGATCGCCCGCTAATTTTAAGGCAGCCATCATGGTAGCGCGTTCAAGACTGCGATTACCGCCCGCTATTGCTAGCTGAATTTGATCGTCAACCAATTGGCAGGCAGAACGTAATAGGGGTTCATGCTCAACACTGGTAGCGAGGGTGATTTTCTGACCAGCAATCGTTACTTCAATGCGTCGTTGGGTCATGGTCATCATTATCTATTTTTGGAGTGTTTGGATTGCTTGGAGAGCTTGCAGATTCACTGAGCAAATTTAGTTGGCGCGCATCACCTTGATCTGGCAGACGACTTAAGATGTGTTGAATGCGTTTTTGGGCATCCTCAATTTTAGTTTCAAGGGCTATTCGATCTTGACGCATGCTATCAGTAGCCATTTGGATGGCAGCTATTTTTTGCTTAATCCGTTCAAGGCTAGCTTGAAAATCAGTCAGTAAATTAGGCATCGATTTAGTCGGTTCGTTACTCATAGGATCCATTGTATATCGAGCCGCAAGACAATAGAAAGGGCTAAATTAGTTTGCTATTTCAAGGGTTTGGTGGCAGCCAACCGGAATGACATCGATGGGCCAATCGCTCGCTTGGACGATGATTTTTTTAGAGTGCAATAAATGACTTGCACGGATTACGCCAGCATGGGTAATCCATGCACAAGTATGGGAGAATTTTTGGTAGCTTCGGTTTACTCTAGTCATAAAGGCGCTTACTGATTCACCACCACCTGCTGGGTAATGCAAAAAGTTATCTGTCCATGCAGCAATTTCATTTTGGGGAATTTCATCCCATGGCTTGCCTTCCCATTCACCAAAATCCATTTCTCGTAGATTGGGATCAAGCTTAATATGCAGATCATTGCGAAGCGCTACTAGCGCAATTGCTAAGTGATGACAGCGCTGTAGCGGTGAGTAGTAGATTGTTAGCCCAAGCGGCAGTGTAGTTGCTAATAATTGGGCTTGAATCGCATTGCAAGAAAAGTCGCTAGGGACATCTAACTGCCCATAGCAAATGCCAGCTTGAATTTGTACTTGAGGGTGACGAATGAGCCAAAGTTGCTTCATGGGCAGAATCTATACAGCAATGAGAAAGCCAATATAGAGGCTAATCTCACATAATTGTTGGGCTGCGCCTAATCCATCACCGGTGTATCCGCCTAAGCGCTTTTGTAGGCGAACTTTAAGATAAAACCAGATGAGACCCGAGAGCAATAGGCCAATTAAGAGTTGTTGCCATTGAATTAAGCCCAATTGAAGTAATCCAAAAAAAATGACGAGAAGGATGCTACAGAGGGTTATTAGTTGTTTGCTGGAGATGAAGCGTGTGATGTAATGGGTTTTCGAGCCCGTTAAATCGCCAACATTTGGTAGCAAATAGACCAAACCTAATGGCCATGCTCTTGAAATGACATTGGCTAAGCAAATTGCAACAATCACCTGAACTGGATTAAGTAGTGCCTGGCTTAAGGCACCAATTAAAAGGATGCGAACCACAGTGGCTAGGATGAGGGCTAAGCCACCATAGGTGCCAATGCGTGAATCCTTCATTATTTCTAGGGCTCTGGCGCGGTCAGGGGAGCCACCTAAACCATCTAGTAAGTCAGCTAAACCATCCTCATGCAAGGCTCCAGTAAGCCATGCGCTACTAGCAACACAAAGAGCGGCAGCTAAGAGGGTACTACTACTGCTTGCAGGAAATAGAAGCATCGCTAGTAGCCAAACTAGGGAGCAGCAGACGCCAATAATAAAACCTACAGCTGGGGCATAAATAAGGCTATCACTTTCTTTTTGAGGGGTCCAATCTGCCCAGCGCATCCAACTTTTTGGAATTGGCAGACGGGAAAAAAATTGGATTGAAATTAATAGGTGGCGAATAAAATTCATGATTAATTTAGTTAATATTTTTTGTGCTTACTTGGGCACTAGAAAAACTTGCCATTTCATTTAACAGATGACAGGCCGAGATAAGTAATGGCCAAGCTAGGGCTGCCCCTGATCCTTCGCCTAATCTGAAATCTAAATCAAGCAGGGGCTTCACATTTAAATAATGCAAAACTTGCGCATGCGCTTGTTCATGAGAGCAATGTGAAAAAATACAATACTGTAGTACATTGGGTTCGAGGGCGTACGCGATTAGGACAGCAGAGCTAGTAATAAATCCATCAACGACAATCACTCGACGCTGCGCCGCAGCTTGTATGATCGCGCCTACCATTGTGGCAATTTCGAAACCACCAAAAGCGCTCAGTATTTCGATAGCTGAGCTAGCCTGAGGATGGCGTTTTAATACTGCCTCTAAAACATTTATTTTTTTTAGTAAGCCAGCTTTATTTAGACCAGTTCCAGCACCCGTGCAGTTTGCAATGGGTATGCCTAATAGTCGGCTCATAATGAGTGAAGCAGCAGCAGTATTCCCAATACCCATTTCCCCGAGTAAAAGTACGTTGCCGGGTAAATTGCAAATGATCTCTTGACCATTTTTGATGGCCTGCAGGCATTGCGATGGTTGCATCGCTAATGCTTGACTTGAGTCGGCTGTACCTAAGGCTAGTTTCTTAATAATTAAACTTTTGCGCGGCAATATTTCCTTGGCAACACCAGTATCGACTATGGTCAAATCTAAATGGTGTTGGCGCGCAAGCACATTAACTGCAGCGCCGCCAGCTAAAAAATTCTCGACCATTTGCCAAGTAACGTCACTCGGAAATGCAGAGATACCCTGGGCAGTTAAGCCATGGTCACCGGCAAAAACGACTAACTGGGGTTGCACTAGGATAGGGTTCGGGCTGTTTAAAATTAAGCCCAACTGCTTGGCTAATGATTCAAGTTGACCCAATGAGCCAAGCGGTTTAGTTTTATTGTTCAGCTCTGTTTGAATTAATTCGCCCAATTTCAATTTATCGAGTGGGGCGATGAGGGGTAATTCAATATCCATCAGATGCTTTCATTTAATCAAGGAGAGTAAGGTTTCTTTTGGAATATGCCGCCCAATTAAATCAGCGAGATTATTAAAAACTACCTCTAATGTTTTGGCTTCTTTGCCGAAGAGTGATTTGATAACTGCTGGATCTTCGAATAGCCCATGTAAATAAATACCAAGTACATTACCATGTAAATTTTGCCAGGCTAGGTCGGGAATAATTTCTTGTGATATCAGTGCTTGATTTACTTCATCGGCCTCTTGGCGAGTAGACTTACCATGATGAATTTCATAACCGCATACCTCTAAATCAGATAAAGCAGACCAAGGCCCATTAACTTGGCCAAAGCGAACAGTGATTTTATTAACTTGCTTATCCTTAGCAAAAGTTGTCTGAATTGCTAAGTGCCCTAGACCCGTTGCAGCGCCATCAATATTAAATGGATCGTGCATCACTTGGCCAAGCATTTGCAAACCTCCGCATATACCGAGCACTATTTTTCCTTGGCGGATATGTTTCTCAATGACCTGTTCAAACCCGCATTGTCTTAACCACATTAAATCAGCGTTGGTATGTTTTGAGCCAGGCAAAATAATCCAATCCACATCCTCTAAAGAGCTGGGCTGACGAGCCCAAATTAGTTCTAAATCTGTAATATTTTTAAGCGGTTGAAATTCATCTAAATTACTGATGCGGGGATAGACTAAAACAGCAACTTTTAGGGCGCCGGCTTTTTTACCAAGTGTACGCTCATCGAAAATGCCATCTTCCTCTGGGAGGCCATGATCAAACAGCATAGGTATAGTGCCAATAATTGGAATTCCAGTTAATAATTTCAATTCCTCTGGAGCAGGAGCAAGTAGGCTTGGGTCTCCCCGAAATTTATTCAACAAAAACCCCTTGATGCTCTGCTGATCTGCCTTGGGAAGTAAGGCCCAAGTGCCATAAAGATGAGCGAAAGCACCGCCACGATCAATATCCGTTACTAAGATACATTGGGCGTTAGCATAACGTGCGACACGTAAGTTCACAATATCGCTAGCCATTAAATTAATTTCAGCTGGAGATCCTGCGCCCTCTATTACTACTACATCATTTTCGGCAATTAAGTAATCGAGAGATTGTTGAATATAGGGCCAAATTTTTTCACTCCGCTCGCGCCATGGCGTAGCGCTTAATTCAGTATTAACTTTACCTAATAAAATCACTTGACTGCGGGTATCTGCTTCAGGCTTTAGTAGCACCGGATTCATATTGACGTTAGGTTCGGAATTCGCTGCTAGGGCTTGAAAATATTGCGCTGAGCCAATTTCACCGGAAGCTTGATCGGCGTTACTAAATTCCGTTCCTGAACTCTGGCGCGAATTCACGACGCGCGCATTATTACTCATATTTTGTGCTTTGAAGGGTTCTACTTTGTAGCCTTGTCGGGCATACCAGCGGCATAGCGCTGTGCTTATCCAGCTTTTACCTGCACCACTTGAGGTACCTAAGACCATGACACATTTAGCGGGCATACAATTTTTCAGTAAGCAAATATATTGCTTGCCATCCTTGACAGAGTAGGGCAGAACTATTAAATATAAATTCAAGCATAACTATCCGTGTAAGCGCTAATCTTCAATGCCACGTTGTGCTGGTACACCTGCATCGAAAGCATGCTTAATTTGCTGCATTTCGCTCACGGTATCGGCGATATCAATGATTTCTTGCGGGCAACGCCTGCCAGTTAAGCAAACATGAACATGGCTTGGGCGTTTTTGCAAGGTTTCAACTACATCGGCTAGCGGTATCCAGCCATAAATAAGGGGATAGGTAATTTCATCTAAAGCAATTAAGAAATAATCACCACTAAGAATACTTTGCTTGGCTTTTTCCCAACCATTGAGCGCAAGTTGTGCTGAATGTTCTAAATCTTTACTCTTCCAGCTAAATCCATCACCTAAGCCTTCAATGGGGATACCTAATTTTTCAAATATGCGATGTTCGCCAAAACGTGCACTGGGAACTTTCATGAATTGATAAATTTTTACCTTTTTTTCACGGCCATGAGCACGTAGTGATAAGCCAAATAAGGCGGTACTTTTTCCCTTACCGTTACCGGTATAAATAAGTACTAGCCCACGGCGTTCACCGGGAGATTTTTCATAGGGCTTATCTGTTGGAGGGGCTTCAATTTGCATTTATTTTTCCAGTGAATTAATGGGATGGTGGGGTAATGAAACCCAAGCATCTTCAAGCGGATATATCTTGATGCGTTGGTCAAATGCAGCTTCAATTTGGGTATGTGTTTGGACCTTATTAGTAGCCCCTTGATACATTAAAGTACCGTTCTTAATAATGATCATCTGCTCAGCTTGTAAAGCAAAAGTAATATCATGCAAAACGCTGATCACTGTTGTTCCGCTTGCCGTAAGGGAGCGAATGAGTTTGATCATATCTGCTTGATGGGGTGGGTCAAGATTGCTTAATGGTTCATCGAGCAATAAAATTTCGGCCTCAACCGCTAGCGCACGCGCAATCAAAACGCGCTGACACTCCCCGCCAGATAATTCATTTACAGGGCGCTGACATAGTTCTGCTGTGTTGGTTAAGGTTAATGCATGTTTTACTGCATGATGGTCTGCTTGACTAGCATTACTCATCCAAGCTTGATGAGGTAAACGTCCTAGCATAACTAAATCGTAGACTAGTAGATCGTCGCTAATCGTTTCATTTTGACCTAGCCAAGCAATTTTTCTAGCCCGAATTCGCGGCTTAATTTCTTTCTTAGTTTGCCCATATATTAGGACTTGATTATGATCAGGTAAGAGGCCGGCAATAACCTTCAGTAAGGTCGACTTCCCCGCTCCATTTGGGCCAATCACACTAGTCCAGCATGCTTGGGGAATTTGCAAACTAATATCATGCAAGACTTCTACATTAGCTAGCACTGTAGTAAGCTGATTGGTAATGATGATGGGCGTTAATGACATCATTATTTTGCTCGATTTTGTCCAGCGTGCATTAGCCATAAAAGATAAGAGCCCCCTAAGATGGCGGTTAAGAGGCCAACAGGTAATTCTTGCGGTGCTATTAACGCCCTAGCCAAAATATCGGCGCCCAATAATAAAATGCCACCAATTAGGGTTGAATAGATTAATAAAGTTCGATGCACTACTTTAATGAGCGAGCGCACTAAATGTGGAGCCGCCAAGCCAACAAAAGCAATTAAACCCACTTGACTCACTGCTGCACCAGTTGCGAGCGCTAAGACCACAATTAAGATACCGCGCGCAAAATTTAATCTCAAACCTAAGCTGATGGCTGTCAGTTCACCTAGAGTTAAGGCATCGAGCGCTTTAGATAAAGTCCAGGCAACTAAGCAACAAGTGATTAATACGACTGACATCAGTAGGCAGGCAGACCATCCAGCAAAGCTAGTTGTACCCAACATAAAAGCTTGCATCGCTGGCAATATTTCGGGATGCATAATCGCAAAAAAGGAGCTGATAGCAGCTAATATCACTCCCACAATGACGCCAGCTAACAGTAAGCGAAAAGTATGTTGAAAACCTCTGGCTAGAATTACTGTAATAACTACACCTGCTAAGGCACCGATAAAGGCAATACTCGTTATGCCTAGTCGCTGTAACCAATTTTCAGTAAATAAGGTAGTGCTTAACATTACTAAACTCAGGGCAACGCCGAGGGTTGCCCCTGAAGCACTGCCTAGTAAATAGGGGTCGGCAAGGGGATTGCGAAATAAACCCTGAGCGATCGCGCCTGCTAAACCTAAGAGTGCGCCAGCTAACCAAGCAGCTAGAGTGCGAGGCAAGCGAATGTCCCACATTATTTGTAGCGCACTCGCATCACTTGAAGGCAGCCAGATCATGGTAAAACCAGTACTGCCTACGCTCATGCCGAGTAAAAATAAAACTAGCGTAAGGATAATTACGGCGTAGGTGAGGCGCTGAATTTGGCTGCGCTGAAAGTGTTGTTGAACCATTGAATTTTATTTAGGGGCTTTGGCGATGAGGCAGTTAGCCATCATTTGCGCTGCCTCCGGAATGCGTGGACTTGGGCGCGATAAGACGTCGGCTTCTTCTGCGGTAAAGGTGCAAATGCGCTGCTGCGAGACTGCCTGAATTTTATTCCACCCTGGTCGGCCTGACAGATTTTCATTGGCTGTGTAGCCGAGCATGATTAAATTTGGATTTTCTCGGACGATAAATTCAGGGTTGAGTTTAGGAAAAGGCCCTAAGCTTGCGGGAATAATATTGATAACTTTTAAGCGGGATAAGGTTTCACCAATGAACGATGATTCTCCCGCACCAAATGGGGTATTACTGACTTCAAAGTAAACACGTATCCCTTGACTGCTTATAGGTAAACTTGCTGTAATTGAGTTGATCTGAGAAATGATGTTTTCCCACAGTAGTTCAGCTTCTTTAGTGGGTAAGCCAAGCAGCAAAGCAATTTTAGTCATGGCGAGCTGGGTGCTACGGTAATCTTTAACATCAAAGGTGAGTACCTTGATGCCGAGTGATCTTAAACGGTCGGTAGCGCGCGATGATCTCCCAACCAAAACAACATCTGGCTTCAAAATTGCGATGGCTTCAATATTTGGATCTAATCCACTGCCAACGATTGGCAATGACTTGATACTCGCAGGCCAGTTTGAGTATCGATCAACTCCTACTAATTTTTGACATTGCTTTAAAACACATACTGTTTCAGTAAGTGATGGTAAGAGGGAAATAATACGTTGTGGTGGCTTAGTAAAACTAGACGTAACACCGAGATCATCTGTTATTTCAATGGCCCTCGCTGCGAGACTTAAAAATAAAGATAAAAATACTACACTCACTGAGCCGAATCGCTTCATAGCTTCCCTTTTATGGTGACCGGGCAGCCAGCCACTATTAGGGTTACACGCTCACAGGCTTTTGCTACGGCTTGATTTAATAAACCGAGTTGATCTACAAATTGACGGGTTTCTTGGCCCATTGGAATTACCCCTTGACTGATTTCGTTACTTACCAGTACTAAAGGACTGACGCTAGAATGCGTTTCCCGCAGAAGATCATTAAGTGCTGTGGTGTATCTAGTCATCAGCTTTAGCGAATCAATTTTGGTATCGTTTTTATAGGGGGTTAAATAATTACTCAACCATAGAGTTAGGCAATCAATTAGTAAAAGTCGGTGCCGCGCTGAATTTTTTTGCAGTGCGGTTGCTAATAACAGTGGTTCTTCCAAGGTTTTTATTTGCGGTAAATTTCTTTTTCGATCAAGCTGGTGACGCTCAATTCTTTGGCGCATTTCGCTATCGCATGCTTGGGCAGTAGCAATAAACAATACTTCATGCTCTGCAGACTGACCGAGCCAATTGGCAGCAATTGTCTCAGCAAAGCGCGATTTACCACTTTTTTGGCCACCCAAAATAAGTTGTGTTTGTGGCATCGTCGTTTGCATGGCTTTAAGTAGGCGCTCGGAATTTTATTAAAGTAATAATGATTATGGGGTGTACCGTACACCAGCAAAAATATTGGAACCCGGGGTGAGGTATCCATACGATAGTTGGTATTGATTATTTAAGGCATTATTCCAGCGGGCAAATAAAGACCACTTAGGTTGAATCTCATAGCTCGCATATAAATCCAGTAGAGCATAAGAAGACATCGTCACGGTATTGCTTGCATTGCCATAACGTTGACCAGCGATGGTTAAATTTGCGCCAGCATTAAACTTCCCTCGACGGTATTCGCTGCCCAAGTTAGCTAATTGCTTGGCTCGGTTAGGTAATGCTAGTCCAGTATTTTGATCAACTGCATTCAGTAAATCGAGCGAAGCTTTTAAATTCCAGTATTCAAGCCGAGTACTGGCGCCCAATGAGGCGCCGGTAATATTAACCGAGGCAAAATTAGTGGGGCAATAGCCGCTGGCTTTCGAGGTACAAGGTAAAGCTTGAATTAAGTTTTGTACTTTATTTTGATAGCCTACTAGGTGAATTTCATAATTTCCAGGTTCGTAATGTAAGCCCACCTCGGCGTTGCGATTCGTTTCGGGTTGCACGTTAGGGGTGCCATAACCAGGATAGTAGAGGTCGTTAAAGGTTGGTGCTCTAAAGCCTGTGCCGTAGTTCACATTGGCGCGCAAAGCTTTAGTCAGAAAATAACCATAAGCACCGCTATAGGTAAAGATGGGGCCATACCCGGTAATGGTGTCATTACGTACCGCCACAGTTGCCAAATTATTACCCCGATTCATTTGATATGATCCCGCAGCTGAATTTGTGGTGCGCGAAGCATTAATATTCGTGGTGTTGGCATATTGCACTAGGCGCTCGACCATTAGCTGCAAATTATCGGGGCCAACTTTGATATCATTTTTCCATAAAAAATCATTTTGCGGAGACTTAATACTGTCGTTACTATTCGTGGTTAAATTTTGTCCAAAATTAGAAGTATTTGAAAGTTGAATAAAGCTCTGCCAATTTTCAGTAATTTGATTTTTGGAAAATATTGTTGCAATCGATAAGTTATTTACTTGAGAATTAATTTCCGGTAAAGAGGCGTCATAGTCGTAACCAGGGTATTGGTAGTTCGTTCTGCTGGCCAGAACTTTTACTCCAAACTCTTGACCTTTTTGCCACTCATGAGAAACCTGTCCTGTAACGCCAAGACGGGTATAGCCCGTGCGAGTGGTGGGATAACCCGGAGCGCAATAATTTTTGGCTGCATTTGCTGCGCTACAGGGGTTAGTAGACGCCACTGTATTAAAGCCCATTGAGTTTTCTTGGCTTAAACCGAGGTTGTAACGGGTTGGTTTATCGTCACCAACGGAACCAGATACTGAAGTAGTATTAATCGTTGTGCCATAAGTACCATAACCACTTGAAGCGCTAAATTGTGCTGGGCCATCCCCGCGTTTAGTAAAAATTTGGATAACGCCGCCAAGTGCGTCTTGACCATAGAAGGTACTCTGTGGTCCAAAGATAATTTCAATATGGTCAATTAATTGAATTGGAATTGCGCTCCATACTGCGCCACCTAGAGTTGATGACTCTGTACGTACGCCATCAATTAAAACGAGACTTTGGTTATTGCTCGTGCCGCGTAAATAGACGCTAGCTAAACCACCCGGACCGCCGTAAGTTGATATTTGCACGCCCCGTTGCTGTTGCAAAAGTTCTGGCACACTCATTTGGCCTGCTTGCGCAATTTCTTCGGGCCCAATATAAACATAGTCGGCCAATACATCAGTGCCCTTAGTGGGTATGCGCGTAGCGGTGACGATTAGTGGTTTAGTTGAATTCGGTGAGTTGATAACCGCTACTGAACCATCAGCTGGCGTTTGCCCGATCGAGTTCATGCTAGTGACGCAGAGCATGGCAAGTAAGGCGATACGTAAAAATGCGCCGCTTATATAAGACGAACTAGCAATAAAAGAAAAATACTGCATGGTAAAAATCCTGCACTAAGAACACTAAGCCAACTTCCCCGTTAGCCGAGTCGAACAGAATTTTGTGTTGAGAAATAGCACGTCAATAGAGCATGGCGCGCTGCAAATAGAAAACTTACGCAACCATTGCTACGATTGGCGCGCGAAACTCCCCGTCCGCAAAAATTCCACCTGTCTTGGCCGGTATCCGGGCTGACGAGTTTTAGTAATTTGGCCTTCCCATGCAATTGACGTACACAGTGGCTTATTCAAATTCTGCGCATCGCTTGGAGTTAAAACCCCTATTGATGCACTCGCTTACCGTTGCGGGGGCAGCACACGTTTGATTAGTGTTTCCCGTTTAACTTCTTTACCCAGTTGGTACTAGGCAAAAAAGCACCACGACCTCTTTAGTCTACCAGATTGCGTAAAGGGCTCTACAATATAACCTGTATACGGCTGGGCCCTCCTTAGAGAGTTCTTCTATAGCTCTTGTGTAGGACTTGTGAGGGAGACCTAAACTCCACAATTCATGACCATACTCGAAAACCACCCAGAAAAAAACGTGATTCGCTTGCAGTTGAGTCAAAATGTGATTTTGCAGCACCTTGACTCTGAAAGCATGTCAGAACTTCTGGCGCTCCTTGAAATTGCTGATTTAAAGAAAACTGAAATTCTGCTACACCAAGGCGATACACAAATGGAGCAGTACTTTGTATTGGATGGCATTTTAAAGCGCATTGTTTCGAGTGTCGATGCAAAAGAAATGATTTTGCGCTTTGCAATTGAAAAAGACATTGAAACCAGTTACGCCGCATGGCGACTAAAAACCGCTGCCCCTTACAGCATCGCTTGTGTTACTAAAGCGCGGGTTGCGCGCATGCCCTTAAAAAAATGGGTTGATTTTTTAGATCGGCATCAACCCATTAAAGATAGTTTTGAATTTGAAGTGATGCGCCTGATGAGTGAAATCATGGCCCATACCATTACCTTGCATATGCTTGATGCCCCAGGGCGAGTAGAGCGATTTGTACGGAAGTATGCCTACCTCTTTGAGCTATTACCTAAAAAAGAGCTTGCGGCCTACCTTAATTTGTCGCCAGAGACCTTGAGCCGCTTAAAAAATAAGCATAAAGAACTTTTTTTGTAGATTCTTGATTGGGCCAAAATGGCCCATATTGGCGATTTTGGGCTAACTTGACGCAAGTCAATGCGCTTAAGGGTGCCTAAGCCTAAGCTTAGAATGCTTAAATAAAGCCGCCTTTGGTAGGGGCTTAAACCAAGGCAATTACACCAAAAAGTAAACATACTAAAAAATATATGACAAATGACACTCAATCCCCAGTATTAACTGACGGCTTTCATCTTGTAATTGATGCCCTCAAACTCAATGACATTCATACCATTTTTGGCTTGGTTGGTATTCCGATTACTGATTTAGCGCGTTTGGCGCAGGCTGAAGGTATGCGTTTTATTGGCTTTCGCCATGAACAGCATGCTGGCAATGCAGCTGCCATTGCTGGTTACATGACGCAAAAGCCCGGTATTTGTTTAACCGTTTCGGCCCCTGGCTTTTTAAATGGCCTTACCGCTCTGGCCAATGCCACGACCAATTGCTTCCCCATGATCTTAATTAGCGGCTCGAGCGAGCGTGAAATTGTGGATTTACAGCAGGGCGATTATGAGGAAATGGATCAACTCAATAACGCTCGACCCTATGCCAAGGCATCCTATCGCATTAATAAGGCTGAGGATATTGGCATTGGCATTGCCCGAGCTATACGCGCGGCGGTTTCTGGACGTCCTGGCGGCGTTTATTTGGATCTGCCAGCCGAGTTATTAAGTCAATCGATTGATGCTGAAAAAGGCAAAAAATCCTTGGTTAAAGTAGTTGATCCAGTACCCCGTCAAATTCCTGCACCTGATGCGATTCAACGGGCGGTTGATCTGATTAAAGGTGCAAAACGCCCCTTAATTTTATTGGGTAAAGGCGCGGCGTACGCCCAAGCTGATGCTGAGATTCGGCAATTTGTGGAGATGTCTGGCATTCCTTACTTGCCTATGTCAATGGCGAAGGGCTTATTGCCTGATACCCATCCACAATGTGTTTCCGCAACCCGCTCTTATGTATTGGCTGAGGCCGATGTGGTGATTTTGGTTGGGGCTCGTTTGAATTGGCTGTTAGCACATGGTAAAGGCAAGACTTGGGGTGGGGCGCCTAAGCAATTTATTCAGATCGATATTTCGCCCACAGAAATTGATAGCAATGTTGCCATTGCTGCACCGTTAATTGGTGATGTGGGCTCTTGTGTTTCAGCACTCTTAGCAGCGATGGGGACAAACTTCCCTAGACCAAATGATGCTTGGATTGGCGATATTACTGATCGTAAAGATAAAAATATTGCCAAGATGGCAGTGACCTTGGAGCAAAATCCAACGCCAATGAATTTTCATAGCGCTTTACGAGCCATTCGCGATGTGTTGAAAACTCGACCAGATATTAATGTGGTGAATGAAGGCGCTAACACCCTCGATTTTGCGCGCAGCATTATTAATATGTACCAGCCTCGTAAGCGCTTTGATTCAGGTACTTGGGGCATTATGGGTATTGGGATGGGCTACGCCATTGGCGCGGCAGTAACGAGTGGGCTACCAGTGGTAGCAATTGAAGGCGATAGCGCTTTTGGTTTTAGTGGGATGGAGCTTGAAACCATTTGCCGCTATAACTTGCCAGTCACAACCATTGTGTTTAATAACAATGGCGTATATCGTGGCACTGATGTAAATCCTACTGGCGGAGCAGATGTTGCGCCAACCGTGTTTGTAAAAGGTATTCGCTACGACAAAATGATCGAAGCATTTGGCGGTATTGGCTATAACGTAACGACTCCTGAAGAGTTAACTAAGGCACTTATAGATGCTATTGCCGCTGGTAAGCCCGCTTTAATTAATGCGGTGATTGATGAGACTGCTGGCACTGAAAGTGGTCGCCTGACAAATCTCAATCCATCTAGCGCGGCTAAAAAGAAATAAATATTTATAACTTAATCGATTTAAACCAAGGAACTGCATTATGACTAAACCATTAGATGGCATTCGTATCATTGACTTCACCCATGTGCAGGCTGGACCCGCTTGCACCCAGTTACTGGCTTGGTATGGTGCTGATGTGATTAAAGTAGAGCGCCCTGGTTCTGGCGATGTAACTCGCAGTCAATTGCGCGATATTCCCGATGCGGATGCTTTGTATTTCACCATGTTGAACGGCAATAAACGGTCATTAACTTTGGATACTAAAACACCAGAAGGCAAAGCTGTTTTAGAAAAAATGATTAAAACCTCCGATGTCATGGTGGAAAACTTTGGCCCAGGTGCGCTAGACCGCATGGGCTTTAGTTGGGCGCGCATTCAAGAGCTGAACCCTAAAATGATTCTGGCTTCAGTTAAAGGTTTTAGCGACGGCCATTCTTATGAAGATTTGAAGGTTTATGAAAACGTAGCTCAATGCGCTGGTGGCGCTGCTTCGACCACTGGTTTTTGGGACGGCCCACCCACGGTTTCGGCAGCTGCCTTAGGTGATAGCAATACTGGTATGCATTTAGCAATTGGAATTTTGACCGCTATCATGCAGCGGCAGAAAACTGGCAAGGGACAAAAAGTATCATGCTCGATGCAAGATGCCGTATTAAATTTATGCCGCGTTAAATTACGTGATCAACAGCGTCTCGACAAAATAGGTTACCTCGAAGAGTATCCACAGTATCCTCATGGTACATTTTCAGATGTCGTGCCTCGTGGCGGCAATGCTGGTGGTGGTGGGCAACCTGGCTGGGTATTAAAATGTAAAGGCTGGGAAACCGATCCCAATGCCTATATTTATTTCACCATTCAAGGTCATGCTTGGGAGCCCATTACAGCTGCTATTGGTAAGCCTGAGTGGGCAACAGACCCAGCCTACATGACAGCCCAAGCACGTCAGGATAAGATTTTTGATATCTTTGCTACGATTGAAGATTGGCTTAAAGATAAAACAAAATACGAAGCAGTGGATATCTTGCGTAAGTTTGATATTCCTTGCGCGCCAGTATTTTCGATGAAGGAATTAGCTGATTCACCTGATTTACGTAAGAGTGGCTCAATTGTTGAGGTTGATCACAAAGTACGTGGCAAGTATTTAACTATTGGCAGCCCAATTAAGTTCTCTGATTTAGAGATTGAAGTCAAGCCATCGCCTGTATTGGGAGAGCATACTGATGAAGTCTTAGCCGACTTAGGCTATGGCGTAGAGGAAATTTCTCAATTGCACGCAGCTAAAGCAGTTTAAATTCCTTAGTTTATTGATCTAACTCAAAAAGGCGTCTTTTATAGACGCCTTTTTTAATCAAACATCCACTATGCTCTTGATCATATGCAAACTTCAGTAGATTTGGCGCAGTTAGTTGAAGTCATGGGGGATGCCGTGATTGTTGCTGATCGTGCCGGAAAAATTACTCTATGGAATGCTGCGGCGACACGAATTTTTGGTTTTAGTGAGGCTGAGGCATTGGGTCAATCACTTACTTTAATTACTCCCGAGCGTTTACAGCATCGCCATAATGTCGGCTTTGATAAGTCGATGGAAACAGGTACCACTCGCTATGGCAGTGCGCTGTTAAAGGTTCCTGCGAATCATAAGGACGGGCGCACCATCTCAATTGCGTTTACGGTAGCGATGCTTTTTGATGATGCGCAGCAGGTAACTGGGGTAGCAGCGGTTATCCGTGATGAAACCGAGCGCTTTTTAGATGAACGACAACTCAAACAGCGTTTAGCAGCCCTCGAGCCTAAATAACTGGGTGAAATCTCACTCTTTGCACCTTCCCCATCAAGGCGTACACACTTTAACTTTAGGCTAAAATAGCATTTTTGTGACATTTTAGGATTAAAACAATGGCAAAAGCACTAGATGGTGTAAAAATTTTAGATTTCACGCATGTGCAATCGGGGCCTACTTGTACTCAATTATTAGCCTGGTTTGGTGCAGATGTAATTAAGGTGGAACGGTCGGGTGAGGGCGATGCTACACGTGGTCAACTGCGTGATGTACCTGATGCTGATAGTTTATATTTTACGATGCTGAACCACAATAAACGTTCACTAACAGTAAATACTAAAACGCCCGAGGGTAAGGAAATCTTAGAGCGCTTAATTAAACAGTGTGATGTGCTCGTCGAAAATTTTGCACCCGGCGCCCTTGATCGCATGGGTTTTACATGGGAGCGTATTCAAGAGATAAATCCTAAAATGATTATGGCTTCTGTAAAAGGTTTTGGGCCTGGTCCATTTGAAGATTGCAAAGTATATGAAAACGTTGCTCAATGTGCGGGTGGCTCGGCATCAACTACGGGCTTTGATGATGGCCCCCCCACAGTAACTGGAGCGCAAATTGGCGACAGTGGTACCGGCTTACATTTGGCCTTAGGAATTGTTACCGCCTTATACCAACGTACCCATTCTGGTAAGGGCCAGAAAGTCTTGGCCGCCATGCAAGATGCGGTCTTGAATTTATGTCGCGTGAAGTTGCGTGATCAACAGCGCTTAGATCGAACTGGCGTATTGAAAGAGTTTCCACAATATCCAAGCGGTCACTTTGGTGATGCTGTACCTCGTTCAGGTAATGCTTCTGGCGGAGGACAACCCGGTTGGATTTTGAAGTGTAAGGGCTGGGAGACTGACCCCAATTCTTATATCTATGTGGTGGTGCAGGCGCCAGTATGGGAGGGAATTTGTAAGGTTATTGGGCGTGAAGACTGGATTACTGATCCTGAGTACGCCAAGCCTGTGGCCCGCTTACCAAGGCTAATGAGTATTTTTGCTGAAATCGAAAAATGGACCATTCAGCATTCAAAATTTGATGTGATGAATACCTTAAATAAATATGATGTTCCTTGTGGCCCAATTTTATCCATGAAAGAGTTGGCCGAAGAGCCTGCTTTACGCGCAACAGGTACCATTGTTGAGGTTGATCACCCAGTGCGTGGCAAGTACCTGACGGTTGGCAATCCAATCAAAATGTCAGATAGCATCACTGAAGTTACTCGTTCACCTTTATTGGGGGAACATACCGATGAAATTTTGCGAGAACTGGGTTTTAGCTTGGAAGAGCTAACTGCCTTACGGGCTAAGGAAGTAATTTAAGTAGTCTTTAAATTTAGGAACTTAATTAAAGGAGTGCCGCATGCGTATAGCCTTAATTGGTAGTCAAGATTTTGGTAAGGCGGCATTAGAGGCCTTTTTAAAACGGGGCGATGAAGTTGTAGCGGTTTTTTGTCCACCCGATAACCCAAAGTCGAGTAAGCCCGAGGTACTTAAAGAAGCCGCACTAGCTCTGGGCTTAAAGCCCTTGCAATTTGCCTCACTTAAATCTGCCGAAGCTGCTCGAGCCTTAATCGACAGTAAGGCTGAGATTGGGGTGATGGCCTATGTATTGCAATTTGTGCCCCAAGAATTTGTCAAGATTCCACAATTTGGCATGATTCAATACCACCCCTCATTACTGCCACGTTATCGTGGGCCTAGTGCAATAAACTGGGCGATTGCCTTAGGTGAAACTAAAACTGGCCTCACCATTTTTCGACCTAGCGATGGCCTGGATGAAGGTGCTGTTATCTTGCAAAAAGAAGTTACGATTGGCCCTGACGATACTTTAGGTAAAGTCTATTTTGATCAACTTTTTCCTTTGGGAATAGCTGCACTGATAGAGGCAGCTGACTTAGTGGTTGCAGGCAAACATCGAGAGCAAATTCAAGATGAAACGCAAGCTAATTACGAGGGCTGGTTTGATCAGGCGGCCACTCGCATCTATTGGACTACCCATGTGCAGCGAATTCATGATTTGATTCGAGCTGCTAACCCAGCGCCTGGTGCGTGGACTGCCTTTGGCGGAGAAAAAATTCAAATTTTTGATGCTGTCAAACACGTAACCCGAACCTTTTCTGCGGTACGCGGTAAACCTGGGGTAGTTACAGAAATTTCTCCGCAAGCTGTTTTCATTGCCTGTCATGGCGGCGAAATTGAAGTGCTTAAAGCGAAGTCAGCTAAGGTTGCAAACGGCAGCAAAGTTAGCGGCGCTGAATTAGCAGCTGGTTTGGGATTACAGCTTGGCCAAAGCTTGGATTAGATCTAGTAAAACTTGCTCGTTAAAAATCAAACAAAGTTAGTAGTGAACTCATTCGAGAAATCGATAGCGCTCACTCTTTTTTTCATTATCTGGTTTGCTATTTCTTTATCGGTTAAGGCCCAAAGTAAGTTACCTGAGGAAGTAGTTTTTGTCCCCAAAAGATTATTTTTAGGTTCTGTCAGTCTTGAAACTACTATCTTTAAGCCTATCGGTGATGGCCCATTTCCTTTGGTGATTATTAATCATGGTAAAGCCAATGGGTTAACTCAATTTCAGACTAGGTATCGCCCGCTATCTGCAGTGCGTTTTTTCTTGGAACGTAATTATGTGGTGCTGGTACCTATGCGTCAAGGTTTCTCTAAATCGAGTGGCAATTACATGGGCGGTGGCTGCGGTATGGAGGCTAATGGACTTAATCAAGCAGAAGATATTCCACCAGTAATTACCTTTGCCCATCAACTTTCGTACGTTGATAAAACCCAAACTTTAATCGTTGGCCAGTCTCATGGGGGTTGGACAACCCTTGCCTATGGCGCCACTAAACCAGATCCTTCGGTCAAGGGATTAATAAATTTTGCTGGAGGTTTAAGAAGGGAGGGTTGTGGTGATTGGCAAAGCGATTTATATAAAACAGCAGGCACTTTTGGTAAGGAAACTACACTGCCAAGCCTGTGGTTATATGGCGATAATGATAGTTATTTCAGTCGATTTGTAGCCGATAAAATGTTTGAAAATTATCGGTTAGGTAACCCCAATGCTAAATTCATTGCCTATGGTACCTTTGGCTCAGATTCCCATATGCTTTTTTCAAGTAGTGATGGCAGGGCAATTTGGGAGCCTTATGTGAATCAATTTCTAGCCGTCATTGGGCTATCAAATAAAGTAGTTAAGACACCTTGATTAATTGGGAGAAAAAAATTGCTAAATCACTTTATTCATATAGTTCTTGCACTTGCTTTAAGTTTTTTAAGTAGTTTTTGTGTGGCTCAGGCGCCTCTGGGAAATGCCTTTCCAACTCGCACTGTGACTTTAGTGGTGCCTTTTCCACCGGGTGGCGGTACAGATGTGGGAGCACGTTTAATAGCTCAAAAATTAACAGCAAAATGGGGTCAATCGGTCGTGGTTGAGAATAAAGGCGGTGCCGCTGGCATGGTGGGCTCTGACTATGTCAGCAAAGCAAAGCCAGATGGCTACACTCTTTTAGTAGGTAATGTTGGCACTTTATCGATTAATCCTTCGCTCTATAAAAAAATGCCTTATGACGCTGATAAAGCGTTTACACCCATCAGCATGATTGCTGAATTACCCTTTTTTTTGTTGGTTAACCCCAATTTTCCTGCGAAGTCGGTTAAGGAGTTTATCGCGCTAGCAAAAGCAAAGCCTGGCAAAGTGAGTTATGCAAGTTCTGGTAGCGGTGGAGGGCCACATATTGCTGCTGAAGTATTTGAAAAAATGGCTGGTGTTGATTTACTGCATGTGCCCTATAAGGGCGGCGGCCCTGCTGCAGCTGACGTTATGGCTGGTCATGTTGATATGTATTTTGCTACGGTGCTTGAGTCTCTGGGCGCTGTTAAAACCGGCAAGTTTACTGCGCTGGGGGTAAGCACCTTAACAAGATCGCCGGCCTTGCCTGAATTACCAACGATTGCTGAATCGGGTGTGCCTGGATATGATTCTGGCTCATGGATTGGCGTAGTGGCACCCGCGGGTACTCCGGTTGCAATTATTGATAAAGTGGCTAACGATATGCGTGATGTGATTGCTGAGCCCGAAACTCGCCAAACCTTAATTCAACAGGGGGCAACTCCCTTATCGCTTAGTCCTGCTACCTTTAAAGCGCGGATTGATAATGATCGGCAACGCTATAGCAAGGTTATACAAGATGCCAATATTCAAATTGAGTAAAAAATTCTTGACTAAAAACCCTGAATTTAAATTTCTAAATTATCAATTAGCCGGGTTTTGCCTAATTTCGCTGCGGCCAATATAACCAAGGGCTCGCTCTCTATTTCGCTTGGTATTAAAAGATCTTTTTGGCGCCTAATGGCAATGTAGTCGGGTTGCCAGCCGCGGGCGATTAGGCCATCTTTTGCCCTTTGTTCTAGGGCTAATAATTGCTGCGGATTGCTGACTCCTAAACTTAAAATTTGTTGCCGTAAATCTTGCAAGGCAATTTGTAGTTGGGGCGCTTCTGCTCGTTCTTGTTGCGCAAGAAATGAATTGCGAGAAGAAAGTGCTAAGCCATCTGCAGCACGAATAGTTTCTGCGGGGATGATTTGCATTGGCAAAGCAAATTGCTGCACCATTTGGCGAATAATCATTAATTGCTGGTAATCTTTTTTGCCAAAAATAGAGACGCTGGGTTGTACACAAGAAAATAGCTTCATGACTACTGTACATACGCCGATAAAAAACCCTGGCCGAAATTCTCCCTCGAGGATGTCGCCTAATTGTTGGGGTGGATTGATACGGTATTCCTGAGGTTCGGGGTATAAATCTTTTTCACGCGGTGCAAATAAAACATAAACCCCTTCTTTTTCAAGCTTAGCTATATCAGCATCCATGGTACGAGGATAGGTATCAAAATCTTCATTGGGACCAAATTGCAAACGATTTACAAAAATACTAGCAACCACTGGATCACCATGCTGTCTTGCTAGGCGCATTAAAGAGAGGTGCCCTTCATGAAGATTGCCCATGGTGGGCACAAAGGAGGCACGATTTTGACCGCGTAATTGGGAGCGTAACTCTTGTATATCGCTAATAATTTTCATGTATTAGGCGAATAGGCTAGCCGGACATAAATTGGGGCATAGGGTTCAGCTTGAGTAATTTCAATTAAAGCTTCACGCGAGAGTTCTAACATAGCCATAAAGTTAACGATGATCACCGCCACACCCATGCCAGTAGCAATGGCCTCTTCGAATAATTCACCAAATTCAACGAAGCGAGTATTTTGTAAGCGACGCAAGATACGGGTCATAAAGTCACGAACTGATAACTGTTCTCGGGTAATAGTGTGATGGGCATTGAGATTGGCACGGTGCAAAACATCACGCCAAGCCATTTGTAAATCGCCAACATTCACATCAGGCCAAACGACTGCGACGCTGGTATCAACATAACCATGCGCAATTTGAAAATCACGCCCCTGTTGAGGCATGCGCTCTAATTCTTGGGCAGCTAATTTCATGCGTTCGTATTCTAATAAACGGCGCACTAATTCAGCACGTGGATCTTCAACTTCTTCATCGCTATCAGCTTTTTTCATTGGCAGGAGCATGCGCGATTTAATTTCAATTAACATCGCTGCCATTAATAAATATTCAGCGGCAAGTTCTAAGTTGATATGGCGAATTTGATCAATGTAAATGAGATATTGTTTAGTAACCTCGGCCATCGGAATATCGAGGACATTGAAATTTTGTTTACGGATGAGATACAGCAATAAATCAAGCGGTCCCTCAAAAGCTTCTAAAAAAACTTCGAGCGCATCGGGTGGGATATAAAGATCAGTTGGTAATTGAAAAAGGGGCTCACCATACAACTTGGCAAATGCTGCCGACATGCCATCGGTTACCGATGGTGTGCTGTCTTTCTCGCTAGCGATTGAATCAATCATTGGAGTAGACGTAAGCCCGCTGCTTTATTTTGGCGTCAAGAGCGCGACGCTGATCTTCAGAACTCAGGGGAGTTTTATCCCACAAAAGCGCGCGGCCAGCTTGCTGACTTGCTTCTAAATTAGGCTGATCTATCTTAAGTTTAGCTAAAAAGCGGGTGATATCAGATTGATATTTTTTCATAGAGAAGCTAATTTTCTTAATATTTTCAATGAGTTATGCTCTTTACTAGCGGGCGACACGCCTCATACTGCCCACCATTATTAACGATTTTAAGTTGAGTCAATATGCTTAATGCCAACCATCGGTTTAATGCTTTAGTGATTCGCTGCAATAAGTGCTTCGATTTGACTGGCCTCAACACGGCCCATTAGATGTTGGTAGGGTCGAATTGGATTTTTGCTACTTAACGGTACAGTAATATCTTGCCATTGCTGAGGAGGCAAGGCTAAAAATTGTTCTACGCCAATTGCAAGTTGGGGTAGAACAGGTTTCAAATAAAGACTTAGAGCGCGGAAGGCTTCGAGCGTAATACTGCAAACAGTCTGTAGCTCTACTTGACGCGCTGGATCTTTTGCTAGTTCCCATGGCTTTTGTTCATCTACAAAAGCATTGACTTGGTCGGCTAATTCCATCACTAACCTTAATGCTTTAGCAAATTCACGTGTTTCATAAAGCGTAGCGATCGGTTCGCTAGCAGCTCGAATTTGCTTAAGCAAAGCATGTGACATAGCAGCATCGGCAACTTGACCAGCAAATTGCTTGATTAAAAATCCAGCACTACGACTAGCGATATTGACATACTTCCCGATTAAATCGCTATTGACACGCGCGACAAAATCTTGCAAATTTAAATCTAAGTCTTCCATGCTGGCATTAAGTTTGGTCGCAAAGTAGTAGCGCAACCATTCTGGATTGAAGCCAGTTGTGATGACACTGTGCGCCGAGATTAGAGTGCCGCGTGACTTGCTCATTTTTTCGCCGTCAACCGTGAGAAAGCCATGAGCAAACACATTGGTTGGGGTGCGATAGCCAGCAAAATGCAGGGTTGCTGGCCAAAAAAGGGTGTGGAAATAGAGAATATCTTTACCAATAAAGTGATATTGCTCGGTAGTTGAATCGGGCTTAACCCATTCTTCAAAATTCAAGCCTTTTTGTTGGCAATAGTTGAGAAAGCTAGCGTAATAACCAATTGGGGCATCAAGCCATACATAAAAATATTTGCCTGGCGCATCGGGGATTTCAAAACCAAAATAAGGTGCGTCACGGGAAATATCCCAATCGCTTAATTTGCTTTCACCAACTTCGCCTACCCATTCTTTCATTTTATTGCGGGCTTCGGCTTGCAAAGGGGTATTGACTTGTGTCCAAGCGCGTAAAAAGGTCTCACAACGTGGGTCAGATAGCTTGAAAAAATAATGTTCTGTGGCTTTACGAATAGGGGTTGCACCGCTGACCACTGAGTAAGGATTTTTTAAATCAGTAGGTGCATAAGTTGCGCCGCATTTTTCGCAGGAGTCGCCATACTGATCGGCAGCATCACATTTGGGGCAATTTCCTTTAATAAAGCGATCGGGTAAAAACATTTCTTTAACGGGGTCATAAGCCTGTTCAATGGTGCGCTTCTCAATTAGGCCCGCTTCACGTAACTTGAGATAAATAGCACTTGCTAAAGATTGATTTTCAGGACTGTTGGTGGTGTAGTAATTATCAAAAGAGACATGGAAGGCATCAAAATCACGTTTGTGTTCTTGCCAGACTGCGGTGATTAATTCTTGTGGACTAATACCTTCTTGTTCTGCGCGCAACATAATTGGCGTGCCGTGGGTATCGTCGGCACAGACATAGTGAACTTCGTGAGCCCTTAGGCGTTGAAAGCGCACCCAAATATCAGTTTGAATATATTCAACCAAATGACCAATATGAATTTGTCCATTGGCATAGGGTAAAGCTGAGGTAACTAACATGCGGCGCTGCACGTGGGGCAGTTGGTTTGGTGGTTGACTACTCATTCGGAATTCAATCGCTTTACTTATGTCGGTATTTAAATCGGTCTATAAATCGGTTTCTAGATCGTTGTCTAGCGCTAGGTTATAAAAGCTCAATTATGCTGGTTCAGCAGTAATTTTAGTCTGCGGTTAAAGTGATGAGCCATGAGTTCGCAAATGATCCTCTCTAAAGCCTCGGTGCCCGTAGTGCATGAAGTTGGCATTACGGATGAGTTAGGCCGGCAAAAAACCACTTTTATCCCTTGTGAGCGTTCTTTAACGATTTATTTGGATAAGCGCGAGGTAGTCACCTTAATGACCTTGGGCGCGGCCCCAGAGGCTCTGGTATTGGGCTATTTACTAAATCAACGCTTAGTAGAGTCACCCGAAGACATTCACAGTATTCAGGTTGATTGGGCAACCGATTCGGCCGCAGTAAAAACGCACCGTAGTTCGGTTGATATCGATGCCCTGACCAGTAAGCGAGTGGTTACCACCGGTTGCGGCCAAGGCACGATGTTTGGTGGCTTAATGGAAGAGATGCAGCAAATACGATTACCTACTGGTCCAAGCTTAGCTCAAGCGGCCATTATTTCTCTCTTAGAGGATGTACGGGCTTACGATACGATTTATAAGCAGGCTGGCTCGGTGCATGCCTGCGCAGTGTTTGAGCGCTTGGCCGAAGATCAACTTCGCTTGCTTCATTTTATTGAAGATGTAGGGCGGCATAATGCGGTCGACTCAATCTCTGGATTACTGTGGCTAGCAAACCAACCAAACCGTGATTTAGTGTTTTATACAACGGGGCGGCTTACTTCGGAAATGGTGATTAAGGGTGCGCAAATGGGCATTCCCTTTCTTTTAACGCGCTCTGGTGTAACCCAAATGGGCCTTGAGTTGGCGCAGAAAACCAATTTAACCTTACTGGCCCGCTGCTCTGGTAAGCATTTTGAGATCTACAACGCTCCCGAACGGGTTGTTTTAGCGAAGCCTGAGGGCTAAATTACCCCAAGTTTGGCAGGTTGGTTTTACAATGCCGCCATGACTATTAAATCAGATACCTGGATTCGACGCATGTCCGCAGAGGGCATGATTAGCCCGTTTGAGCCTAGCCAAGTGCGCCATAATGCGGCTGGCCAAAAAATTGTGAGTTATGGCACCTCGAGCTATGGCTACGATATTCGCTGCGCTAATGAATTTAAGATTTTTACTAACATCAATAGCACGATTGTTGATCCGAAGCAGTTTGATGAAAAATCGTTTGTCGATTTTTCTGGTGAGGTTTGCATTATTCCGCCCAATTCTTTTGCTTTGGCACGTACTGTTGAATACTTTAAAATACCACGCAGTGTGTTAACCATCTGCGTTGGTAAAAGTACTTATGCGCGCTGCGGCATCATTGTCAATGTCACACCCTTTGAGCCCGAGTGGGAAGGTTATGTCACGCTTGAGTTTTCGAATACTACCCCCTTGCCAGCAAAAATTTATGCTGGTGAAGGATGTGCCCAAGTACTCTTTTTTGAAAGTGATGAAGTTTGTGAGACATCGTATAAAGATCGGGGCGGAAAATATCAAGGTCAGCAGGGCGTAACCTTGCCTAAGGCCTAAGTAAGACTATCTTGGTCTTTGTCACCCATTAGAAAGTTACCATGAAATTTCGCTTCCCAATTATTATTATTGATGAAGATTTTCGCTCAGAAAATATTTCAGGCTCGGGTATTCGTGATCTTGCTGAAGCAATTGAAGGCGAGGGTATCGAGGTAATTGGCTTAACAAGTTATGGCGATTTAACCTCTTTTGCCCAGCAAGCATCGCGGGCTTCTTGCTTTATTTTGTCGATTGACGATGAAGAGTTTTTAACTGATTCTGAAAGTAATGAATTACCTGCCTTAAATAATTTACGCGCTTTTATTGTTGAGGTGCGTAAGCGCAACGAAGATATTCCGATTTTCTTGTACGGTGAAACCCGCACATCGCGGCATATGCCCAATGACATCTTGCGTGAATTGCATGGCTTTATTCATATGAATGAAGATACGCCTGAGTTTGTGGCTCGCCATATTATTCGAGAGGCGAAGGTCTATTTAG
>CAMCUP010000026.1 GCA_945878885.1 Polynucleobacter meluiroseus | reverse complement strand
CTGATTAATTGAGCCACCTTCTGGTGTCGGAATGCCATAGTTGTTATTTAAGCGCTCAACCGAAATACCGGTATATCCAGATTGACCGATATAAGACACTCCGACACCTAAATTGTTTTGATTACTAAAGGTATTAGGCAGCTTTCCGGTGTAGTTATTGCCGCCATTTCCACCCGGAGGTACCGTCCAGCCACCAATGGGTTCACCTTGTGACTGTGTAGCGCTGCCAGGGATGCGGTAGTTATTGGCATTGTTGATTGCAGTATCGATATGCACTGCTAGTGAGCCAAAGCCTCCATCTACTTCAAGTGATCCAGCGCGGCCATTATTCACAGTTTCATAACTGGTATTGATTGCGCCTGTCGGTCTATCGGGAAGATTGGTCAAAATACGATCATTCACCACATTGACTAGGCCACCACTAGAGCCTGAACCATAAAGTAGGGCAGCTGCACCACGAAGTATTTCTACTTGATGTGCATTTTGCATATTGTTACCAACAGCATGGTCTTGCGAGATGTTAGAAACATCGCTAACAGATAAACCATTTTGCAAAATTTGTACCCGTGAACCTTCAAGTCCACGTATTACTGGACGAGAAGAGCCAGCCCCATAACCTGTAGCAGAAACACCTAATTCATTTGCTAGGGTTGCACCAAGTGTTGAGCCGAGCTTATTTAATAACTCATCACCTTGTAACACCTTGGTTGGTGTCAAGATGCTTTGGACAGCCTCTTGTGAGCCAGTGGCAGTAATTTCTAGTGAGGGCTGAGATTGCGCGAAGGCGGTAGTGCCAATGAGTCCTGAAACCAGAACATAGATTAGCTTTTTCTCAGCCAAGGGCTGATTACTTTGATACATGATATTTCCTTCATTCCAATAGCGCCAACCCAAAGAGGTAGACGCAATAAATCAAACATCCAAACAAAGTGTTTGGCTAGCTCAATGATTTACAGAATGAAAGTAGGCGGAGCTCTAGATTGATATAGCCCAATATGAATCTGGGCCACAGGAGAATTGCTTGATGCTTTGAATACTGCAATAGATGAAGCAATATTTGATTGAGTAGCGGTATCGGATGCAATAAAACCCGCAAGTGTCAGCGCATCATATAAATGGCAGGCATCTGAGCCATGAGTAACGCCAGTAGCGGAATCGGCATCAGTAGCGGAGCATTGTTCAATATTCTGACTATGCAAACCAGAATGCGAAATGCCATGGGCAAAGCCAACCCAGTGGGTTCCCAATAAGCTGATAAGCAGAAAACTCAGGGCGATCCAGTCCCGGATTTGCTTATTTAATTTGCTTAAAAATAGGGCGCTCATGCCCCAAATCTTACAGGATTTGCCCCTAATGGCCCTGTCAGTGTAGAATATCGATTCCGTCGGAGTGTAGCGCAGCCTGGTAGCGCACCTGCTTTGGGAGCAGGGGGTCCAAGGTTCGAATCCTTGTACTCCGACCACTTTCCCTGATTGTTCTAGTTACACCCAGCATATAACTGCCCATAGCTCAGCTGGATAGAGCAACGCCCTTCTAAGGCGTAGGTCGCACGTTCGAATCGTGCTGGGCAGACCAAAAATCAATAAATGATTGGAATTACCTTGGTCAATTGTGATCTATTGACTCAATCATTGGTGAGCTTGGCTAGCGGGGCGGATCCTGGTTGACTATCGGCAACTCTGCGACTGGGCGATTTTGTTGAAATTTAGGACTAGGTCGTTTAGTGTCGGTTTGACCCGACAAAAATAATAGTCTTGGTTCAAGTCCTCTTGGGCCCACCAGCAATATCAACGACTTAGGGAGAAATTTCTAGGTCGTTTTTTTATTTGGACTGGGGCCAGAATTTTTCATACTCATACCTTAGATGGTAAGAATGGCCTGTACGGAATTTTTGCTAAAAGCCAGTTATGGCGGTTTAATATATGGATGCCTAACAGTGCTGGGTATGGCTTTCAATACAAGCAGTGTTGATTTGCATCCAAAACTGGTCCGCCATTTTCATCTAACTTTAATCCATCCAAGTGATCAGTTTATCTTTCGCTAGCGGAGTATATTAAATAGATGCTGGACTGAAATTGGTTACAAATTAGGGCGCTAATTGGATCAGTTTTGCGTGCAAATCAACAGGGCAGTGGCTTTAAGAGGTAGCAACAGGGGGGCTTTAGAGCAATAGCAGTATTGCTCTAAAGAAAAGATGCTAAATTTTGGGCTAGCAGTATAAAATCTACCTATGCTTTAACAAGCCAAATTATGATGCGAAAGGAGATTCAAATGGCTAATTTAATCACTGTTGATCCAGCTATTTGCCATGGCAAGCCTTGTATTCGCGGCTTGCGTTACCCCGTAGAAAATGTTCTAGAGTGGTTGGCTAGCGGCATGAGTACCGAAGAGATTTTGGCTGACTATCCAGACCTTAACAAAGAAGATATTTTGGCGTCTCTTGCATATGCTGCAAGATTAAGTCATGTTAAACGATTTGAGCGTTTGGTGGCATGAAGTTTTTAGTAGACGCCCAACTGCCAAAGCGATTTGTCGGTTGGTTGGAGGCTCAAGGACATGATGCAATTCATACCTCTGATCTACCTCTAAAAAATGCAACTCCAGATAAAGATGTCATCGCTTGCGCTATTAAAGAAGCTCGAGTTGTAGTCACCAAAGACGATGACTTTGTACAAGCTTTTTTGTTAAACGGCGAACCTGCTTTACTGTTAATTTCTACTGGCAATATATCCAATCGCAATTTAGAGAATCTGTTACGAGCTAACTTATCTGCTGTTGCGAAAGCATTTGAGGACCATCGTTTTATAGAGATAACTAGTGATGGTTTGATAACGCATGAATAGCTCAATTACTGACACCCATTCCGCTCTAAAGGCGCATTAGGCGCCTTTAGTTTTAGTCAGTCAAATTAAGACTGCTAAATACTTGCATGAACAAATATCAAGCCTATGTCAGGATCAAGGGTCAGCTAGTAAATACGGCTGTTTTCGCCACAAATCCAATTCACGCTAGATTAATCTTGCAATATCAATTTGGGATGGATAGTCTAGCTAGCACCCCATCCATTGTTACCCGTGAAAGCAGGGGGTATCAAATGATTGATGAGGTTATCTCTGCTATTAAAGCTAAGCCCCCACAAACACCCGAGCAGGCTAGAGTGGCCAATTTACAAAAACAGAAAGACGCTGCTAGTAAGGCATTAAAGGCAGAGCGTAGCCGACAAAAGATTAAACGAGCCCAACAGCAGATTTCAGCTGCTGGTGCAAATACCTAGCCGCGTATTTTTTTGCGCCGCCCGAGATTTCATTGCCCACCTGATTTACGCTAAGCCCCATCAAAATAGCTAATGTGCATAATCACGCCAAAATGCGGTGGTTTTGCCGATCTTTGTGCTTTATAAATTTCTCTGTTCGTGGGGATGAGGGGCATAGTAAAAATGGTTTGCCATGGCTTGCTGTTGGGTCGCCTCATTTAGTGTCGGTTCGACCGACCCCCAGCCTGTGGATGCCACCCACCACATAGTCAGATCCAACCAACTCCACAGATCTCGGTGTCGATGCCACACCTGATCTTGCTAGGCTTAAACCATTGCCTAAGCTATTGATTTATATGATTTTTCCAGCTTCTAAGGCGTAGGTCGCACGTTCGAATCGTGCTGGGCAGGCCAACATCTCTCTAACTATTTTTTCCCATAAGCAGCATCATGGTCTGGCTCTATCAATAAGACTCGTAAAAAGTGATTTTCTCTAAAGCCAATTCCTCGAATCGATTTGCTTACACGAAACGAGTAGAGCGCTTCAATGCCTTTAGGGGCTGTAATGCTGTGAATCTTTTCCCATTTTAAGCCCTTGTCTCGATAGACCTGGTTCCAGGTTAGTTGTGTGAGCTTTTTAAAGGTAGCAAATGCCTTTTCTTGCTCTGCTAGCTCTAAATCACTCCAGGCAGATTGAAAAACAGGACTATTAAGATCAAGCTCGACTAATGGCTCAGGCTTTACGTTTCGTGCCATGCGCTTTAGCCATTTTTAATTTAGAAAGGTTGCTTGCTTTAGCGGGTGTTTTTTGTGCCCAAGCTAAAGCAGCAGTTAAATCCTTTTTAAGGGCTGGCGTATGCATCCACTTTTCATTATCTGGAATGACAGTGGCGGTGCGAATCATCCAAACTCCAGGCTCTGGGTTTTCAACTAGAACCTGACGTCCCGCATATTCCTTTCCAAGCGAGATTTGCCCACTCGATCCAATGGATTTAATAACTTGGTGGTCTATGACTGCGCCCATGGCATTCTCCTATATTCATTCTGCATGATAGCATGATAGCATGATTGTTGTCAAATAATGCTTATTGAGTGTTGAAAGCTAGATGCGGATTTGTCTTTTAAGCAGTACTGATGTATTGCACAGTTTATTACACAGTTTTATTTTTACGCTATAACCCATTGAAATAATAGGGGAGGTATTTCGAGCTATGGCTGAGGCCTTAGGATTGGGTAAGTAGCCATTAATTTTCGGGTTAAGTACGGCCTTCTGCGTTAATTTAGCCAAGCTGTGTAAATTTGTCATAATGGCAATGAATGTGCTCCTAAATTTGAAGGTAATGATGAAAACTATACGATTCTTAATACTTGCCCTATTGGGGTTTTTTGCATCAGCAGTATTTGCTCAGACTGGTAGTGTTTGTGAGGCCTTGGTTATTACAGGGCATCCAGCTTATCCCCCTGTGGCTTGGGCTGCAGATGGCAAAATTGTTGGTTCATCAGCTGTATTGGTAACAGCAATTGCTCAGCAGTTGCAAGTAAAAAAAATTAGTTCAGTTGATTTTGGATCTTGGCAAAAAGCCCAAGATGCGATTAAAGAGGGTAAGGCCGATATTATTTTTGGGGTCTATAAAGACACGGCGCGAGTTGCTTATATGAACTACATTGACCCACCGTATATGCAAGATCCCGTGGCCATTGTGATTCGCAATGGCGATTCTTTAAGATACTCAGAATGGAGTGATCTAAAGGGTAAAAAAGGCGTGACTAATTTAGGAGAAAGTTACGGCACCGAATTGGATGCCTACATTGTACAAAACCTAACTGTAGCGCGAGCTAATGGTGTTGATAAAGCATTTGATGCTTTGTTAAGTAAACAGGCTGATTACCTGATTATTGGGCGTTACCCAGGCAAACTTGAGGCAAAGAAATTAAACATCCTTGCGAAAGTTCACTTTTTACCGAAAAATGTTGTCTATGGCGATATGTATGTAGCGTTTTCAAAGAAATCGAAATGCTATGCAAGTCTTCAAGCTGGATTTTCTGATGGCCTTAAAAAAGCAGTTAGTAGCGGCACAATAGATGGACTTCTTGATCAGGCTAATAAACAGTTTTATAAATAAGCAATTTTATTTAACAGAAATTCATTATTCACTTAATTAGCTTCTGGCTACCTTTAATGAATCTCAGGTTCGCTGCCACCACTACTTTTTTGCTGGCTTAAGGCATGAGAAGTATCAAGCCTAGTTTCTAAAAAGTCAAAGTCACATCCCTCATTAGCTTGCTGGATATGTTGCAAATAAATTTTACCAAAGCCGCGCTCAAATTTTGGCGCTGGTGCCACCCATGTAGCTTTACGCTTAGCCATTTCGGCATCTGTAATCAAGACATTTAATTTGCGCGCTGGTACATCTAATTCGATTAAGTCGCCATCTTGCACAAAAGCTAATGGCCCACCAATATAGGCTTCGGGCGTGACATGCAAAACACAGGCGCCGTAACTAGTGCCACTCATTCGGGCATCGGAGATGCGCACCATATCGCGCACTCCTTGTTCTAAGAGCTTTTTTGGAATAGGCAATTGCCCCCATTCAGGCATACCAGGAGCGCCTTGGGGCCCAGCATTTTGTAAAACAATTACTGAATTAGCATCAATTTCTAAATCGGCAGAATCAATACGTGCAGATAAATCATCATAATTTTTAAATACGACCGCTTTACCGGTATGTTTTAAAAGATGGGCTTCGGCAGCTGGAGGCTTAATAACTGCACCATCAGGGGCAAGGTTTCCTTTTAAGATAGCTAGGCCATCGCTTTTAACGATAGCCTTATCAACTGAATAAATAACATCATCATTAAATACTTTTGCATCGGCAATGAGTTCGCCTAGTGTTTTACCGTCAACTGTTTTTTCAGTGAGGCTTAAAAATTGCCCTAGTTGTTTTAGTAGAGCACGCAAGCCACCGGCATAGAAAAAATCTTCCATGAGATATTTTCCCGATGGTCTGATATTGGCAAGTACAGGTATTTTGCGAGCTAATTCGTCAAAGCGTTCTAAAGTTAGTCCGAAACCAGCTCGCTTAGCAAGGGCAATTAAATGTACCGCGGCATTAGTTGACCCCGAAAGAGCTAAAGTAGTCATCACTGCATTATCAAAAGAACCCGCTGTAAGAATGTCAGAGGGCTTAAGATCTTCCCAAACCATTTCTACAATACGTCTGCCTGTTAAGGTAGCCATTTGTGCATGTCTTGAATCGGGTGCGGGAATGGACGCATAACCTGACAAACATAAGCCTAGCGCCTCTACTGTGCTAGTCATGGTCGATGCTGTGCCCATTGTCATGCAATGACCTGGTGAGCGGGCAATACCATTTTCAATTTCAGCCCAATCGGCTTCAGTGATGTTACCAGCGCGTAATTCATCCCAATATTTCCATACATCGCTACCACTTCCCAAAAATTTTCCCCGATAGTCGCCTCGCAACATTGGACCAGCTGGTAAGAAGATGGTGGGAATATTCATACTAATTGCACCCATCAACAGGGCGGGCGTCGTTTTATCGCAGCCCCCCATTAAAACGCAACCATCGGCAGGGTAAGAGCGCAATAACTCTTCGGTCTCCATCGCTA
Source organism: Polynucleobacter meluiroseus (assembly GCA_945878885.1). GTDB lineage: Bacteria > Pseudomonadota > Gammaproteobacteria > Burkholderiales > Burkholderiaceae > Polynucleobacter > Polynucleobacter meluiroseus_C. Next base: position 20,531 of record CAMCUP010000026.1, on the reverse strand, counting down.
ACAGATTACGATACAACATCGTGGTGGGTTTTTGAAAGGGCTCTGACAAACTCATGGCAGGCATTTCAACTGGAAAACCACCTGCCTGCCAAATACCACGCTTTAATTCTTCGGCACGTTGACGAAAATGACTATGACACGGGTTAATATCGCTCCAGGTGTTAATAATGGCAATGACCGGCTTGCCCGCATAGTCACTGCGGTTATAGCCCATTTGGGCAGTGCGCGAACGATGGCCAAAGCTGCGCATATCTTTTACGCCATACCAGCGATGGCTGCGCAGTTCTTCAGGCTTCTTGCGATTCGTTTTATTCAATTTTTGCACCCGACTCTTTAATAACAGCTAACCAACGATCATTTTCAGCTTTAATAAATGCAGCAAATTCACTTGCCGATCGTTCAGTAATAGGGGTTCCTGCTTTTTCGAAACGCTCTCGTACTTCAGGATTTGCTAAGGTTTTCTTAAGCGCAGCTTGCAATTTTTGCACTACTTCTTTAGGCATGTTAGCGGGCCCAACTAAACCTTGCCAGCCTGAGGTTTCTAATTCAGCAAAACCCGCTTCACGAACTGTTGGCACATTGGGTAAATCTTTATCTCGGGTAGGGCTGGTGATTGCAATCGCCTTCAGGTTGCCAGACTGAACTTGTGGCACCAAGATGCCGGTGATATCGATCAAGATGTGGGTTTGGCCAGAAATCAGGTCGACAATAGCTGGCGCCGAGCCTTTATAAGGTACATGGGTGAGCTTAATGCCGCCAACATTATTGAGTAGTTCGCCATTTAAGTGGGTAATTGAACCATTACCACCGGAAGCAAAATTAGCTTTTCCTGGATTTTTTTTAGCCCACTGAATAAATGTTTTGAGAGAGTCTACTGGTAGCTCGCGCGGGACAACAGCAAGAAAATAAGTTGAAACAATTTGCCCAATTGGAGTGAAATCTTTTAATGGGTCATATGGTTTTTTTGCCATCATATTGGGTGCAAGAACCATTGGGCCAATATTGGCAACCACCAAGGTGTAGCCATCGGGCGCAGCACGTGAAAGTTCGGTAAGTGCGATGACTCCAGCAGCCCCTGGTTTATTTTCAACAATCACTTGCTGGCCAAGTGCTTCAGCTAGATAGGGGGCAATTAGGCGGGAGGTAAAGTCAAGGCCTCCGCCTGGCGGAAAGCCGACGATTAGTTTGATCGGTCGGTTAGGGTAGTTTGACTGCGCATAACTCGGTAGCGTAAACGTGAGTACCGTAACTAAAGTAAAAAATGATAGTCTTATTTGGCGTAACATTGCCCCCCCTTTTTTATATTCTATCGCACTCATACTGGCGATAAATTACTGTAATAATCCATAATCTACCATGAGAAACGATAAACTAGCTTACTATGCCAATCTTTCATGCTGAAGATCTAAAAACTAAAATTGCTCAAATAATTAGAGCTACTGGTAGTTCTGAGGTCGAGGCCTTGCGGGTTTGCACAAACTTGGTTCAGGCAAATTTAAAGGGGCATGATTCTCACGGTGCGGGAATGATCCCGCGTTACGTCGAATCATTTCAAGAGGGATCTTTGCAGCCCAATCAAAGCATTAAGGTAACAAGTGACCTAGGTAGCATGTTAGTACTTGATGGTCGGCGAGGCTTTGGGCAAATTGTCGGCGAAGAAGCAATCGCAATGGGGATTTCCAGGGCAAAAAAATTAGGTAGTTGCATTGTGTCCTTATCGCGCGCTCACCACTTGGGTCGTATAGGGCATTTCGCTGAAATGGCTGCAGCTGAAGGCTTAGTTTCAATCCATCTAGTGAATGTTATTTCTGCTCCAGTTGTAGCCGTTTGGGGTGGCGGTATAGGCAGACATGGCACCAATCCATTTTGTATTGGTGTGCCGCTTGCTAATCGTGAGCCATTTATTTTAGATTTTGCTACTAGCCGCTCTGCGCAGGGCAAGATGCGGGTTGCCCATAATGCAGGCAAACAAGTTAGCCCTGGGTTTTTAATCGATCAACAGGGCTTGCCCACCACGGATCCAAGCGTTGTTGTAAAGCCAGATGCTGCTGGTAATTTAGGAGCTTTAATGCCCTTTGGAGAGCATAAAGGCTCGGGTTTGGCCATAGCCTGTGAATTGCTGGGAGGTGCATTAACCGGGAGCGGCACTTGGAGGCCGCCGAAAATAAAAAAACGTGCTATTTGGAATGGAATGTTATCGATTTTGATCAACCCCGTTAGCATGAGCTCAAAAGAGCAATTTGAATTAGAGACAAACTCATTTATTGATTGGGTATATCAAAGCCCAGCCAGCGAGGCTGGTGTTCCGGTAATGCTAGCTGGCGAGCCCGAACGAAAAATGATGGCACTCCGCTTAGCAGATGGCTTTGAAATTGATGATAAAACTTGGCAAGATATTTGTGAGGCAGGGAAAAAAGTTGGGGTTAACTTAAGCTAGTATTAATTTTTTTACACAAGTTCAATTTATTGGAAAGAATATGCACTTAATTACAACATCACTTAAGGCGAAGATAAAGCAAGGCAAAAGTATTGGTGGTGCTTGGATGATGACCGTAAACCCCGCATTTGCAGAAATTGCTTCAGCGATTGGGCTCGATTTTGTGGTGGTAGATATGGAGCATGGTGCCATTGGCTTAGCTGATTTACCTGCAATACTGCGTGGTTTTAATGGCGAAACTAGTGCGCTCGTGCGCGTGCCGTCTGCCGATCCTAGTTTAATTGCACGAGTATTAGACCGAGGTGCGCATGGAGTCATGGTGCCACGAGTTGAGAGTGTTGAGATAGCTTTAGAGGTAGCGCGGGCTGCAAAATTTCCGCCTCAAGGTGATCGTGGTTTAGCTCTGCCTGCGCTGAGAGCCTCAGCTTATGGAACCAATCCTGATTACCGCAATAATGCAAATAGAGATACTTTGGTGATTATTCAATTGGAATCACTGAATGCCATGAATTTAGCCTTAGAAATTGGTGGCTTGCCAGAAGTTGATGTAGTGTTTGTTGGCCCAACAGATTTATCGGCAAATTTAAATTTAGAAGGCCCTGATCATTTTATTGAGTTAAACCAAGTAATCGATGCAGTTGTCGCTAAATGCAAGTCAGCTAAAATTCCTGTTGGTATTATTCCCTTTGCTGGAAGAGCCATTCCAGAGCTTAAACAGCTTGGGTTTCAGATGATTGTTGCTGGTAGTGACGTGGGATTCTTACGAGAGTCGGCGGCTAATTTGAAGAAAACCCTTGAAACAAATTAACTTTTATATGATTAATTAAATTAGCCTATATTTAACCCATATGAAAGAAAAAGTACAGCTATCTTCTGCCGAGCTTAATGAAATAGCTACTAAAACTGTAGATCATTACAATATTAATGCGGATGATTTTTTTGTAGGTACGCGTGATCATGATGTCAGTCAAAATATTTCCGCTTTATTAGATGCCATTCAGGGTGCTGGTCCGTATCAAATTTTAGACTTTGGCTGTGGCCCTGGTAGAGATTTAAAAGCGTTTACGGCGCTCGGCCATCAAGCAACTGGACTAGAGGGCAGTACGCAAGCGGCTGTAATAGCCCGTAAATTTAGTGAGTGTGAAATTTGGGTGCAAGATTTTTTTAATCTACAACTGCCAAATAATTATTTTGATGGCGTTTTTGCCAATGCCTCACTATTTCATATACCCAGTCAATTATTACCAAAAGTTCTGGGTGAGTTATTTGCTACCCTAAAGCCGCAAGGTATTTTATTTAGCTCTAATCCAAGAGGTAAAAATGAAGAGGGCTGGAACGGCGATCGCTACGGCTCTTATCACGATCTAAAGACTTGGCAAGCGTATTTATGTGCGGCCGGCTTTACTGAGGTTGATCATTTTTACCGCCCACCAGGCCTGCCTCGCGAGCAACAGCCTTGGTTGGCAAGCGTTTGGCGCAAATAACTTATTTTTTGAGACTTGAAGCAATGCGCCGCGTTACTTTTGGTGGCGCAATATCAATGTGATGACGATGTCGCTCTTCTTGCATATTAAGGTCATCAGCGGTAAAGCGATCAAAGCGCCGTAAATAATCGGCCCACGTTTCAAATACGTAGTACTCAACAAATTTACCAGTATGTTCGGCATCCTCAAATAGACTCCAAGACAAAGCTCCCTGCCTGAGGCGAGACTTTCTAGTATTTGCCATGAGTTTTTTAAAGGCTTCTTTCTGTGCAGTACGGGTGTGATACTCAATAGAAATCATCACGGGACCCTCACTTGGGTCAATATTGCGCGATGGTTGAGGCCGCTCTAATGGGCAGACTGGGCTCATATCTTCTTGAAGCAAACCTTCTACATGCAGTTTACGAACAGCTATTAAGGTCAGCACGCCAAAGATTGAGCTAAGAATAATACTAATGCTAACATTGGTTTCAGTGGCAATTTTCCCCCAAACAGCTGCGCCTAAGGCAGCGCCAGCCATAATGCTCATTTGGTAAATCGACATTCCACGTGCCCGCACCCAGCTAGGTAAACATAATTGAGCCGAAGTGGTGAGAGAGTTGGCTACGCTAATCCAGGCTATGCCACAAATTAGCATAAAGACTGAAGCAAACCATAAATTGAGCGATAGCACTACGGCAGTTGAGCTAATTGATAAAAGAATAATTCCATAATTTGCTAATTGGTTAGTACTCAGATAATTTTTTAAGCGAGGTAATTGTGAGCCCGCAATAATGGCGCCTAAGCCTAAGCATGATAGTAATAAAGTAAAGATATGGGCATTACCTTGAAAATGATCTTTAGCGATGACGGGCAATAGGGCAATAAGGCCAGTTGATTGCAGAAAAAATAAGAAAGTGCGTATGAAAATGGCTTTTAATTGATTTGATTGGCGTACATATTGCAAACCCGCTCGCATGGCCCCAAAAAAACGTTCACCGGGAAGGGCAGAAACATAATGTTGGTACTGCCAACGCAATACTACCCATGAGGTAATGAGTGACAAAACCATGTTTAAAGCAAATACATACTGACTGCCAGCCGTAGCAATAATGACGCCCGCAATGAGTGGCCCAACGATACGCGATAGATTCATTGCAATTGCATTCAGGGCCAAAGCAGGCTGTAAAGACTCGCGTGGCACTAATTCAGGTACTAAGGCAGCAAAGATAGGCCAACGCATGGCTAGGCCTATACCATTGGTAAAGGTTAGAAATAAAAGTACATAAGGGTTTAATAAACCAAAGACCAAGAACAGCATCAAAGCCGAAGCGTTAGCTGCTAACCATAGTTGGGTAAATACAAAGAAATATTTACGATTCAAAATATCTGCTAATGCGCCGCTGGGAATACCAAGTAGCAGAACTGGCAAACTTGAAGCAGTTTGAACTAGGGCAATTAGGGTTGCTGAGGTGGTTAATGAAGTCATCATCCAAGCCGCTGCCACATCATTCATCCACATGCAAATGGTTGATGTTAGCCAAACCAAATAAATTGAGCGAAAGACTTTAAATTTGAGCGGCGCTAGCCACTTTTGCGAAAAGATCCATTTATCTATGAAGGTATTCATAGCATTATTTTTTTAGCACTTTTTTTAATCTGCGCAGAACTTTCACGCACACATAGCTGTGGTTGAATCTGGATTGATTTTACTTGCTCGCCATGCATTAATTTAATAATGAGATCGGCTGCATGAATTCCTACATCGTGCTGCTTGAGGTCTACTGAGGTAATTGCTGGCGTAGTATAGGCAGAAAAATCATTATTATTAAAAGAAACTAGCGAAATATCTTCTGGAACTCGTTTTCCAATTTCATAAAGCCCACGTAACACACCTAGCGCATGATAATCGCTAGTACAAATGATAGCCGTAGTGGCTGGATAATTATTTAGGATACGCTCAACCGCATCTCGGCCCGAGCTAAACCGATGCGCTGCTTCAATAATTGCATTGGGCGCCAGTAAAATACCTGCTTGATTAAGTTGTTTTTTGACTCCCGCCAACCGAGCTGCCGCCCTTGGGTTATGTAATAAAGGAATCCCAACATATGCAAAATTTTGGTGGCCTAGCTCTAGTAGATGATTTGCAGCTAATTGCCCCGCTTTGATTTGATCAACTGATACATAAGGCTGATCTTTTAATTTTTTAGTAGTCCACAGTAACAAATAGGGCAAAGCACGATGGTCAAGCATTTCAAAAAGTTCGGGCCTATGATCGTCTCCCAACAGAATTAAAGCATCAGCGCCTCGCTCGAGAAGGCGATAGGCAGCTAATTCAGAAGCTGCTGATGAAAATTCGGGCTGCGAAACAATTAAGGTGATGTTTTTAGCCTCTAAGGCGTCATTTAGGTCGGCAATGGTTTGGGCGAAAGTAGAAATGCCTGCTTTAGGAATGACTGCTCCAACTACAGTGGGCTTGCTAGAGCGAAGATTTCTGCCAGCAGGATCGGGGAAGTAGTGTAGTTTTTTGATTATCCCAAGAATTTTTTCTAATGTCTTTGGGGCTACTAGCTGAGGCCTTGTTATTGCTCGGGACACAGTTCCTGGTGAAACTCCAGCAATTCTAGCTACATCATGCAGGGTTGAAATATTCCGTTTGACCATGCTTTGTGTAATTTTTCAAAAGTTTGGATGTATTTATTCATTATCAGGCATTTTTTTGCAATCGTTTGCAAATTAAATTTCAAAGTGCTAATATTTAGCATACTTTATGCAAACGTTTGCATTTAAGCTTTAAATCATTGGATAAGGGCGTCATGAGCACAACTAAGCGAGAAATAGTAAAAACATTGATTGATTGCGGCGCTAAGCATGCCTTTACTTTGCCGGGGCTTGGTATCACTTGGATGTTGGATGAATTTTATGAGCAACGTTCAAAGTTAAAGCTAGTTTTATCGCGTAGCGAACAGCATGCATCGATCATGGCACAAGCTTATGGCAAAGTAACTGGAACCCCAGCAGTGCTCATGGGTATGGGCCCCTTTTTAACTACCACAGGCGCTTTTGGAATCTTAGAGGCTTATTTTGCTGGGTCGCCAATGGTAGTTTTAACTGATACCTCTTGTTATGACGGTTTTGCAATGCGCGGCGTGTATCAAACGATGACTGGAGACTATGGTGCAGCAGATGCAGCCACAGTATTAAAAACCATGACTAAGTTTTGCGCATATGCGACTGAGATTGATGAAGCGGTATATGGCGTGCAAATGGCATTTAAGCACGCAACCTTGCCTCGCAATGGCCCCGCAGCAGTAGTTCTAAAATCGAGCATTATTCGTCGACCCTTTGAGATTAATCCCCGGGTTACGCTTTATCCTTCAGAGGGGCATTTGCAATATACCCCAGCAAGACCTGATATAAATGCAATGAATGAGCTTGCTAAAATGCTTAAAAAAGCTGAGCGCCCACTTCTTATTGTTGGACAAGGCGCACAAAATGAACGTACCCGAGCCTTACTTGCACAAGTTGCAACAAAGGGTGGTTTAGCAGTAGCTACTAGTTATAACGGCAAGGGTGTAGTCGATGAATCTTCGCCGATTAGTGTTGGTATGCTGGGAACATGGGGCTGTAAGGCTGCCAATAATGCCTTACGCGACGCAGATTTAGTAGTGGCAATTGGAGCTAGTCTTGGGCCAGACTATATGCGTTTTTGTGAGGCTGAATTTTTAAATCCCCTAGATCAGACCTTAGTACAAATTGATATTGATCCACGCAATAGTGGGTGGGTCTATCCTGTTAAGTTATCCATCACAGGCGATGCTGGCGATGCACTTGAAATGCTTGTTGATTCAGATGTTGGTGATGCGAAGCGTGGCGAACGTTTAGGTTGGATTGCAGAAAATAACCGCAAATTTAATTATGGCGTCATTCCCGAATATGAGTCCCCAAATGGCACAGTGCATAACGTCGATATTGTCAAAGCATTAGACCGGCATTTAACTGATAATCATTTACTCACTCTAGATGCTGGCAATAATCGTATTTGGGTTACAGGCACTTTGAAGATCCGAACCCCTGGGCAATTGCTTGTGCCTGGCGGTATTGGGGGGATGGGTTGGTCAATCCCTGCTGCGGTTGGTGCAAAAATTGCTAAACCAGAAAAGCGGGTTATTGCGCTAACTGGCGATGGCGGAGCTGGCATGTCGGTTGCAGCATTATCTACTGCGATTTCTGAGAATGCTCCAATAACAGTAGTAGTTGCTAATAATTGTGGTTTAGGTATGGTTCGTGACAATATGAAGGGCGAACCTTATGGGGTGAACTACCCGCCCACCAATTTTGCGATGATTGCTAAAGGAATGGGATGTCATGCTTTTGAGGTAACCCGCAAAGAAGATATGTTAGATTGCTTAAAAGAGGCTGAAAAATTTGCCGGCCCCTGTTTAATTGATGTTGCAATCGACCCTAACGCTAGCCACCATCCTGCATCTGATTATTAATTCAAGAAGAATCTTAAAAAATGAAACAAGTTGCAATTATTACTGGGGCAGCAAATAATATTGGCCTAGCAATAGCACAACGCTTTAGTGCTGAGTTTAAGGTGGTTGGCTTAGATCGCGTATTTCAGTCGCAAGATGTTGCAGAGAAAAAAAATCAGCTTGGTTTTGAGCAGATCAGCTGTGATATCACCAAACCAATAGAGGTAGAGGCCGCTTTTGCCTTGGCACGAGGTATTGGCCCAATTGGGGTGGTGATAAATAGTGCAGCAATAACTGGACCTAGAACTTCAATTGTTGATACCTCTATTGAGTCATGGCGCCAAGTAATTGATGTCAATTTAAATGGCGCCTTTATTGTCATGAAGACTGCTTATGCTTACTTAAAAGAAACCCAAGGCTGCGGCTTATTAATATCATCGCGGGCTGGCAAAGTAGGTTATGCAGGCTTTGATCCAAATCCGTTAGGAACTAAAGCCAATTATTGTGCTTCAAAGGCAGGCGTAATTTCTTTGGTTAAATCGCTTGCAATTGAGTATTCGCCAGCAAAGATACGAATCAATGGGCTGGCCCCAGGATCGATCGAGGGAACTATGATTCCCAAAGAATTCTGGCCAGAGCTTGCCAATAAAATTCCGTTAAAGCGCCTTGGATTGCCAACTGAAATTGCTGAAGCGGCTTTTTTTCTTTGCTCTAATGCAGCTGCTTATATTACTGGTCATATTTTAGATGTCAATGGTGGCTCTTTAATGGATTAAGAAAATGAAAAAATTAAAAAAAATAAAAGATACTTCTCATGACTAGCTTGCAATCATTGCCCCAACAAGTAGCCTTAATTACTGCAGCAGGCAGTGGCTTAGGTAAAGCAATTGCACTCGAATTAGCTAGCCGAGGTGCCCTTGTTCATGTATGGGATCGCGATGCAGCTGCGTTAAAAAATTTATCAGATGAAAGTACCGCCGCTAAATATGCTATTAAAACGCGACTGGTTGATTTATCCAACGACGATGAAGTTCATGCTGCTTTTACGGACAATATGCAGCAATCGAAAAAAATAGATATTTTAATTAATAATGCCGGCGGCTCTTTACATACCCCATTTCATTTTTTAGAACAGTCAAAAGAAGATTGGCAAAAAGTATTTGATCTAAATTTAATGCTGGCAGTCACTCTTTCTCAATTAGTTATTCCTGTAATGGTGGCAAATAACTACGGTCGAATTATCAACTTAGGCTCGAAGGCGGGGCGTTATGGTAGTTTATTTGCCGGGGCTAATTACGCGGCTGCAAAAGGCGCAATTCACTCACTAACTTTGCAGTTAGCCCAAGAATTTGGCCCCAATGGCATTACCTGTAACGCCATTTGTCCTGGCGCTGTCATGACACCGAGGGTACAGAGCCTATTAAAAGAACGTCAGTCAGACGAATTAAGACAGAAAATATTAAACGAGATACCCGTTCGACGGCATGCTGAGGTTGATGATGTAGCACAAGCAGTTGCTTATCTGACCTCTCGTGAAGCAGGCTTTATTACCGGAACTCTGTTGGATATTAATGGCGGTCAAGCCATGAGCACTTAAGGCTAAGAGAGTTTATTTTTAATTTAATATTGTTGAGGAATTCATGAAAAATATATATATACCATCACTTTTAGTTATCTTTATTAGTTTAATGCCAATTTCGGCAGGCGCTCAAAACTATCCAACTAAGACAGTGAAAATAATTGTGCCATTTCCTCCTGGTGGCGCTACTGATATTACTGGTAGAGTACTTGCAGAAAAGTTGCAAGCAGTTTATGGGCAAACTTTTATCGTAGAAAATAAAGCTGGAGCAAGCGGTAATATTGGGGTTGGTGAAGTTGCACGTGCGGCCCCTGATGGATATACCTTGGTTGTGGGCTCTGCTCAAACCCTGACCATTAATCATCAAATCTTTAAAAATGTGACATTTAATCCGCAACGTGATTTGGCACCAATTGTAGTAATTGCATCAGTGCCTAATGTATTGGTTGTATCAAATAAACTACCAGTAAAAAATGTACAGGAGTTAATTGCATACGCCAAGGCTAATCCAGGAAAATTAAGTAGCGGTTCATCAAGTATTGGTGGCACCCCACACCTCGCATTGGAGCTTTTCCAATTGTTAACCGGTACCGAGATTGCTCATATTCCATATAAGGGCAGCGCACCTGCACTACAAGATTTAGTGGGCGGCCAAATTGGCATGATGTTTGATAACCTTCCTGCCGCATTACCTCTGATGAACGGCGGACAAATTAGGGCGTTAGCTGTAACGACCCTAAAACGTACGCCTTCAGCCCCTGAAGTTCCTACTTTAGATGAGTCGGGTTTAAAGGGCTTTGATTCTCAGGGTTGGTTTGCCTTATTAGCTCCAGCAGGCACACCTGCACCCATTCTTGATAAGCTCAATATTGAAGTAAATAAAATTATCAAGACTGCCGACTTTCGTGAGCGCATGAGTAAATTAGGTGCAGATGTTGTTGGGGGCTCAATTGACGAATTTAAATTGCGCATGAAAACTGAAACTGAGCGATGGGGTAAGGTAATTGAGAAAGCTAATATAAAGGCTGATTAATTAGATCTTCAGAAATATTGGAAGAAGGGCATCCCTTAAACGTTTACAATAAAAATTATTCAAAGTTCAGGGGATAACCATGCTAAATGCCGAGCAGGTGGAGCAATACCAAGTAGATGGCTATGTGGTAATTCCTAGCGTTTTTAATCCGACTATCGTGCAAAAAATGCGTGATGCGGTATCGAGAATAGTTGAAGCTTCACGAACGGTGCAAGAGCACGATGCAATCTACGATTTAGGCCCAAATCATTCTGCAGCAAAGCCATCGGTACGTCGTATTAAGCAACCACATAAAGTTGATCCCATATTTCAGCAGGTAATGACTGACCCTAATTTGCTGCTGATGCTACAACAGTTATTGGGTGAGAGTGTACGGATACGAAACGCCAAACTAAATCTAAAAGAACCCGGTGGTGGAGAGGCTGTTGAGTGGCATCAAGATTGGGCTTTTTATCCACATACTAATGATGATGTTTTGGCGGTTGGTATCATGCTAGATGATTGCAAAATGGAAAATGGCCCACTGATGATCATCCCTAAAAGTCACCAGGGCCCAACTTACAGTCATCATGATATTGATGGTTACTTTTGTGGTGCTATGGATCCAGACGCTGACGGGATTAATTTTGCTGCTGCTAAGCCCTGCATTGGACCAGCAGGATCGGCCTCATTTCACCATGCGCGTGCAATACATGGCTCGGCTGCGAATACCTCTACTAGCCCGCGGCGCTTATTGTTATTTGAATTTGCCGCAGGCGATGCATGGCCCTTATTAAAAAACTATACTTCTCTTGCTGAGTTCGACAGTTGGCTGCTTACAGGAAAGGCCTCTATTGTTCCTAGGATTGTTTCAGCGCCAGTTATTATGCCTTTGCCGCCGGCTATTAATCAGGGTTCGATTTACGAGAATCAATCTCGACTAAAAAACAAATATTTTGCATAAAGTAATATTGTTTCTACTATCAGGGAAAATATGAAAATTTATCAATGGTTCAGTCAACTTTTTATTGCATTACTTACCTTAATATCTCTAAGTGCGTTTGCGCAGGCCGATTATCCAACGCGGCCAGTAAAAATTATTGTGCCGTTTCCCGCTGGTGGTACAAGCGATGTGATGGGGCGGATGGTGGCAGATGGCTTAACCAAATACTTTAAACAAAGTTTTATTGTAGAAAATATTGGCGGCGGCGGCGGTGTGGTTGGCACAAAGCGTGCCACTGAAGTTCAGCCTGATGGCTATACTTTAATCCTTACTGGCGTTGGACAAAATGCTGTTGCTCATGGCCTTGATCCTAATGTGAAGTACAACTCAATTACTGATTTCATTCACATTTCTCAAATTCATATTGGTCCTAATGTCTTAGTGGTCAATCCGAATTCACCCTTTAAAACATTAAAAGAGTTAGTTGATTATGCGCGAGCAAACCCAGGTAAGTTAGATTATGGGTATACCTATGCGGCCTCTGGTCATGTTGCTATGGAATTATTTAAACAAACCGTTACAACTTGTAGTGCGCCTAAGAAGAATGAAAAGTGCTTGCCATTAGGATTAGTTGGCATTCCCTATCGTGGCGGTGGCCCGATGATGACGGCAATTTTAAGCGGCGAGATTCCGATGATGTTTATCAATCAAGATGTGGCTTACCCGCATATTCAGGCCGGTAAATTGCGTGCCCTAGCGGTAACGAGTGAGAAACGTAATCCGCTGTATCCAAATGTACCAACCATTGCTGAATCTGGCTTTCCTACTTTTGAAGCTATCTCATGGTCAGGTTTGAGCGCACCCAAAGGCACTCCGAAAGTGATCATTGATAAGCTAGAGGCTGGGATGAATCAGGTGATGAGCACTCCAGAAATAAAACAGCGGATGGAGTCTCAGGGCTTTGTAATTCCACCACAGGGATCAAAACCATATACTGAATTTATTAAGGGCGAAATTCAACGCTGGACTGCAGTAATAAAGCAGGCTGGCATTAAGCCCGAATAATACTTATTCAGATTTAATCGTTTACCGCTGGTGAGTAGCGCGCCATTGTTGAAAAGCTAAGATGTTGGCTTCATCGGTTGGCGGGTAGAGGCCAATAATGCTTTGTCCCGCTAGTACTTTTTCGCTGACAAAATCTTCAAAAGCAGTCATTTCAACTGCTTCATTGCCGATCTCGTCGGCTAGATGCGCAGGTATGACGACAACACCCTCACCATCGCCAACCATGATGTCGCCTGGATAAACCGCAACATCGCCACAACCAATAGGCACATTTATATCTAGCGCACAATGCACCGTAAGATTAGTTGGTGCGCTAGGGCGTTGGTGATAAGCAGGAATAGCTAATTGCGCAATTTCAGGAGAATCGCGAAAGCCCCCATCGGTAACAATGCCCGCAACCCCACGTTTCATAAGACGAGTAACCAAGATAGAACCCGCAGAAGCAGCACGTGCATTTTTACGGCTATCGATTACCAGTACCGAGCCAGCCGGACATTCTTCAATAGCGAGGCGTTGTGGATGTCGCGGATTCTTAAAAACTTCAATGGTATTGAGATCTTCTCGTGCAGGAATATAGCGCAGAGTATAGGCTTCACCCACCATATTGGCCTGGTTGGGATTAAGCGGATGCACATCTTGAATAAACTGGTTACGTAATCCTTTTTTAAATAAGGCGGTACATAAAGTAGCAGTACTTACCTTGAGTAATTTTTTACGGGTTTCGGAGTTTAAGGACATTGTAATTTAGGACGATAGTGTAAGAATTAACACAAAACGGTCGAATACTCTTTTGAATGAGCCTGTGTAACTAAATTAATTTCTGGAGTCACCCCAATACCAATGGGATTTAATTGCTCGATATTTAAATGACCATTTTCAGCGTGCAGGGGCTTTGCGCAGATATCAAATTCAAGATACTGATTTGACATACTAAAACCCCAAGGAATTGAGTCAATTGCAAAGCCTAAAGAAGCAGTAGCAGCAGCCGACAAAGAGGTTTCTGCAACCTTACAGGCGAGATTAATTTTAAGATTGCGGCGTTGGAGTTCAAGTGCTGCAGCTAGACCCGATACAAGACCGCCTGTTTTTATCAGTTTTAAGCTGGCGCCATCTAGGGCATTTGCCTGATCAAAATATTTAATTTCATTTACGTCATGTATAGATTCATCTAAGGCAATTGGTAAGTGTGATTTTGATTTGAGTAAAGAAAAATCATCTATAGTAGATTTTGCGGCGATAGCTTGCTCAACAAAAGAAAGTTGACGAGTTTTTTCGGCAGTACAAAAAATAACTGCTTGATCCAAATTAAAGGCACCATTTGCATCTGCAGAAACAATGTCTCCTGCAAGCAAGTCGCATAATATTGACACTCTTTCAAGGTCTTCAGCAAGCGGCAAGCTTCCAACTTTAATTTTCCAATGTCGATATCCCTGGGCGCGATATAGAGCAGCATCAGCGACTTCTTTATCTAAAGAGCCGCCCAGCATTCGTAATAAGGGCAACGGAATTGGTTTAGTTTGGGTTTTATTTTTAGAAAGATCGCGTAGTATTTGCCAAACACTAGTATCTTGTGCTTGTGCGAAAAGATCGATTATGGCCATTTCGAAGCAAGACTTAACAGAAGTATTGCCGTATAAGATTTTTCCAAGGACCATTGAAATCGAATTAAGCTCAGTAATATCTAAACCCCTCAGATGTTCACCAAGGTATTTAGCATTTTGCAGTAAGCCACCCAAAGTTTCACCAGTCATTAAGGGAGCCGCTGATGTTTCTCCCCAAGCTTCTTTGCCAGTGTTGGTCTTTAAATAAACTAATAAGGTATTGGCATGCGTAATTGTTTCGCCCGACATTTTAATAGGCTCTATTAAAGGTATAGCAAGAGGATAAAGTTTGATATGACTTAGTTTCATCAGCTGCGGATGACTCGAATTATTCTACTTGAATATTATTGTCTTTAATTACCTTAGCCCATTTAGCTGATTCTTGAGTAAGAAAGCTGGCGAATTGTGCAGGTGTGCTAGCAATAATTTCGTTTCCTTGTTCCGCCATACGCGTTTGCACAGCAGGATTTTTTAGGGCCTGAGCAAAGGCGCTATGAATTTTTTCGATGATTGCAGGTGGCGTTCCAGCGGGGACCAAAATGCCAATCCAAGAGCTCACATCAAAATTAGTTAAACCTTGCTCGCTGGCCGTAAGAAGTTGGGGCAAAGCTGGGGTACGTTTATTACCTAAAATAGCCAAGCCCTTGAGATTTCCACCTTTAATTTGGGGGATGGTGATGACTGCACCTAATATAGTTATATCGCTTTCTCCCGATATAGTAGCGGTTAAGGCAGGACCTCCACCTTTGTAGGGTATATGGGTCATGTTAATTCCCAAATTATTTTTTAGTAACTCTGCAGCAAGGTGTCCCGAGCTACCAGCACCACCACTTGAAAAATTGATGCCATTTGGCCTACTTTTTGCTAGCGCGCTTAATTCCTTTAAATTATTGGCAGGTAATTTATTTCCGGCTACCAAGAGCAATGGAATTGAAACTATTTCCATAACTGGAGTTAAATCTTTAAAAGAATCAAACGGTAAATTCTTATAAATATGGGGATTTACTGCAAAGGTGTCATATACCATGAGAATGGTGTAGCCATCTGCCGGGGCTTTAGCAACAAAATTACTACCAATAGTACCTCCAGCACCGGATTTATTTTCAATCACAATTGGCTGCCCAAGGATTTCTTGTAATGAGGGCGCAAGTAGTCTGGCTATTGCATCGACAGCTCCACCTGGTGCAAGAGGATTAATAATTCGAATTGGTTTATTTGGATAAGTATTAGCGGCACTGGATTGCGCCGCCGCAAATCCTATAGATTGAGCAAGAAATAAGACAAATACAATTTTTTTGTAAAGTTTTAATTTATTCATATTAGTCTGCCTTTATATTACCTTCTTTAACAATTTTTGCTAAGCGCAACATTTCCTTTTGAAAAAATAATTGGCTCTCTGTCGGGCTTACAAGATTCATTACTTCACCACCATCGCTAGCTACTTTTTCTTTAAAAGCATTTGACCCAATAACGCTTTCAAGTGCTTTATCAAGTTTATTCATAATTGAGTTTGGCACGCCAGCTGGCGCCCACACGGCATAGATGATCGACATCTCATAGCCCTTTAGATTGCCGGCTTCTTCAATGGTTGGTGTGTCGGGCAAAAGTTTAGAGCGGGTGTTACTGGTAATTCCGAGTGCCACTAGCTTACCTACTTTAACATGAGGCAATGCCAGCCCAAAGGCTGAAAAACTCAGTGGCACCTGCCCGCCCAAGGTATCGGTGATGGCGGGGCCACCACCTTTATAAGGCACGTGCACCATTTTGATACCTGCTTGAGAGGTAAATAGAGCGCCTGCTAAATGACTTGCACTGCCATTTCCAAAGCTAGCATATGAAAGACGATCAGGTTCTTTTTTTGCTAAGGCAATTAACTCATTGATATTTTTTGCAGGGAAGCTTGGGTTAGCAACCAAAAGCAGTGGAACAGCAGCTACTACAGCAAGCGGTACGATATCTTTTTCTGTTGAATAGGGCGTTTTACCGTACATGGTTGGATTAATTGCATGTGAAGTGATAGATTGGAACATTAAGGTGTAACCATCAGGGGCAGATTTGGCAACGAGATCTGCGCCAATCATGCCATTTGCGCCGCCGCGATTTTCTACTACGACTTGTTGCCCTAATATTTGACCTAATTGCGTAGCAATGGTACGGCCAAGAGTATCGGCAAACCCCCCCACGGGCCAAGTAATAATTAATTTAATGGGTCTGCTCGGATAATTGTCATTGCCTTGCGCCCAAATTGGCGCTGTAAAAAAAGCAAATAAAGTAAGACCCACTAAAAATTGTTTGCCAGCAAGACGACCTACGTTACCCATTTTGCCTCCTTGGATGTTATGCAATAACATTTTTATTTTTTAATTCTTGTATAGCATTATTACTTAAATCTAGATATTCCTTTAATAACTCAACAGAATGCTGTCCAAGCAATGGAGGGGCGCGGCGAATTGAGCTAGGGGTGGCATCCATTTTTAAAGGAATTCCTAGCGTTTGAAATTCCCCTATCTTAGAGTGTTTTATGGTGCGTACCATTTTTTTAGATTTTGTTTGCTCACCTTCAAGTGCCTGCTTTACAGTATTGACTTGGCCGACAGGGATACCGTTTTGGCGTAGTAAGTGAATTAATTTTTTACTAGAAAAATGTATTAATTCTTTAGCAATTAACTCATCAACGTAGGCACGGTGATTTACGCGCGCTGAATTAGTAGATAAACGTTCATTTTGCGCCCATTCTGGGTGCTTAAGTAATTCAGCCAGCTTAATAAATTGACTATCGTTACCCACGGCAAGCGCAATCATCCCATCTATACACTTATAGCTTGTATAAGGGGCAATGGCAGGATGGCCATTACCATAACGCCCAGATTCGTTGCCTGTTGCGAGATGGCTATTACCGACATTGGCTAGTAATGCGATGGCTGTGTCAAATAGCGAAACTTCAACTGCTTGCCCTAAACCTGTTCTATAGCGCGCAAGTAGTGCGGCTTGAATTGCATTGGCGGCCATCATGCCAGTTGCTAAATCAACAATTGCTACGCCATACTTGGTGGGCTCGCCATCGATTTCACCTGTAATACTCATTAAACCTGATTCAGCTTGTAGGATAAAGTCGTAGCCTGGTAAATCGGCTTCTGGACCGTCACTGCCGTATCCCGTAATTGAACAACGTACTACACGTGGCGCATTTTTTTCAAACCATGCATTATTAAAGCCCCATTTTTCAAGGGTGCCAAGTTTGAAATTATCTAACAGTACATCAAATTTTGGAATTAAGGCAGCTAACAATTCTTTTCCACTAGTTTGGGAAAAATCAATTGCCATGCCACGCTTATTACGGTTACAGCCTAAAAAGTAGGCTGACTCTCCAGCTAAAAAAGGCGGCCCCCAAGCTCGGGTATCGTCGCCAGTGGTAATAGACTCTATCTTGACAACTTCAGCGCCTAAGTCGCCCAGCAATTGACCGCACCAAGGGCCTGCCAGAACCCGACTAAGATCAAGTACTTTAAATTCGGCTAAAGCACCTGAATTTGTAG
The DNA here is from genome assembly GCA_945878885.1 of Polynucleobacter meluiroseus. Classification (GTDB taxonomy): domain Bacteria; phylum Pseudomonadota; class Gammaproteobacteria; order Burkholderiales; family Burkholderiaceae; genus Polynucleobacter; species Polynucleobacter meluiroseus_C. Next base: position 2,417 of record CAMCUP010000026.1, on the reverse strand, counting down.
TGGCTAAACCTTCACCGTCTTGAACACTCATGATTAGGTTAATTAATTGCGCATATCTGGTGGAGCATTCAGATTTTTGTGAAAGCCATCTAAATATTCTTCAAGCGCAGCTTTATTTTTCATGCGAAATTTTTGGAAATCAGGTTTACGACCTTCTAAAAAGGCATTCATGCCTTCTAAGCTTTCTTCCGACCCCCATACGTAGGCGAGGAGCTCCATACCATGTTGCCATGAAGCATATAGCTGATCGGATTCAAAATTTAAACTCTTTTTAGTCATGCGAATAGTTTGTGCACTATTACTTTTAATAGTTTCACACCAAGCGAGGGTTTCTTGTAATAACTCAGACTCTGGAACACATTTATTAATTAGACCAATACGTTCAGCTTCTTTTGCATCAAAACGCTTAGCAAGAAAAATCATTTCGCGGGCAATGCGTTCGCCCACTATACGCGGCAGATATTGTGTTGCTCCAACTGTAGGGCAGGCACCCACTTTAGCCCCAGTTTGCCCAAACATAGATTTTTCTGAACCAATAACTAAGTCACACCAGAGGGCCAGCTCATGGCCGCCACCAACACACCAACCATTTACCATTGCAATTGCAGGAATTGGTGCACCACGAATAGCCATCGCTAAACCAAGCATGCGATCATTCCACATCGAAGCATTTGTGAAGGTAAGACGTTTCATGGCATAAAAGTCTCCGCCAGCTGAGAAGGCTTTATCGCCAGCGCCACTAAAGACAATACAAGCAATCGACGCATCTTCACGAGTTAGCTTTACGGCATCGATCATCTCGTCTAAGGTTTGCTCGCGAAAAGCATTAAGCACCCGAGGCCGATTAATCGTAATCCAGGCTACTTGATCTTTAACCTCGAACAAGATGTCCTTATAAGGTTTAGTGGGTTTTAGGCTCATATTTTTTCCATTAGTAAATGATTAAGTCTATTTGTGAGGGTAATTAGGCTGTAATATACACCTAAGGTTGACTATATTGTTGGCGTTAACGAAAGTGTATTTGAAGGCTATAAATATAAAAATTATTTTTAGCAGAACCTAGGGACTATTAATGACTTTTACCGAATCAATATCAACCTGTTTTGCAAAATACGCTACCTTTACTGGCCGCGCTAGTCGCAGCGAGTTTTGGTGGTTCTACCTTTTTTGTTTCATTGTAAATCTGCCTTACGCTTTATTGCAGCAGCTTAACTTGAGCGGAGCATGGGATCTAATTTTTAATTTAATCTCTTTAGCAGTCCTTATTCCTAACGTTGCCGTTACTACTAGACGTTTGCACGATATTAATAAATCAGGCTGGTGGCAGTTAATTTGGTTAACAATTATTGGCATTATTGTGCTGATTTATTGGGAGGCCCAAGAGGGAACCGAGGGAGAAAATCGGTTTGGTTTGCAATAAAAATTGTAACTAGAGATATCTATGATGGTTCTTTATATCCCGATAAGGTTGTTCGCACCTATAGTTACTTTGATAATAATTATTGGCCGATAAAGCTACTACCAGCATTTGAAATGTCGTTCTCGTAGTCATCGTGCATACCACCATCTTTTGCAAGATTAGTTGCACACCCCAGCAGGGGTACTACCAAGAAAATGGCTAGAATAAATTTACGCATGAGATTGATTTGCCTTTATACGGCTAGTTAAGATTTTAAATTACGGGCTTGAGCGTGATAGATGCGAAATGCTTCAGTCATCTTTGCTGAACTTTCATTTGCGAGCTCAATTCGTTTCTTGTTATATTCACCAAAGGTAATTTTTCCTGAATATAACTCTTCAGATAAGAAATTCAATTTAGAGGTGTATTGTTTTAATTCTTCAGCGTAGGCATATCCTAGGCCTGGGGTACGGACATGATTTATAGCAATTTCAGTCTGCAAAGATAAATATTCTTTACGTTTTTCAACTAATATATGCAGCTCATCTTTTTCTGCTTTATCTGCCTTAGACGGGTCTGCGAATTGCGCCAAAGTTGTTTGTTTTGGATGGGCGGGAATTTTTTTGCTTAACAAGGGCAGACTTCTTTCGTACCACTCGGCTTGCACTACAGATGCAGCCCTCATTTCTTCTGCATACTTTTTCTGCGCAAAAGCTGAATTGCATAAAAGTGGCGCTAATAACAAGGCTAAAGCAGAAATCAGAACAAATTTTTTCATGTCCACAACCTATATTTGGTTATTAAATCAAAGGAAATTATAGATTAGAGTATCGCACTAATTGCGATGCCTAGGTTCTGGCAAATCAGCGTTTTTACAACTTTTTATGGGGAAGGGATTCCCACCAGAAAAACCCATGCCAATTCAATTTCTGTCAAAATACCTAAACCAGTTTTAAACTAATTAAGATGAGCATGAACCTGTACCAGTAAGATTCAGCTTGGAGGAGGTTAGATTGAA
>CAMCUP010000025.1 GCA_945878885.1 Polynucleobacter meluiroseus | reverse complement strand
CATGTAATGCAAAAGGGTTCTTTGGTCGATGCTAGTAAAACCCGTTTTGACTTTACTCACAATGCGCCTATTAGCCCAGCCCAGTTAAGACAAATTGAAACCCTCGTGAATCGAGAAATTCTTGCTAATACCGCAACCTCAGCGCAAGTGATGTCACTCGAAGATGCGCAAAAAACCGGGGCGATGATGCTTTTTGGTGAAAAATATGGCGCCGAAGTACGGGTTTTAGAAATTGGCACCTCAAAAGAACTGTGCGGGGGCACTCATGTAGGGCGCACTGGTGATATTGGTAGCCTAAAAATAACCTCAGAGTCGGGAGTAGCTGCTGGTATTCGTAGGGTTGAGGCAGTCACTGGTAATAACGCTTTACATTTTTTACAAGATTTAGAAGATAAATTAAATGCAGTGGCGCAGGTATTAAAAAGTAATCCGCAAGAGCTAGCAACTCGCGTTACCCAGCTGCAAGATACTTTGCGTCAAACCGAGCGCGAGCTTGAGCGAGTGAACTCAAAGTTGGCCGCTAGTCAGGGCGATGAACTTGCGGCACAGGCAATTGAGGTAAATGGCCTGATGGTATTAGCGCTCCGCCTCGATGGAGCTGATGCGCAGGTATTACGTGAAACCTTAGATGCTTTAAAAGCCAAACTGAAAACTGCCGCGATCGTTTTAGCATCTGTACAAGGGGATAAGGTCAGCTTGATCGCAGGAGTGACAGCCGATAAAATAAGCCATATAAAAGCAGGGGATTTAGTGAATTTTGTGGCTCAGCAGGTAGGCGGAAAAGGCGGGGGTAAAGCCGAAATGGCGATGGCTGGGGGTACAATGCCTAGCGCCTTGCCAGTGGCTTTAGCAAGCGTACAACAATGGATTAGGGAGAAAACTGCAGAAAAAACTGCAGGTTAAAGAGCATGAATGAGAATCAAGAGACCTTTACTGAGCTAGCTGTCAACGAATTGCCGATTGCCAATCGTGAGGTTGACGCTATTGGTATGAATTGCCCATTGCCAATCTTGCGCACCAAGAAAGCCTTGGCCGATATGCAGTCGGGAGAAATTCTCAAAATTATCGCCACCGACGCAGGGGCAAAACACGATTTCCCAGCCTTTGCCAAACAAACTGGCAACCAATTGATCGCCACTGAGATAGTTAACGATACCTTTGTTTTTTACCTCAAGCGCCGCTAAATTATTTACCAGTCAAGGCTAAGCGAAAAGCCCAGTGTGAAGCTTAGCGTTGTTTTAAGAACGCGGCAAACTCACTACTGACTTCAGGATGGCGGAGAGCAAAATCTACAGTTGCTTTGAGATAACCTAATTTACTGCCGCAGTCGTAACGAACGCCTTGATATTCGTAGGCATATACGGGTTCTGCTGTTAATAAGGCAGCAATCGCATCGGTGAGCTGTAATTCACCCCCAGCTCCTGGTTGAAGATTGCGAATGTAATTAAAAATATTGGAAGAAAGTACATAACGACCCACCACGGCTAAGTTTGAGGGCGCATCTTGCGGCAACGGTTTTTCAACAATGCCAGTTAAGCGATGTACGCTAGGGCTAGTAAGAGTGCCAGCCACAATGCCATAAGAACTGCTTTGCGCAGGATTAATTTTTTCTACCGCCAAAACAGAGCCTTGATATTGGTTGTGTACTTTTAACATTTGCATCAACACTGCTGGATCGCCAACCAGTAAATCATCTGCCAAGATGACAGCAAAGGGCTCATCGCGCACTAATTTTTCGGCACAAAGTACCGCGTGACCTAAGCCTAAGGCTTCAGGTTGACGCACATAAACGCAATCGACATGACTCGGTTTCACATTACGTACGATTTCGAGTAAAGCAGTTTTATTTTTAGCCTCAAGCTCAGCCTCAAGCTCATATGCCTTATCGAAGTGGTCTTCAATGGCGCGTTTACTGCGGCCTGTGACAAAAATCATTTCAGTAATACCAGCAGCAATAGCTTCTTCAACGGCATATTGAATTAATGGCTTATCGACAATATTGAGCATTTCTTTGGGGCTGGCTTTAGTGGCAGGTAAAAACCGCGTGCCTAAGCCGGCAACCGGAAATACTGCTTTACTAACGGGTTTTAACTTAGTATTACTCATAAAGTTCGCTTCTAAAAAGGATTTAAGACGATTTTAAACGCTGCAGTTGGGCAGCTAATTTTTTGTGGTTTAGCTCAAAGCCTGCAAGACGCTGTTTTTCTTGCGCAACTACCTCGTCTGGCGCACGCGCTATAAAGCTTTCATTATTCAATTTTTGGCGACATTTATCAATTTCATTGGCAATTCGCACCAATTCTTTGCTAATGCGTATTTGCTCTGCAGCTAAATCTACTTCAATTTTAAGTAGTAATTTAATCTCGCCAACTAAGGCAATGGGTGCACCCGCGCCTTCGCGTTCGAGACTAGCTTCATCAGCAAAGATACGTACTTCTGATAATTTAGCGAGGGCCATTAAATAGGGGCTCGCTTGGTTTAAAAAAGCTGACGGTCCACAAATCCAGAGGGGTACTTTTTGTGCCGGTGATATTTGCATTTCACCACGGAGATTGCGGCAGGCATCAGTAATGGCCTTAATTTGCGTCATCCACGCCTCACTAACGGCATCAATTTTTTCAGGCTGGCTAATGGGATAAGGCTGCAAAGCAATTGACGGACTTGTTTGCAGACTGAGTTCTTTACCAGCCTTTGGAGCAACGGTTTGCCAAAGGGTTTCAGTAATAAAAGGAATGAGCGGATGGGCTAAACGCAAGATCGTCTCAAGTACCCGTAAGAGCGTACGACGCGTAGCGCGTTGTTGGGCAAGCGTGCCAGTTTGTAACTGAACTTTTGCGAGCTCTAGATACCAATCACAATATTCATCCCAGACAAATTGATAAATCGCGCTAGCGACATTATCAAAGCGATACATCGTGAATCCTTTGGCAACTTCTGCCTCAGTGGTTTGTAGTAGCGAAACAATCCAACGATCGGCTGGAGAAAAATCAAGATAGCCATCGGGACCGCATTCATTGTCACAGGGCGCAAAGCCATTGGCTGCATCATCGCCAGGGCAGTTCATTAAAACAAAGCGGCTGGCATTCCAGAGTTTGTTACAAAAATTACGATAGCCTTCGCAGCGTTTTTGATCAAAGTTAATATTACGCCCTAGTGATGCAAGCGAGGCAAAGGTAAAGCGTAAGGCGTCAGTACCAAAGGCCGGAATGCCATCAGGAAATTCTCTATTGGTTTTTTTAGTGATGCTTGCTGTTTGTTTTGGATTCATCAGGCCAGCGGTGCGTTTGTCGACGAGCTGAGCTAATTCAATGCCATCGATGAGGTCGATTGGGTCTAAGGTATTGCCTTTTGACTTACTCATTTTTTGGCCTTCAGCATCGCGCACTAAGCCATGCACATAGACCGTATGAAAAGGCACTTGCCCAGTAAAGTGGCAGGTCATCATCACCATGCGGGCCACCCAAAAGAAAATAATGTCAAAGCCAGTCACTAAGACTGAGGAAGGTAAAAAGTGCTTAAGCTCTGGGGTTGCTTGCGGCCAACCCAATGAACTGAAGGGTACTAATGCCGAACTAAACCAGGTATCAAGCACATCGGGGTCGCGCTGCAGTGGTCCGGTATAACCAGCGGCACTGGCTTTGGTTTGCGCATCAGTAGCATTGCGCGCAACAAATATTTGCCCTTCAGTGCCATACCAGGCGGGAATTTGGTGGCCCCACCACAACTGTCTAGAGATACACCAATCTTGAATATTTTCGAGCCATTGGGTATACGTACTGACCCAATTTTCTGGCACCAACTGAATTGCTCCGCTGGTGACGGCATTTAATGCAGCACTGGCCATTGACGCACCAGGTAGATAGAGGTTGTCAGCACTCGGTTTAGATACTGCGACAAACCATTGATCGGTAAGCATCGGCTCAATAATGGTTTGGGTGCGGTCACCACGGGGCACCATTAAGGTGTGCGGTTTCACTTCGGCCATTAAATCTGCGGCTTCTAGATCGGCAATGATTTGCTGACGCGCGGCGAAGCGATCTAGGCCTTGGTAGATTGTGGGTGCATTTTCATTAATCTTGGCATCGAGCGTCAAAATAGTTATGAGAGGCAACTGGTGGCGTTGGGCAACGGCGTAGTCATTGAAGTCGTGCGCAGGAGTGACTTTGACAACGCCAGTACCAAAGGTGGGATCAACATAGCTATCAGCAATGATGGGAATGGTTTTGTTGCACAAGGGTAAATTCACCATCTGTCCAATCAGATGACGATAACGATCATCCTCTGGGTTCACCATCACCGCAACATCGCCCAGTAAAGTTTCTGGTCTAGTTGTTGCGACGATTAATTCGCCCGAACCATCGCTTAATGGATAACGAATATGCCACAGACTGCCAGCCTCTTCTTCGCTGACAACTTCTAGATCGGAAACGGCAGTGCCTAGGACAGGATCCCAATTGACTAAACGTTTGCCTCGATAAATTAAACCTTGCTCATGAAGGCGAACAAAGACCTCAACTACGGCCGCCGACATTTTGTCGTCCATGGTGAAATATTCACGTGACCAGTCAATGGATGCGCCAAGACGACGAATTTGCCGAGTAATAGTTGAGCCAGAGGTATCTTTCCATTCCCAAACTTTTTTTAGAAAAGCCTCGCGACCCAGATCATGGCGTGAGACCTTTTGCGCGTCCAGTTGTCGCTCAACCACTATTTGCGTGGCAATGCCAGCATGATCAGTACCTGGTAGCCAGAGGGTATTGCAACCTTGCATGCGGGCATGGCGAATCAGGCTATCCATCATCGTTTGGTTAAACGCATGCCCCATATGCAAAGTGCCGGTGACATTAGGAGGAGGTAGCTGGATGCTGAAGTTGGGTTTCTGGTCGTCTAAAGTAGTTTCTGAAATACCACGGCGTTCCCATTCAGGGCCCCAATAGGCTTCAATGGGGCCTGGTTCATAGGATTTAGCCAACTCTAAATCAGCGGTGGGGTTGATGGGGCTTGAAGCAGAGGGATTTAAAGGGTTTGGCATAAGAGGCAAATTATAATTGGCCTAATGTACTCTGACTTGCTCGCCAACCTGAATCCCGAACAATGCGAAGCAGTCACACTGCCGCCAAGCGATGAAAAGGGCCGTTCGCGCTCCGCTTTAATTTTGGCTGGTGCTGGTAGCGGCAAGACCCGCGTGCTCACCACGCGCATTGCCTGGCTAATTCAAACGGGTCAAGCTTCACCGATTAGCGTGCTAGCAGTCACTTTTACCAATAAAGCAGCTAAAGAAATGATGATTCGCCTTGCGGCGATCTTGCCAATTAACACCCGGGGAATGTGGATTGGTACTTTTCATGGGCTGTGTAATCGTTTGTTACGCGCGCATCATCGCGATGCTGGTTTGCCATCGACCTTTCAAATACTCGATACCCAAGATCAATTGTCAGCGATTAAGCGACTCTTAAAGGGGCTTAAAGTCGATGATGAAAAATACCCTCCCAAACAATTGCAATATTTCATTGCCCATGCGAAAGAGCGCGGCATGCGGGCCAAAGATTTACATTCAGGTGACGCCTTCCAAGATCGGCTAGCTGAGCTTTACGCTGCCTATGATGAGCAGTGTCAACGTGAAGGGGTGGTTGATTTTGCTGAATTGCTATTACGTAGTTATGAATTATTACAACACCATGAGCCAATTCGAACCCATTATCAAGAGCGCTTTCGCCATATTTTGATTGATGAGTTTCAAGATACCAATGCTTTGCAATATGCATGGTTAAAGCTTCTTTCTGGCCATGAGGGTGCTCGCGCTAGTGCAAGTTCGGTCTTTGCGGTAGGCGATGATGACCAAAGTATCTATGCCTTTCGCGGTGCTGATGTAGAAAATATGCGTTTATATGAAAATCAATTTCACCCATTCATGGTGAAGTTAGAACAAAATTATCGTTCCCATGGCAATATTTTAGATGTTGCGAATCACTTAATCGCTAATAATACTGCGCGCTTAGGTAAAAATTTACGCACGGATGCGGGTCATGGGGAGCCAGTTCGAATTTACGAAGCGGCGAGCGATGGCATGGAAGCCGCTTGGCTCATTGACGAAATCAAAGGGCTGATAAATGGCGGTATAAGTCGTAGTGAGATTGCTTTGCTTTACCGTAGTAATGCTCAGTCGCGCATTATTGAACATAATTTATTTTCCGCTGGTTTGCCCTACCGAGTTTATGGCGGTTTACGGTTTTTTGAGCGCGCCGAAGTGAAACATACGCTAGCTTATTTACGCTTACTTGAAAATCCCAATGACGATACGTCATTTTCTCGCGTCGTTAATTTTCCCACGCGGGGAATTGGTGCGAGAAGTATTGAGGCGCTACAAGATGCGGCGCAATTGCAACAATGTTCTTTGTACTCGGCGGCCAGCTCACTCGAAGGCAAGGCTGGCGCATCCTTGGGTGGCTTTGTGCGGCTCGTCGATCATATGCGCGAAGCAACCCGACACAATACGTTGCCAGAAACAGTCGAGTTTGTAATTCAACATAGCGGTTTAATTCAGCACTACTTAAGCGAACGTGAAGGTCAAGATCGGGTTGAAAACTTACAAGAATTAATTAATGCAGCCACTGCTTTTATTGCCGAAGAGGGCTTTGGACAGAATGCGAAAGCCGCTTCACTACCGAGCGAAAACGATGCCGGCACTCTAGAGATGTCGCCTTTAGCAGCTTTCTTAGCGCACGCTTCTTTAGAGGCTGGAGACAACCAAGCGCAAGCTGGGCAAGATGCCATTCAACTCATGACTGTCCATTCTGCCAAAGGCTTGGAATTTACTGCAGTTTTTATTACTGGGCTCGAAGAGGGTTTATTTCCTCATGAAAATAGTGTTAATGAAAGCAATGGTTTAGAAGAAGAGCGACGACTGATGTATGTGGCGATTACGCGCGCTAAAGAGCGTTTGTATTTGTCGCATACCCAATCACGCATGCTTCATGGTCAAGTGCGTTACAACATGCCGTCACGCTTCTTAGAGGAATTACCGACAGCGTGTTTGAAATGGCTTACCCCCAAAATCAAAGATGCTCGTTGGGGTGGGGGACGCAGCGGGGGGAGCACCTGGAAAAGTGGTTACTCGCACGATAGTGATGACAGTCAGGTATTTGATTACGAAGATAGCCCTGCTGCGCGTAAACCGCGGCTAGCCCATAGCGCTTTGAGTAGCAATATTCCCCGCATGGCTGCACAAGCTCGAGATATTTATCCCTTTCGGGTTGGCCAGGACGTTTTTCATACGAAGTTTGGTGAGGGGCGTATTACCGCCCTTGAGGGCCTTGAGGCTGATGCGCGCGCACAAATTAATTTTAAGCGGCATGGCGTGAAATGGTTGCAATTAAGTATTGCTAAGTTAGCGGCAATTGATTAAGAGTGAATGGCTAAAGCTACGTTGCCGTTAGTTAAGCGCCAATTTCATCGGGGTTAGCGGTAGCCGCACTATCGGTAAAACAATTTTTCCAAGTGGCAAATGCCGAACAATACAGCACTGTCATACAAGCCATTGAAATTGGGGCAATCACGAATGAGCCCACTTCGCTAATATTGAGCGCCTCAAACACGGTACTGAGAAGCAAAGGAACTGCCACTAGAAGTGCGCCCCAAATAAGCAAATAAATGATAAATGCGTAGCGATTACGCCAGCAAGCAATCCAACTCGAAAAAAGTGCCTGCGTTACAGGCATATCTTCCCATCCCACCAAAATTGGTGAGAACCACATCAGCATCCCAATCGGAATATAGAGGGTCACCACAATACCTAAGACGACATACATCTGCTTGATAATTTCGATGCCCAGGGGTTTATCGCCAGTGAGCGCTGGTAAGAGTACTTGAACATCAACAAAGAAGCTGGCAATAAAACTTAACACCAAAATTAAGCTAGTGTGAATCAGGCCGAGCTGTAATAGTCTTTTACGTACTAAGGGTCCTGAAGAGCGCAGCCCAACTAAATAGACCAAGGGCGAAAGCCGAATTTTTTGAATCGTTTGTCGACAACCCGTCATGAAACCAAACTGCAGGGAGGGGGTAATTAGCAAAATTGCAAAAACGCCAACAATGGGAATTAAGATAGCCAACTGGACTAAAAAAATATACAAAAACACGAGCATTAAAAAGCCCAAAGGGTTTTGTTTAAAAAGCCAAATGCCTTGGCGAATCCAGATGTAGCCTTGTTGGGTATTAACACTATTTAGTTTCATAAGAGATTATTTTTTTGCTTGCGACGACTATCTAAGATCGCCTCAAAGTGATTAGGGTTGTGTGCAGTGAGCATTTGCGCGTTGCGGGGCAAATAAAAATCCCATAAGCGCGAAATCCAAAAGCGTAATGCGGCTGCACGAAGCATAGCAGACCAACTACGCTTTTCGCCAGCACCCAAGGGGCGAATAGTTTGATAGGCATTCATCAGGGCAGTGAGGCGCTGTTCATCTAAATCGGCATGGTCGGGGCCAAGACACCAGTCGTTCGCGGTAACCGCAAGATCAAACAACCATTTATCGGTACCCGCAAAGTAAAAGTCAAACAAGCCACCCAACTGTGTTTGCTGCTGTTGCTCGACAAAAAGTACGTTATCGCGAAATAAATCGCAATGACTAGCGCCATGAGGTAGCTGCTGATAATCGGCGCTCGCAAAGAATACCTCTTGAAATTGCAGCTCGCTATTTAAGAGGGTTTGTTGGGCGCTGGAAAGATGGGGCAGTACCGCAGGAGCAGTTTGTTGCCACCAAGCGATGCTGCGTAAATTCGCTTGCTCAGTCGGAAAATCTACCCCAGCCAAATGCATCTTGGCAAGCATCGCGCCAACCACTGCACAGTTATCGGTAGTGGGCTGCAAGTGGGATTGGCCTGGTAATTTAGTCACAATGGCAGCGGGTTTTTCATGGAGGGTAAAAAGAATTTCTCCGGCGCGATTGGCAATTGGCTTGGGTACTGGAATACCTTTGTTGGCGAGGTGCAACATTAGCTCGAGATAGTAGGGTAACTGTGCAGCAGTTAATCGCTCAAAAATTGTTAGGACATATTCATGGGTTTTCCCTGCTAGGGTTACATCAAGAAAAAAATTGGAATTTTCGATGCCGCCATGGATACCCCTTAAATCAGTTGCCTTGCCAAGCGAAAATTCGCGCTCGAACCAAGGAGTAATTTCAGTGAGGGTGAGCGGGGTATAAACGGCCATAGTCTAAAACTAATTTATTGCAGCGGTAGGCTGAGGCTAGGTACGCTGAGAATGGTGGCGGCTGGCTCACGTGCGCCCGGCATCAAAGAAGAGGGGTGAGACATGTCGTAGACGCCTAATGAGCCTTTAACCTGAACACTAGTAGGGCTATATGCATCGCGATATTCCGTAATTTGCGTGCCATTTGAGCTGGTATGCGTAAAAGAGGGTTGGTGGTTAACCTTGCTATTCGTCTTGTTTGAGACTTTACTGCTAGACGAGAGGGGCCGACCATTAATTTGTTGCAGATCGTCTGGGCTAAGCGCTTGCAGATTGCTTCCTTGGGCCAGAGCCGGTTTGGGCACCAAAACCAAATTTCCACAGAAAAAGCTTAAAAGGCATACTAAGCTTGCTGGAAGGCGGGTCAAGCGAAGTTGGCGCATCTTTAAATCCTCGATTTGTGAGTGTTAGGCAACTAGATTGTACGATTGCGGTATGACTAAACATAGACTCCTATTAATCGACGGTTCTAGCTACCTATATCGGGCATTTCATGCGATGCCCGATTTACGCAATGGTGCAGGTGAGCCAACTGGGGCTATTTATGGCATGGTTAATATGCTGCGGCGTGCGCGAACAGACATTGCTGCCGATCATATTGCCTGCATCTTCGATGCCAAGGGTAAAACTTTTCGCGATGAGATGTATGACCAGTACAAGGCAAATCGTTCGCCGATGCCCGAAGATTTGGTAAAACAAATTGAGCCAATCCATGCGATGGTGCGAGCCATGGGTTGGCCTATCTTGATGGTTTCAGGCGTTGAAGCCGATGATGTCATTGGCACTTTGGCGACTCAGGCAAGTGCAGTTGGATGGGAGACAATTATCTCTACTGGCGATAAAGATTTAGCCCAATTAGTGAACTCTTCCGTCTCATTAATTAATACGATGACTAATGAACGCTTAAATATTGCCGGTGTGATTAATAAATTTGGTGTTCCGCCTGAGCGCATCGTCGATTACCTCACCATTATTGGCGATAGTGTTGATAACGTACCTGGGGTTCCAAAAGCAGGCCCGAAGACTGCCAATAAGTGGTTGGCAGAGTTTGGCGATTTAGATAATTTAATGGCTTCAGCTGGGTTGGTCAAAGGCGTAGTCGGCGAAAATTTACGCGCTAACTTGCCTTGGTTATTGCGGGCCCGCGAATTGCTCACCATTAAAACCGACTGCGACTTATCGCCTCACCTGCCTGGTCTAGATGACCTACATGCAGTTGCAGAAGATGCGCCAAAATTACGTGAGTTATTTGAGCGCTACGCCTTTAAGACTTGGTTAAGGGATGTTGCCCCAGAGGGAGAAAATCCCTCTGGAGAGGCCCTAGAAATTGCAACTGGTGTAGTAAACGCCACTACGGAGGTGGTGACGGATAGTGTAGGGCGTAGTTATGAGTGCATAGTCGAAGAGGCAAGATTCGAGCGCTGGTTAGCAAAAATTCAACAAGCTCAACTAGTCGCAGTCGATACAGAAACCACTGGCTTAGATGCACTTGCAGCAGAGTTAGTGGGGATATCTTTTTCAGTAGAGGCGGGCGAGGCTTGTTATATACCCGTTGCGCATCGCACCGGCGAAACTCAACTCGATCGTACGTGGGTATTAGAGCGTTTATTGCCTTGGTTAGAAGATGCAAGCAAAGCTAAGGTAGGACAGAACCTGAAATACGATGCCCATATCTTTGCAAGCTATGGCATTACCTTGCAGGGAATTGCATTTGATACTTTACTGGAATCCTATGTATTGGAATCGCACTTACCCCACAATATGGATAGTATGGCTGAGAGGCATTTAGGTATCAAGACCATTCGCTATGAAGAAGTCTGCGGCAAGGGCGTTCATCAAATTGGCTTTGATCAAGTGGATTTAGCCACCGCATGCAATTATGCCGCTGAAGATGCTGACATTACCTTGCGCTTACATCAATTTTTATGGCCCCAAATTGCTGAAAATCCAGGGCTTTGCTATGTGTATCAGCAAATTGAATTACCGGCGATGCGCGTGCTCGGCATTATGGAAAGCAATGGTATTAAGGTTGATACTGCGTTATTGGCTAAACAAGGGCAAACGGTGGGTAAGCGCCTTTTATCCCTCGAGACAGAAATTCATCAACTCGCGGGGCAGCCATTCAACATTCAGTCGCCCAAACAAATTGGCGAGATTTTATTTGGCCAATTGCAATTACCCGTGATTAAAAAAACGCCGGCAGGCGCACCATCAACCGATGAAGAAGTTTTACAAAAATTAGCTGAAGACTATCCTTTGCCTGCACGTATATTAAATTACCGCAGTTTAGCGAAGTTGATGTCGACCTATATTGAAAAATTACCGCGTATGGTAAATCCTAAAACAGGTCGGGTACACACCAATTTTTCTCAAGCGGTTGCCGTCACTGGTCGCTTAGCCTCGAGCGATCCCAATTTACAAAATATTCCCGTGCGCACTGAAGAGGGTCGGCGTATTCGGGAGGCTTTTGTTGCGGACGAAGGTTGTAAGTTGGTTTCTGCCGATTATTCCCAAATTGAATTGCGCATCATGGCGCACATTGCACAAGATGAAAACTTACTCGCTGCTTTCGCTGCAGGCTTAGATGTACATCAAGCTACTGCTGCCGAAATATTTGGTATTCCCTTGAATACTGTTACCGCTGAGCAACGGCGTTATGCCAAAGTGATTAACTTTGGTTTAATTTATGGCATGAGTGCTTTTGGCTTAGCAGGCAATCTAGGTATTGAGCGCGCAGCTGCGCAAAAATACATTGACACTTATTTTGAGCGCTATCCTGGGGTTGCGCAATATATGGAGCGCACAAGACTTGAGGCACGAGACAGTGGCTATGTAGAAACTGTTTTTGGTCGGCGCTTATGGTTACCCGAAATTAAAAGTTCGGGTCCGCGGCGACAGGGCGCTGAACGCGCTGCGATTAATGCGCCAATGCAAGGTACTGCTGCCGATTTAATTAAATTAGCCATGATTGCGGTGCAGAAGTGGATTGAAACCGAACAATTACAAACCCGCATGCTTTTGCAGGTGCATGATGAATTGATATTTGATGCGCCATTTGCCGAGGTAGATCGTATACGTGAAGCTTTACCTGGTTTAATGGGCTCAGTGGCACAATTGCGTGTGCCCCTTGTCGTTAGTATTGGCGTGGGTAATAACTGGGAAGAGGCGCATTAAGTAAATAGGTCAAGATAGTTGGTAACCAAAATCAAGGAGAGACAATGAAAAATCAACGGCGACAATTTATGCAAACTTCAGTAGCTTCCGCTGCCTCTGCTGCTTCGGCGGTTTCGACAGTATCCATCAGGGGTTTGGGTGTCGGTTTTGTGGCCGCAGCGCAGCCCGTGATAGCGGCAGCGATTCAAACCGACTTTACCGGGATTGAAGCCAGTGAGCAAACAATTACGGTTGCTGGTGCAAAGGTACCGCTCTATGTCGCCCGTCCAACTAAATCTTCCGCCCCATTACCGATTATCATTGTTGCTAGTGAAATTTTTGGAGTACATGAACATATTGCTGATGTTGTGCGTCGCTTTGCCAAGCTAGGATACCTAGCGATTGCCCCAGAATTTTTTGCGCGCGCAGGTGATCCCAATACCTTTGGTACCGTCGCCGAAATTATGAGCAATATTGTTGCCAAGACGCCTGACGCAGAAGTATTGGCTGATATTAAGGGGGCTATTGTTTGGGCCAGAACCCATGGTGGCGATGTGAAGCGAGTCGGTGTTACCGGTTTTTGTTGGGGCGGTCGCATTACCTGGCTCGCCGCTACTTTGCCAGAGGTGCGCGCTGGCGTTGCTTGGTATGGACGTTTAGTGGGAGTGCCCACTCCCAATAGTCCTCGTAATCCCGTCGATATTGCCGCTGAATTAAAAGCACCCGTGCTCGGCTTATATGGTGGCGTAGATACTGGCATTCCCTTAGATACAGTCGAAAAAATGCGTGCAGCTTTAACTGCAGCCTCAGCGACAAATGCAGCCGCGAAAGCCTCACGGATTGAGGTTTATCCAGATACTCCACATGCCTTTCATGCTGACTATCGTGAGTCGTATCGCGCTGGACCTGCTAAAGATGGTTGGGATAAATGCCTTGCTTGGTTTAAACAAAACGGCGTTGCATGAGTGGGTTAAGCACCCTGCAACTCATCATTGCAGTTACTGCTTTAGCGGGCTTAGCTAGCATCTTGATCGCGGCGAGTTTGTCTTTAGGGTTTTTAAGCAAGATGATCGACACCATGGTGAGTTTTTCGGTCGGCATTTTATTGGCCACGGCATTTTTGCATTCTTTGCCAGAAGCCTTTGCCATGCCAAACACTAACCCATCCATTTTATTTGCTGCTTTACTAATGGGTTTGCTCGGATTTTTTTTGTTAGAAAAAATTGCTTTATTACGACATAGTCATCATCATGAAGGGGATGGGCATCATCACCATCAAGGTCATGATGCCGAAATGGCCGGCAGTAGCGGTTGGACTATTTTAGTTGGCGATAGCTTGCACAATTTTGTCGATGGGATACTCATCGCTGCGGCTTTTATGGTGAATATGCAAGTTGGTATTTTTACCGCATTAGCGATTATTGCCCATGAAATTCCGCAAGAAGTAGGCGATTTTATTGTCTTGCTCAATGCAGGTTTTTCTAAAGCCAGGGCTTTGCTATATAACTTAATTAGCAGCTCGTTAGCCGTGCTGGGCGGCGTGTTAGCTTACTTTTTTTTAGAGCGTGCGCACCACATCATGCCTTACCTCTTGGTAATTGCTTCGAGTAGCTTTATTTATATTGCCGTGAGCGATTTAATTCCGCAAATGCACCGCCGCCCCCATTGGCGAGAGTCGTTGCGGCAAATTGTTTTAATTGGTTGCGGTATTGGAGTTGTTATTCTGTTGTCGCGATAGGTCTCCGTGTATCTGCGCACCATTCACTCCAGCTACCCGCATAGAGTTTTGAGCCAGTAATACCAGCTATTTCCATGGCTAAGAGATTATGGCAAGCAGTGACACCGGAGCCGCATTGGTGGATAATGTTTTTAGCTGATTTACCGGCTAACAAAATACTAAATTCGCGGTAAAGCTCATCTGCCGCTTTAAATTGGGCAGCCCGTAAGTTTTCTTTAAAGCAGCGATTAGTAGCGCCTGGAATATGTCCACCTACGGGATCAAGGGTTTCATTTTCTCCACGAAAACGATCGGGAGCACGAGCATCTAAAATAAGGCGTGCGGCTGAAGATGGTGTATTAACAAGGTTAGCTACAACCTCATCAACGAGGACTAAATCTCGGTAGGGCATAGCGCTCGGAGTATCACTTAAAGGGCCCGGTTCACGGGGCTTACTGCCAATTGCACCATTCCAAGCGTCGAGACCGCCATCGAGCACTTGTACTTGAGCATGACCAATTGCGCGTAACATCCACCAGAGACGACTGGCGAAAACCGAACCCTGATTGTCATAAGCAACAACATGAATGTGCGAGTTAATGCCAAGGCGTTGGCGGGTTTTTGCCCAGACCTCAGGGCTGGGTAAAGGGTGCCGTCCATTAGTGCCGGTTTGCGGTCCAGATAAGTCCTGATCGAGATCAACATAAATAGCGCCAGGTAGGTGACTCATTTGATACGCTTCACGCCCTGCAGTTGGCTTAGTTAGATCAAAGCGACAGTCGCAGAGTAAAACGTCAGCCCCAGTATTGAGCAACTCTTCTAATTGATTGGCAGTAATTAAGGGTTGGCTCATGTTGGATTCTCCAAATTCATTGTACGGCGATACCATTCATGAAAGTGTTGCATGCCATCTTCCATTGGGCTTTGATAGGGACCAACTTCGTTGATACCCCGAGCCATGAGTGCAGCACGACCTGCATCCATGCGCTCAGCAATCTCATCATCTTCAAGGCATGTTTCCATATAGGCAGCGCGTTCTGCGGCGATAAATTCTCGCTCGAATAAAGCAATTTCTTCGGGGTAATAAAACTCGACAATATTGCGCGTTTTATTTGGGCCAAGGGGATGTAAAGTAGAAATACATAGTACGCCTGGATACCATTCAACCATTACATTAGGATAGTAGGTAAGCCAAATTGCCCCGTGTTGAGGTAACTTGCCCTGGTGATAGCGCAAGATAGCTTCATGCCAATTGCGGTAAGTTTGGGTACCAGGCGCGCTGAGATTTTTATGGATGCCAACAGTTTGTACGCTATGCCAGTCGCCAAATTCCCATTGTAAATTTTCGCAAGCAACAAATTTTCCAAGACCGGGGTGAAAAGGGGCTACATGGTAGTCCTCGAGATAAACCTCAATAAATGTTTTCCAGTTGTAATTACATTCATGCACTTCAACATGATCAAGTAGATAACCAGAGAAATCTAAATTGGCGGCGACTCCCAGTTGATTAAGATCGGCATGAACATCGCGCGGCCCTTCAAACAATAGACCATGCCAATTTTGCAAAGGCGATTTACCTAAGTTTAGACAGGGCTTGTTTTCAAAATGGGGTGCACCTAAAAGATCACCTTGTAAATCGTAGGTCCAGCGATGCAAAGGGCAAACAATAGTGTCAATTTGACCGGCGCCATTGAGCATGAGGGCTTGGCGATGGCGACAAACATTTGAAAGAAGTTCAACGCCATTGGCGTTTCGTACTAACAAGCGACCTTCATTTTCAGCCCGCAAGGTTTGATAGGAGCCAAGCTCAGGCACCATTAATTCATGGCCTACATAGGCTGGACCCCGTTTAAATAGCAATTCGATTTCACGTTGATATAAATCAAGGTCAAAATATGCCGTTACAGGCAATTGAAGTTTGGACGGCGCAAGTTGCTGCGCGGTAGCCAGATTAGTCATTCTCCCCACCCCCGAAAAAGTCAGCCGAAGCTAAGCGGAACAACCAATCCAACCATCGACGAATCGATATTGGAAAGGAAGCCATGGATTATACCTATGACTTTAAGGACGCTGCTAGACCATTTCTGGGCCGACATCACTACTTTGCCTTTAAGATGGAGTTTATTCATCACTATTTGCCTTATTCCGCTCAGGGGAGCAAGCTATGCCTGCAAAAAAAACTGCTAGCGCAGTAGAGTTAGTTCAAATTGAAATTGACCCCAATTTACGTTATGAACAAGCGCTAAAGGATTTAGAAAAACTCATCGCTGACATGGAGTCTGGCAAGCTTTCTTTGGAAGAGACTTTATTGGCTTATCAACGGGGCGCTGCCTTACTAAAGCATTGTCAAGCGGTGTTAACTCAGGTAGAGCAGCAAGTGCGAGTTGTTGAGGTCTAGAGATTAAGTCGGATGAGCGTATTTAATTTTGAGGTGTGGATGCAGGCCAATTCGGCACGGGCTGAGGCTGCGTTAGTGCAGTATTTAGATGTTGCACAAACTGTGCCGCAACGCCTACACCAAGCAATGCTTTATGCCAGTTTAGGTGGTGGCAAGCGGATTCGTCCTCTATTGGTTTATGCCGCTGGCGAGCTAAGTGAGGGGCGTTCACTAGATAATTATGCTGAGGCTAGTTGCACGTTAGATGCGGCGGCTGCAGCAATTGAAATGGTTCATGCATATTCATTAGTTCATGATGATTTGCCATGCATGGATGACGATGATTTACGCCGTGGGCGACCAACAGTGCACAAAGCCTTTGATGAGGCCACGGCATTATTGGTCGGTGATGCGTTGCAAACTCGAGCCTTTGAAGTATTAGCTTTAGCGCCGGGCAATGCCGAGGTGCGACTCACCTTAATTGCCGCTTTGGCAAGTGCCGCAGGTTCGCGTGGTATGGCGGGCGGTCAAGCGATTGATTTAGATAGCGTGGGCGCCAAACTCGATTTACTTGGGCTGCAAAATATGCACCGGCTAAAAACAGGAGCATTACTAAGCTGCGCAGTTCAAATGGGGGGTCTCGTGGCCGGTTTAGCCCCGCAAGAGATGAGGGCATTAGCCGAATATGCCACGGCTTTAGGTTTAGCTTTTCAGGTGGTTGACGATGTGCTTGATGCCACGGCAGATAGCCAAACCTTGGGTAAAACCGCTGGAAAAGATGCCGCCAACGATAAGCCGACCTATGTGACTCTGATGGGTTTAGACTATGCTCAAAAGCAGGCAAAAGAATTGCAAGCCCAAGCCCTTGCTAGTATTGATGCTTTTGACCTACGTGCAGATGCCTTACGTGGTTTAGCAGCCTTGGTTGTAAATCGACGAAAATAAACTATTCCTTCATGATTAACCCCCCAGCTATTAAGTCAACGATGATTTTGCCAGCCATAAATGACCCCAGCGACCTGAGAAAGTTGTCGCGCGAAGAACTACCTTTGGTAGCTGAAGAATTACGGCAGTTTATTGTTGACTCTGTCTCTAAAACTGGCGGCCATTTTTCGTCTAATTTAGGGGCAGTTGAATTAACTGTTGCCTTGCATTATGTATTTAATACACCTGAAGATCGTTTAGTGTGGGATGTGGGTCATCAAAGTTATCCCCATAAAATTTTGACCGGTCGACGTGAGCGCATGCATTCATTACGGCAGTTTAGTGGACTATCTGGTTTTCCACGGCGCACTGAAAGCCCCTACGATACTTTTGGCACTGGCCACTCTTCGACCAGTATTTCTGCGGCAATTGGCATGGCGCGAGCCGCTCAAACCAAAGGTGAAAAGCGTGCAGTAGTAGCCGTCATTGGTGATGGTGCGATGAGCGCTGGCATGGCCTATGAAGCTATGAATAACGCTGGCATTTATGAAGACCTACCCTTGATTGTGGTTTTGAACGATAACGATATGTCGATATCACCTGCTGTGGGTGCTTTGAATCGTTACTTAGCGCGTTTACTCAGTGGCCAATTTTATTCTGCTACTAAAAAAGGAATTGATCGGGCCCTCTCCTCGATGGCCCCGCCGTTAAGGCAATTTGCTAAACGCCTTGAAGATCATGCTAAGGGTATGGTTTCTCCTTCAACTATTTTTGAAGAATTTGGCTTTACCTATTTCGGCCCGATTGATGGACACGATTTAGATACGCTATTACCCATGTTACAGAATTTACGGCGGCTGGCTTTAGAGGGGGGCGGTCCTCAGTTTTTACATGTCATTACGCGTAAGGGTCAAGGTTATGAATTAGCTGAAGCCGACCCAGTGATGTATCACGGACCAGGTAAATTTAACCCTGAAGAAGGTATTAAGCCCGCAGGAGTAGGGAAGCAAACTTTTACTCAAGTTTTTGGTGAGTGGTTATGTGATATGGCCGAGGTCGACCCTCTTTTAGTTGCCATTACGCCAGCGATGCGTGAGGGTTCAGGTTTGGTTGAGTTTGAAAAACGTTTTCCTAAGCGCTATTACGACGTTGGTATTGCTGAGCAACATTCAGTAACTTTTGCTGCTGGTATGGCCTGTGAAGGGATGAAGCCCGTAGTGGCGATTTACTCCACTTTTTTACAACGCGCTTATGATCAATTGATTCATGATGTGGCCATACAAGATTTACCAGTGATGTTTGCTTTAGATCGGGCGGGTTTAGTTGGTGCTGATGGCGCGACCCATGCGGGGGCATACGACATTCCATTTTTGCGCTGCATTCCGAATATGCTAATCATGACGCCCGCTGATGAAGCCGAATGCCGTGATTTACTAACCACTGCTTTTCATCAGCCACATCCGAGTGCAGTACGCTATCCAAGAGGTGCTGGTGTAGGGCGTACTCCGTCGAACGAGTTGCGCAGCCTGCCTCTGGGCAAGGGCGAGATACGCCGTCATGGGGCCAATCGGCTCGCGATTTTGAGTTTTGGTACCTTACTTTATCCAGCTCTTACAGCCGCAGAAGACTGCGATGCAACTGTAGTGAATATGCGTTTTGTCAAACCACTCGATACTGATTTATTAAAAAAAGTCGCACTTGAACATGATTTTCTGGTGACGCTCGAAGATGGGGCGATTCAGGGAGGTGCAGGAAGTGCGTGCTTAGAAGCCTTAACAGCCATGGGAATAAATAAACCCTTATTACAACTGGGTCTGCCTGATGAATTCATAGAACATGGCGACTATAACTTGTTAATGACGAAGTGTGGCCTTGATGCAGTAGGCATTGGCGCAGCAATTACCAAACGCTTTCCTAGTGCCATCAAGGCACAAATTCAGCCATTGGCACAGTCGTTGAGTAAATAATCTGGCGCCAGAGTTGGCAAAGAACTGAGTTTTCCTTGAAAATAGCGTAATGAATGATTTAAACCTCTCCTTCCTTAAAAACCGCACCATGCCAGATGTGCAGTCAGCTACTGATGAGCGGGCTATGCCGATCGAGCAAGTCGGCATTCGGGGCATTCGACATCCCTTGATGATTCGTACTGCAAGCGGCACTTTTCCCACTGTTGGAAACTTTGCGATGAGTGTTGCTTTATCAGCAGATGCCAAGGGCACACATATGTCCCGTTTTATTGCGCTCTTGCAAAAACAAAATACGGCGATGGATAGTAGCGCACTCGTTGCAATGGCCCAGAAAATGTTGCCTTTATTGCAGGCCGAGCAAGGCATGATTCAATTTACCTATACCCATTTTGTTCAAAAACATGCACCTGTTTCTGCCGTCGAGAGTTTGATGGATTACGAGGTAACGTGGACTGCACAAGCCAAAAAAAATCAGCAGGGCTCAATAGCAGGATCAATAGCGGTCTCACATCAAGATGCAATAACCGTGGAATTAATTTTGCATGTCATTGTGCCCGTCATGAGTTTATGTCCTTGTTCAAAAGAAATTTCCGATTACGGTGCACATAATCAGCGCTCGCATGTCACGATGACAGTAGCTCTCGATCCACAGGTGGCAATGACTGTAGAAGATTTAATAACCATTGCTGAGACTGAAGCGTCTAGCGAGCTATGGGGTTTATTAAAGCGCCCTGATGAAAAGTGGGTCACCGAGCGCGCTTACGATAATCCCAAATTTGTTGAAGATTTAGTCCGCGATGTAGCGGGTCGCTTGCAACAAGATTCTCGAATTCGTGGCTTTACGGTTGATGCTGAAAATTTTGAATCGATTCATAATCACAGCGCTTACGCCCGCATTACTTCTGTTGGGCCAAGCTCCAACGCGGCTTAACATCAAATGCGCCCGGTACGTGTGTGAGGGTGTCTAAGGGGCTTTGTTTGAGTAAGCGTAATGCTCCAGCAAAGGCAATCATCACGCCGTTATCAGTGCATAGTTCTTGGGGTGGATAGAACACCTGAAACCCCATTTTTTGCGCTTGACTCTTCATGGCCTTGCGAAGTTGGGTATTCGCAGCCACCCCGCCAGCTAAGACTAAATCTTGACAAGCTGTATGCTGCATTGCTTTAGTCGTTTTACTGACTAAGACACTAACTGCTGCCTCGACAAAAGCAAAAGCCAAATCAGCTCGAAAGGCCTCGGCAGCACCGGCAGATTCAAAATCAACTTGTTTTTTTAGTTGATTGAGAACAGCAGTTTTAAGGCCTGAAAATGAAAAATCTAAATCACCAGAATGCAACATTGGGCGTGGTAAATTAAAGCGACCCCCTTTTCCTTGGGCTGCCAATTGAGAAACCGCAGCGCCTCCAGGGTAGCCAAAACCCAAAAGCGACGCGGTTTTATCAAAGGCCTCACCCACAGCATCATCAAGGGTTTCACCAAGCAGTTGGTATTGCCCCACTTCTGACACCAACATTAATTGAGTATGCCCACCTGAGACCAGCAGCGCCACAAAGGGAAAATGCGGCACCTTATCGCTCTCATCGCCAAGTAAGGGAGAAAGTAAATGACCCTCTAAATGATGGATACCGAGCGCAGGCTTGTTTAGGGATTGCGCCAAAGATTGAGCAAATGCGCTGCCCACCAAGAGAGCTCCAGCCAAACCAGGCCCTTGCGTATAGGCCACTGCATCAATCGACTTTAAATCAAGCTTAGCTTGCCCCAAGGTCTGCTCTAAAAGGGGCAAAATACGCCGAATGTGGTCGCGGGAGGCAAGTTCTGGTACTACCCCACCATAATCATGGTGCATGGTAATTTGGGAGTGCAGGGCTTGCCCCATAATGCCTAGTGCAGCGGGGCGGTTGCCCTCTAATGGCGCTGTGTCATAGAGGGCTAGGCCCGTTTCATCACAAGAGGTTTCGATACCCAAAACAATCATTTTTTTACCTAGTCGTGCTAGAATCCGTGATTCTGTAAATTTTCAATCATTTTCGAGCATAAACGAGTTAAACAGTATGACAACAGTACGCCTTCGCGAAAACGAGCCATTTGAAGTGGCATTGCGCCGTTTTAAGCGCACCATTGAGAAAAATGGCCTCTTAACCGATTTGCGCGCGCGCGAATTTTACGAAAAGCCCACGGCTGAGCGTAAACGCAAAAAAGCTGCTGCTGCTAAACGCCACTATAAGCGTTTGCGCAGCCAAATGTTGCCCAAGAAGCTGTTTTAATCAGCCTTTTAGTTATTCATTCAGTTATTTGTTAAGTTAGTTCCGTAAATAGATGTTTTAAGCCCGCTGACGGTAATACGCAGCGGGTTTTTGCTTTGTAGTGCACTGGTATTACTATATTCACAGGTATTAAGGAGAATGGCAGCATGAACCTCAAAGAACAAATCACCGAAGATATGAAAAATGCGATGCGGGCTAAAGAAACTGCCCGCCTAAATACCATTCGCCTTTTATTGGCAGCCATTAAACAGCGCGAGGTCGATGAGCGGATAGTCGTTGATGATGCTGGGGTTGTGGCAATAGTGGAAAAATTAATCAAACAAAGAAAAGATTCGATTGAGCAATTTCAAAAAGCTGACCGTACTGATTTGGTAGATATTGAGATGCTCGAACAAACCATTTTGCAAGCCTATATGCCTACCCAATTATCAGTTGATGAAGTGACTGCAATAGTGAAAGCAACGATTGCGCAACTTGGCGCAAGCAGTCTGCAAGAGATGGGCAAGGTGATTGGTGCACTTAAGCCACAATTAGCGGGTAAGGCTGATATGGGCGCAGTATCCGCCATGGTAAAGGCTGCTTTAAATCCATCATGACCATGGACTAATTCGTGGCTTTGATTCCGCAATCGTTCATTGCCGATTTACTCAATCGGATTGATATCGTTGATGTCGTTGGCCAACATGTGCAGTTAAAAAAAGCAGGCGCAAACTATCAAGGCTTGTGTCCGTTTCATCAAGAAAAATCACCATCATTTTCAGTCTCACCTACCAAACAGTTTTATCACTGCTTTGGTTGTGGTGCACATGGGTCAGCGATTGGTTTTCTAATGGAGTTTTCGGGCCTAGGATATATCGAGGCAATTGAAGACTTGGCGCGCTCGGTTGGTTTAGCTGTGCCACGTGAAGAGCGCACATTGCAGGATGTAGCAAGACAGAAGCAAGCATTTGCTTTAAGTGAAGTAATGACCTTAGCTGCTGATTGGTATCAGCAACAATTAAAAATTGCGCCGCGCGCTATAGATTACTTGAAGGGTAGAGGTCTCACCGGAGAAATTGCTAAACGTTATGCTATGGGTTACGCACCCGATGGTTGGCAGGGTCTTGAAGCCGTTTTTGGGATGTATTCGAACGACGAAATTGCCAAAATTTTATTGGAGGGCGGTTTATTAATTCAAAGTGAGGGCGATGATAGCAAGCGATACGACCGCTTTCGCGATCGTATTATGTTTCCAATTCGCAATCCAAAGGGACAAACCATTGCATTTGGTGGGCGCATCTTAGATCAGGGTGAACCCAAATATCTAAATTCCCCAGAGACACCTTTATTTTCTAAAGGCAACACCTTATATGGTCTTTTTGAAGCGCGCCAAGCGATTCGTGCAAAAGAATTTGTTTTAGTCTGCGAAGGTTATATGGATGTCGTAGCGCTAGCACAGTTAGGCTTTGGAAATGCAGTCGCAACCTTAGGAACCGCCTGCACCGCAAACCATATCCGGGCTTTACTGCGTCAAACCGATCGTATTATTTTTTCATTTGATGGTGATGCTGCTGGACAGCGCGCAGCACAACGCGCACTCGAAGCATCTTTGCCGCTGATGTCAGACGATAAAGAAATTCGCTTTCTTTTTTTACCAGTCGAGCATGATCCCGATAGTTATGTGCGTACCTTTGGTGCGGCAGCTTTTGAAAAAATGATTAAGGATGCAATGCCTTTGTCGAGTTTCTTTTTTAAAACAGTGAGTGCAGAGCAAGATCTTGGCACGCCTGAGGGCAGGGCAAAAATTCATCATGCTAGCAAGCCATTATTGTTGTCGATGCCGCCAATAGCATTACGCACACAAATGTTACGAGAAGTTGCATTGCGCACAGCCACTTCACCACCAGAGTTAGAGCTTTTTTGTGGTTTATCACAAGTCTCTAAGCCACCGCTAGAACAGAGTAACTATCCACAAGGAAATACAGGGGGCCGTACTTCGAATTGGCAAGCAAATATACTTCGATCTGACCCAAGGCGCGGACAGTTCGCAGCATGGCAATCGGGTAAGGGCACTCAACGCAGAAATATTGCTCAAATAGCAATGCCACCGCAAGCGCCAACCGATTTAGCTGAACAAATATTGCGCGTCTTAATTCAGTTTCCGCATTTGGGTAAAGGGCTTGACACAAGCTGCAGACAATTAATTCTTAAGTCAGCGCAACAACGCTCAGCAAAGACCTTAGGATTGATGGAGGATCTGCTGAAGCAATGTGATTTAGTCGAATTCTTGGCTCAGGGCGATGAGGTTCCCGCTGCAGGTGCCGGCGCTTTTGCACTATTTCAGGAACAGTTGGCTCAAAGTGAGTTAGCTCCTTTATATGAAATACTGCGCCAGCGAGTAATGGGCTCCGACTTAGATTTTGATGGTGCAAAAGCGGATTTAAATGGTGCTATGAAAAAATTGGAGTTGCTACACCTAAAAGAAGAAATGACCGAAATTGCCCAAAAAATTGCGCAGAATGTGGCAAGTGAGGATGACCGTAAACGCTACCGTGAGTTAGGGGAAAAGCTGAAAATAGCGTAGGAAAGTAGGCAAAAACTCTGTAATCGACTATAATGTAAGGCTCCCCAAAAAATTATTGTTGTAATTCAAATACTTGCATTGCAGTTTGACGAAATTTGGGTATTTGCCCGCCGTAAGTGCCAGCAAAGTGCTGGCTTTCCCTAACAGAATTGTAAGTAAGCGCTAACCTATGCCAACCACCAAGACAAAAAAACCAATTAAAGCAGCGATTGCTAAAAAACCTGTTGCCAAAAAAGCAACTAAACCAGTGCATAAAGCAGCCGTCAAGGTAGCCAAGCGGCTGGCTAAGGCCATGAAAAAGCCACCATTAAAAAAACCTGCAAAACCAAGCCTAAAAAAGGTGCCACCTGCGAATAAGAAACTGGCTGGTAAAGCGGTGTTTACGAAGGTAAATCAAAAGAGCGCTAAACCTGGAAAAGTAGCTCCTAAAGTAACCCTTAAGGTGGCGGCCAAGCCAAGCTCTAAGCCATCTATTAAGGTAGCGACTAAGCAAAGCATTAAACCCATTACTAAGATGGCGGCTAAATCAGCTGGCAAAGCAGTACCTAGAACTGCAGAGCCAATGAAAAAAGATAAGAACGTCGTTCTCGCACCAGCCGAAATAATGAAGGGTATAGCGAAGGGCGCTAAAAGTGCGGTCGTAGTTGAGGGCTTACCAGAGCAAGAAGTAGAAAAAAAAGTCCGTGGCCGTAAGCCTAAAGTTGAAGAGGCAGTTGTGCCTGGAACTGATGTTCGCACAGACCGCCAAAAAGCGCGCGATCGTAAGGCAAAAGAAAAAGCCTTGTTAAAAGAATTTGCTGCCCAACAATTGGGTAGCGAAGAGCAGCAGGAACTTCGTCGGGCACGCTTAAAAATGTTAATCAAGATGGGTAAGTCAAAAGGCTACTTAACCCATGGCGAAATGAATGACGTGATGTCAGATGAGCTGTCTGATGCTGATGCATTAGAAACCTTAATTGGCCTGTTAAATGATATTGGTATTACGGTATACGAGCAGGCGCCTGATGCAGAAACACTTTTATTAAACGAAAATGGTGTTGCAGGCGCATCCGAAGAAGAGGCTGAAGAAGAGGCTGAAGCTGCTTTGTCAACTGTAGATTCAGAATTTGGTCGGACAACTGACCCAGTGCGGATGTATATGCGTGAAATGGGTACGGTTGATTTGTTAACGCGCGAAGGCGAAATTGTCATTGCGAAAAAAATTGAAGCTGGATTAAAAGATATGGTCATGGCTTTATCAGCCTGCCCAGTTACGATTGGTGAAATTTTGGCAAATGCCGAAAAAATTGCTGCTGGTGAAATGGAGATTGATCAATTTGTAGATGGATTAGTTGATCCAAATGCCGAAGATATCAAGCTTGGCCCAGAAGAGCCCGAAGTTGATCTCGATGCCATCGGTGGCGAGGAAGAAGGTGAGGAAGAAGGCGCTGGGGGTGCAAGTACGGCTAACACCAAACAGCTTGAAGAGCTAAAAGAAATTTCATTGAAGAAATTTGCCATTATTCGCACTCAAACCGATAAAATGCGGCGCGCTTTTGATCGCGATGGCTATAACAGCCCAGCCTATATTAAGGCGCAAGAAAGTATTCGTAATGAAATGCTCGGCTTTCGTTTAACAGCCAAGAGTGTAGAAAAATTATGCGACACTATGCGCTCACAGGTAGATCAAGTATGGAAACTAGAGCGCGGTATTGTGAGCCTGTTAGTTGATAAGGTTGGGGTTAATCGAGGCGAAGTCATTAACGCCTTTCCTAAAATGGCAATGAACCTCAAGTGGACAGCAAATTTATTAAAAGAATCTAAGCCATATAGCGCACTACTTGAGCGTAATGTGCCTGCAGTACAAGAGTTACAGCAAAAGTTAATTGATATTCAAACGCGGGTTGTACTACCTTTGCCTGAGTTGAAAGAAGTAAATAAAAAAATGACTGCTGGCGAAAAACGCGCGCGTGAAGCAAAGCGTGAAATGACGGTGGCTAACTTACGTTTAGTTATTTCTATCGCGAAAAAATATACCAATCGTGGTTTACAGTTCTTAGATTTAATTCAAGAAGGCAACATTGGTTTAATGAAGGCGGTAGATAAGTTTGAATACCGACGTGGTTATAAGTTTTCAACTTATGCAACTTGGTGGATCCGTCAGGCTATTACGCGTTCTATCGCTGATCAAGCGCGCACAATTCGTATTCCTGTGCATATGATAGAAACTATCAACAAAATGAATCGTATTAGTCGACAAATCTTGCAGGAGACTGGTCACGAGCCTGATGCTGCAACCTTGGCGCTGAAGATGGAGATTCCTGAAGATAAAATTCGTAAAATTATGAAAATTGCGAAAGAGCCTATTTCAATGGAAACCCCAATTGGTGATGATGAAGATTCGCACTTGGGCGATTTCATTGAAGATGGAAATACACTCGCGCCAGCTGAGGCAGCTTTGCATGATTCAATGCGTGATGTAGTGAAAGATGTGCTTGATTCTTTAACGCCCCGCGAGGCAAAAGTTTTACGTATGCGCTTTGGCGTTGAAATGAGCACCGATCACACGCTTGAAGAAGTGGGCAAGCAATTTGATGTGACGCGGGAGCGTATTCGGCAAATTGAAGCGAAGGCTTTACGTAAAATGCGCCACCCAAGTAGGAGTGATAAGTTAAAGACCTTCCTCGAGGAAGATTAATCAGCGGTTTATTGGGTTCACAGCTCAGCTGGCTAGGGCAGACGACTCATAAGAAAGAAGCCCTAGGGGTCTTGTAGCAAAGAACTCAATGATTTCAAGAGCTTAGTGGTGAAATAGGTGGTCAAAATTGCTTACACACCGCTTACACACCAGGGCAAAAACCGAGGTGTGTAGTAAATAGGCTTTTTGTGTGGTTTTAACTAGTTAAGAATTGTAAAAAACACTGTGTATTAAGGTGTGTAGTAAATAAGATTAATGTACGAGTTTTAGGGCCCATAGCTCAGTTGGTTAGAGCAGAGGACTTAACTGCAGTAAACCTACAGCATCAAAAGTGCCAGGGTTTATTGCTAGTGGGTTGCATATGAGTAAGTTAGCTCTGCTCGTATGTAGAACTACTCAAATTCGGGGAAGCCTCTGTGTAACAGCGTGGTAATCCCGAGCCAAGCTAGGCAGTAATGCTTAGAAGGTGTAGAGACTGTACGGGTAGGTCGTAAAGACAAGAGACAGTCCAGACTACAAACTGGAAACAGGCAGTGAAAACTGTAGTGGTAAGCATAATCCTTTGGTCCCAGGTTCAAGTCCTGGTG
>CAMCUP010000024.1 GCA_945878885.1 Polynucleobacter meluiroseus | reverse complement strand
AATGGCCGGGTTTAGCCTGCTCAAGAGTGTTGGAAGCGGGCACAGAGATAGGTCCTGAGTCTAATTTTGTTTGGTTTATCGGCTTCTGCACCCTATAATTTTCTCACTATGAACGCGAACCCGCCCAAGCTCGACCAAAAACGTGATGGTTTAAGCTTATCCGCCAAGCAATTAACGCCGTCTCATCAGGCTGCTAGCGCTAATTTTCCTTTTGTTGCATGGCTACGTGATGTTGCCCCCTATATTCATAGCTTTCGCGAGAAAACCTTTGTAATCGCCTTTGCCGGCGAATTAGCTCAAGAAATCGGTCTTGAGAACCTCATCGAAGATATTGCCATGTTGCATGCCATGGGCATGCGTATTGTCTTGGTCCATGGTATTCGTCCCCAAATTGAAGAGCAGCTTAAGCTACGCAAAATTAAAAGTAAGTATGGCAAAAGCAATATGAGTGCATACCGTATTACCGATGCGGCAGCCTTAGAGTGCGTTAAAGAAGCGGCTGGCGAATTACGCCTCGATATCGAGGCGGCCTTTAGTCGGGGTTTGCCAAATACGCCAATGGCAGGTTCACGTATTTCAGTTATTTCTGGAAACTTTATAACGGCAATGCCATTTGGAGTAGTCGATGGTACCGACTTTATTCATACTGGCCTCGTTCGTAAAGTCGATGCTGAATCCATCAATCTCTCGCTCGATAGTAATAAAATTGTTTTACTTTCACCGCTAGGCTTCTCGCCTACAGGCCAAGCTTTTAACTTATCGTATGAAGATGTCGCCGCGGCCACTGCTGCTGCTTTAAAAGCTGACAAGATTTTATTTTTAACCCCTTACCCACCCCTTGAAGATGATAATCACCATCCAATTACCGAGTTATCGCTTGAACAACTCAATAATTATGTGGCTAGTCAAACTAATTTAGCCCCTGGATTTCGTGGTCTACTTAATTTAGCAGCACAAGCAGTTAAGGCTGGCGTCAATCGTGTGCATTTTTTACCCGCCAATCGTGATGGCGCTCTTTTAGAGGAATTATTTACTCACGACGGTATCGGCATGATGTTGGCCTCATCCAATATTGAAAATTTACGTGAAGCTACCCAAGATGATGTAAGTGGTATTTTGCAGTTGACCATGCCACTCGAAGAAGACGGTATTTTGGCGCCCCGCGGTCAGGATGTCATAGAGCGTGATATTGCGCGCTTTTCGGTAATCGAGCACGATCGGGTGTTGTTTGGCTGTGCTGCGCTATTTCCCTTTCCCAATCATATCGGCGAGCTTGCTTGTTTGGCTGTCGATGCTGAAGTACAAGGCTCAGGCGATGGCGAGCGCCTACTCAAGCATGTAGAACTCAGGGCTAAAGCTGAAGGTATTACCAAACTCTTTGTTCTTACCACCCGCACCGAACACTGGTTCTTAAAGCGTGGCTTTGTTCGCGCTTCTGTCGACGACCTCCCTTCAGAACGTAAAGAAATTTACAACTGGGATCGTAAGTCGATGGTTTTAATGAAGAACGTCTAAAATCAAACTTGATTAGTAATTGGCATTAAAAGAAAGGTTTATCTCATGGTACGCATGGTTCAATGCATTAAACTGAATAAAGAAGCTGAAGGTCTTGATTTTGCGCCCTTGCCAGGCGAATTAGGTAAGCGCATTTGGCAACAAGTTTCAAAAGAAGCTTGGGCTGGTTGGCTTAAGCATCAAACGATGCTGATTAATGAAAATCGTTTAAATATGGTCGATGCGCGAGCGCGCCAATACCTCTTAAAGCAAGCTGAAAAACATTTCTTTGAAGATGGCGCCGATATGGCTACTGGCTATGTGCCACCGCCACCACCCCAGTAGGGCCCCCCACTAAAAGTAAGTCGGCCTTACGCTGGGCAAAGAGCCCAACAGTAACGACTCCTGGTATTTGATTTATTTGTGCTTCAAGTTGCACGGGTTGTGTAATCGAAAGTCCGTGCACATCCAAAATCCAGCCCCCATTATCGGTAATGAAAGGTTGGCCGGTCACGCCAACCATGCGCAAACGCCCTTCACCACCCAAAGCGGTGATCGTACGCATAATGCAAGGCTCTGCCAAAGGGATAATTTCGAGCGGCAATGGAAAATGGCCCAATACGGCTACTTGCTTTGAAGCATCGCATATACAGATAAAGCGCTTGGCCATAGCAGCAATAATTTTTTCACGGGTCAATGCACCTCCACCACCTTTAATCATATGACCTTGAGGATTAATTTCATCGGCTCCATCGACATAAACAGGTAAGTCGGTTACTTGATTGGTATCGAGCACATAAAAACCCTGTTGGATGAGGCGTTGCGTGCTAGCCACTGAGCTTGAAACAACCCCAGCAAAGTGGCTCTGGTGAGGCGCTAACAGATCAATAAACCAATTGGCTGTCGAGCCTGTGCCAATGCCTAAGCATTGACCAGCAGGTTGCTTTAAGACCTCATCACATGCAGCTTGCGCCACCAAGCGTTTTAATGCCTCTGAATTCACGACCGCTCCTCATCTGAATTCATTATGATATGACAAAAGATGATTGATACCGATGAATAGCCTAGACCAACTAAAACAACACACCACCGTAGTAGCCGATACTGGTGATTTTGCGCGAATGCGTCAATTTCAGCCGCAAGACGCCACTACCAACCCCTCTTTGATACTTAAAGCAGTGCAACAGAGCGCTTATGCCGATTTAGTTCAAGGAGTAAAGCAAGCGCATCCGCACGCTAGCGCTACCGAACTTATGGACCATGTTTTAGTCGCCTTTGGCTTAGAAATTTTAAATATTGTGCCAGGTCGGGTCTCGACCGAAGTTGACGCACGACTGTCATTTGATACCCCCGCAACCATTGCTAAAGCGCGTCACCTCATCCAACTCTATGCACAACAAAGCATCGATCCAGCGCGAGTATTAATTAAATTAGCTGCTACTTGGGAAGGTATTCAGGCAGCCAAACAATTAGAGGCTGAAGGCATTCATTGCAATATGACCTTATTGTTTTCCTTAATTCAGGCAGCCGCCTGTGGCCAAGCCAAGGCAACCCTTATTTCTCCATTTGTGGGGCGCATAACTGATTGGCATAAAACCCGTTTAGGGGTCAATTGGGTCGATGCTACTCATGGTGGCGCCAGCGATCCTGGTGTGAATTCCGTTAAACGTATTTACCGCTATTACAAACAGTTTGGCATCAAGACTGAGGTGATGGGGGCGAGCTTTCGCAACATAGGGCAAATCATTGAGCTAGCAGGCTGTGATCTTTTAACCATTAGCCCTGAATTACTAACTAATCTGCAAGATAGCTCACTATCTGTCGTACGGCAGTTAAATGCTGAGGCTGGTAATGACATACCATTTCTTAAACTCAACACTACAGAAACCGCATTTCGTTTGCAACTCAATAATGATGCCATGGCGACTGAAAAGCTAGCTGAAGGCATTCGCAGTTTCTGCGCCGATATTGAAAAATTAGAACAATTACTTAAATAAGAGCCAAACGTTGCCGCATCGCTTCAAATAAACACACACCGCTAGCCACTGATACATTCAAGCTTTCGACCACTCCTTGCATTGGAATGCGTACCAATTGGTCGCAGTTTTCGCGCGTGAGACGCCGCATACCATCACCTTCGGCACCCATCACAATGCCAATGGGCCCAGTTAAATCAAGCTCATAGATAGATGCCTCAGCTTCTTCATCGGTACCAATTAAGGTAATGCCCATTTCTTTTAACTCTTTCATGCTGCGCGCCAAATTTGTTACGGCAATTAAAGGTACCACTTCAGCTGCACCGCTTGCGACTTTAGTAACAGTAGCGTTTACATGGGCAGAACGGTCTTTGGGTACTACAACCCCATGTACCCCTGCTCCGTCAGCTACGCGTAAACAAGCGCCTAAATTATGAGGATCAGTAACGCCATCTAAAACCAGTAATAAGGCAGGTCCTTCGATGCCATCAACTAATTCAGGCAAGGTTCTCGCAACAGTCATTTTTTCTGCTAATGCAACTAGGCCTTGGTGCCGATCATGCCCAGCCAAGCTATGTAAACGCTCAGAATCAGCAGAATGCAAACGATCGCCCAACAAGGGGGCGGCTTGTTTTAAAAAGTCACCCATACGACGATCACGCCGCGCAGGGTCGTAATAAACCGCACGCAAACTTTGCGCATCTAGACGTAAACGAGTTTGAATTGCATGAAAACCCAAAATGATATTTCTCACTTGCGTTTACCTTTGCGTACAGGTGGTTTATTCCCCGCTTGTTTATGTGCTCCACGGGCTTTAGCTTTGTGCTTGCTACCCTTGCTCGAGGTCTTACCATTTCCGGCACTAGTGGCGCTAGCTGCACCACTAAGAGCGCCTTTAACTGGCGCCTTGCTATCAGGGCGAGTTTTCTTCGAGGCGGCTTTTTTATGAGGACGCCCAGTATCTGAGGCCAAAATTACATTGCGAGCACGTAATCCGCCCCCTTCGGCACCAATCGACTTGACTAAACTAAATTCAATTTTACGAGCATCTAAATCAACCCGACTGACCAAAACGTGCAAACGATCACCAAGGCGATGACGGATACCTGTGCGCTCACCTCTTAGTTCTTGGCGAGCCTCATCGTATTGAAAATAATCACCGCCCAACTCGGTTACATGAACCATGCCTTCTACAAAGAGGTTCTCAAGTTGAATAAATAAACCAAAATTGGCCACGCCGGTAATTGTGCCGGCGTATTCTTGGCCCAAATGATCACGCATGTAATAACATTTTAGCCATGCCTCAACATCGCGCGAGGCCTCATCAGCGCGGCGCTCATTGGCAGAACAATGCACTCCTAATTGCCCCCAAACTGGCAGACTTAAGTGCTGCCCCTTAACACCATTAGCCCCCTTAGCGCCCTTTTCCCCTTGTGTGCCCTTAGGCCCCTTAATTCCTTTGGCCCCTAAACGCGATTGCACTGTCTCACCATGCGATTTTTTGGCAGCCACGGCATTGGCACGTGCCGTTCCTTTACGAGGTAAGGTGAGATTCAGTGGCACCCGTTCAGGCAATTTAGGGTGATAAATCTTTTTTTGCAGAATGGCCTTAATTGCACGGTGCGTCAATAAATCGGGATAACGGCGTATCGGGCTTGTAAAATGGGCGTAGGCCGGATAAGACAAACCAAAATGCCCCGCATTATCAGGTTGATAAACTGCTTGTTGCATTGAACGCAAAACTGATGATTGCAGCATCATCGAATCAGGACGGGGTTTAATTTCCTTAATTAAACGGGCAAAGTCTTTGGGTTGTGGCTTATCTCCGCCAGTCAAACTGAGTGCTGAAGAACGTAGGGCTTGCCTTAAGGTAGCTAATTTTTCTGCTGAAGGCTCTTCATGCACGCGGTACAAGCTATGATGATTATTCTGCGCTAATAAATCGGCAGCGCACACATTAGCAACCAACATACATTCTTCAATGACTTTATGGGCTTCATTACGAATACGAGGCTCAATACGTAAAATTTTTCCTAATTCATTACTAATAATTTGGGTTTCGGTCGTTTCAAAATTAATTGCCCCACGACGTTCTCGTGCGCCGTCAAGAATCTTATACAGTTCATATAAATTACTTAATTCAGAACGAAATGCAGCAAAACGGGTGGCTTCAGGCCCCTTCGAATTACTTAAAATTTCCCACACCGTATCGTAAGTAAAACGCTGTGCTGAATGCATTACAGCTGGATAAAACTGATATGCCAAAACAATTCCCTGTAAATCGATCACGGCATCACACACCATACATAAACGATCTACCCCAGGGTTTAATGAGCATAAGCCATTCGAAATTTTCTCTGGCAACATCGGAATCACGCGCCGCGGAAAATACACCGAGGTCGCGCGTAATAAGGCTTCATCATCAAGGGCGCGGTCAGGTTTGACATAATGCGAAACATCTGCAATTGCCACAATTAAGCGCCAGGCTTTCGACTTTCCAAACACGGCTGTCTCGCAATACACCGCATCATCAAAATCGCGCGCATCAGCACCATCAATCGTTACTAATGGAATATCACGCAAATCAACTCGACCCTCTAAATCGGCTTGCAGAACACCATCGGGCAATGCTGCTGCTTCTTTCATTGCTGCCGCAGAAAATTCATGGGGTACACCATACTTACGTACCGCAATTTCAATTTCCATTCCAGGGTCATCAATTTCACCTAACACCTCGACTACGCGCCCTACTGCCTGCCGATAACTATCGGGGTAGTCAATAATTTCTACGCTGACCACTTGGCCTAACTTGGCATCGCCCTGGCCTTTTGGAGGAATCAAAATATCATGGCCAATGCGCATATCTTCGGGCGCCACGATTAAGACACCGTTTTCATTCAGCAAGCGCCCAATGACGAGCCGGTTAGCGTGCACCAGCACTTCAACAATTTGCCCCTCAGGTCGACCCCGCCGATCGACCCCAAGTACCTTGACATTAACCCGATCACCATGCATCACCCGTGACATTTCGCGTTCGGATAAAAAGATATCTTCACCACCATCATCGGGAATAACGAAGCCAAAGCCATCGCGATGGCCTTGTATCGTACCGATTCGATCGGCTGAGCGTTGCACTGTAGCTTCAGTCTTACGCTTACTTACTTTCAACATGCATTTCTTTCAAATCAAGATTAGGGCAAAAAAGGGTTGGATACCCTCTATAATAGAGCCCATTGCCCAGATGGCGAAATTGGTAGACGCACCAGCTTCAGGTGCTGGCGATCGAAAGGTTGTGGAGGTTCGAGTCCTCTTCTGGGCACCACTGAATTTTAATTACCGATTTTTAATAGACTAAATTTGACGTGCTGCGTCAACAAAGCTCAACATCGAAATCTGCTGAAGCGCCTCGTTGATTTCCTCCTGATATTTTACTAATTTTTCTGGCGTAGCTGTTGCATCAACTACTTTACTAGCTTGATGCAAGGCCTGTAACTTGAGATTCCAGGCACCCAATGCTAAGGCTGGCTCCCATTCGGCAATCTTGCGTGCTTGGCATTCTTGAATTAATGGCGCTAAAAATGGAACTAAATCAGCTTCTTTCTTGACCCCTAAGACCATTTCAAGTAGCTCAAGGCGCGCTCTAAACTGATCGCGTGCACCCCGAGTATTATCAATAAAGGCTTGAAAAATCCCTATCGCTGCTTCCACTTGGCCAGCACCTAGACTTTGGCTTGCTGCTTTCTTCGAAACTGCAAGGCTATCTGCAGCACCGCCGCCGCTACGTTGATTAATGCAATCGGTTAGCCAGCTTTGGGTAGCAGCATCTGCAAAAGGCGTTTTTTGACCACCGAATGTGAGCGATTCAATACCAGGTAATCGCTTCACAAAGGCTAATATTTCATCAATTACTGCATCCTGCATAGCTACAGCCGGAGTACCGAGAGCGCTATAGGCCTGAGCGGACTGGTGGTCTAGATCTAACCAAAAGGGGTATTGTGTAATACGGGCCTCACAAAATTCAATCGTCGCTTGGGGATTTGTGCCGGCGCTTACTGATTGCAGCATTTCAATTTCAGATGGGGGTGGCTCAGGAATCAATGTTGTGCCAGCAGTAGCTGGTGGCAAAGCCAAAATAGCACCACGCGCAGCAAAGCGAATTAAGCGAACGGATAAGGGGTTATAGGGGTCGAGCTTAGCCAATACCTGAGCAACATCACCAATATAAGGCTGCACTGAAGATAAAGCATTCTCAACGTCATCCAAGGTATTAAGTGTTGCAGCACCTTTCAAATTTGCTGGTGCACTGGCTAATGAAGCACCAGAGGTGCTGGCAGCAGCTAAGCCAGAGTTAGGTGCAGAATCTGCATTTGAAGACGGATCTGCGCTTACCACTTGATCGGCGGCAGGTGACGGTTGCGAAATCACCGTTAGGTTGTTCAGTGCCCGAATAAAATCACCTAAACTAGGTGCATCAGGATCCTTATCCGCCAAATTTTTATCAAGCGCATTTGCCTCTTGATTCAAGCTATCAAATAATTCTTGGGTAAGAGGTGAAAGTGTGCTGCTGGATAAAAACAGATTAGCCCGATCATTCCACCAAATAATGGCATTTCGCCTGCCCCGAATACGATTCAGTGGCGGAAAAGACGCGTCCCAAAACTTGTCAAATAAGCCATTAAATAAGCTCAAACCAGCTAAGAGGCCATCTAAACCTTGTTTTTCAAGCCAGGCAGAAGCTAGCCATCCTGCTACTAAAAAATCTTTGGCTTGTTGCGTTAACACCTCGGTCGAAAGGGTTTCAATTTTTCCCCAATCAGGTGCCCCTACATCCTTGGCGCGCGTTAATTTATCCACCTCTGTAGCAATAGAGGTGTAATCGGCACCCATACGGCAATCCTCACCAGCAGGATGCTCAGCAGAAATGGGTTGTAATAAAGCTTGAAAATCAATTGGCATAATTAATAAGGGCAGTTAGCAACTTTATCTGGAATGACTGGCTTGGATTTGCTATTCATTAAAGCAGCAAGCTCAGTGGCAAGCTTTTTCACTTGTCGATCTGCCACAGCTTTTTCTAATTTTGCCTTCTCGGCTTTAATTTTTGCTAGTTCAGTAGTTTCTTCTTGATACTGCTTAGCTGATGCAACAAATGCAGAGGCTCCCGATAATTTAAAAAAAACATCAATTTGTTTAATGCCAAGTTGATCCAAAGCCACAGCTTGCTCAGGGAATTTCTTTGTTAAAAAAGTTTTCTTACCAGTTTTAAATTCATTTAAAAATTGACTGAACCCAAATTCACCAGCCCAAACTTTCGTCAAAGTTTGGTCACCAACAAAAATCTGTAATTCAGTATCGCCACAGGTATTGGCCTTCCAAAGAAAGCTTTGTGAAATAGAAAAATTCAATTGAGTTAGCCGTTGTTGTGAACTTCCGCAACTTAAAGTAATAGCAGCCCCAAAGGGCAGGCTTTTCGCCATAGTATTCGCCTGTACTGGCAAGGAGTCAATTTTAATAGTGAAGTTGGTCTGATTAAACTTGGTTTGATTTTTTTCAATGTCTTGAATGCGTCCATCAATTTCTTTAATTTTTGCGTCATCTCGCGTATTGGCTAGCTTATCCTCTAATTCCGCCTTTTTAATCACGACGTCTCGCGCCCGCTTATCACTGGCCGCATTATTTAAAAAAGGAATAAAGTTTGAATCCCAATCCAAAGACCAACCGTCTATTAAGGTATTAATAAAATCAGAGCCGCTAATAGTTAAGAATGGCTTAGCAGTTTTATCAATGAAGGTCCAAAGTGTTCCCTGCTCACCGAAGGTTTTTTGAAACATTTCAGCTTCAGTGGTAGCCAATTTAGTGGGATATATGATATTACTATTCCAGGCAGACTGCATAGTGCAAGCCGCTTGGTTATAAGTGTAGGCAATGGTAGTCTTTAACGCTCCTTCCAACAAAACCCAACCGGGCTCGTTCCAGGGTTGATTTTTTACTCCTACCTTATCTTCTAGTCGTTGCAGAGCCTCTGCAGCATCCCTCATTACTGAGGTTTTAATCGTTGGATCAACCCCTAAGCCACTAAAGTTAATCGCCAATCCTCCAGCATTACCCGGGGATGAAATTGCAGCAGTTAGAACTTTATTAAAAGCATCTGCATAGGTTTTAAATAGAGTTCTACTTTCAGAGATATCTTTTTCCTGAGTGCCTTGATTAGAATTATTTAACTTTGAAATAGCAGCCAGCACCTTTAATTTACTAACAAGATCGCCAAAATAGGATTCGCTTAATGCTGATTCCCGCAGGGTTTGAATGAACTCAATGCTCGATACCCAGCCTGGTCGATTTCTAATAGATCCAGAACTAGGGTACTCAAGCAGAATACGATTTGATAAACGTGCATAAGGGCTGTTTGCTCCCCCCAGAGTGCTCAGTATTTCTTGCCAGGTGGCATTTGTTACCAATAAATCTCTGCCAGCATCAAAACCCAGTAAAAATTTACGCCATTCGGCCTCTCTTTGAATTTGATAGGCCTTCTCAAAACGACTAATTTCTTCGCCGTAAATTTTATTTAATATGGGCTCGGCATTTATTCGAGTAAAAAATTGCTGAATCGCTGAAAAGCCTTGAATGGTATATGGACCAAATATTTTTTCGCCCTGAGGTTTGCTAGTCGGAACCCAATAATCACTTAGCCAAATATCGACTACGCTAGGTTGTAAAGCGGCCCAAGGCATAACCCACTTTAGCGATTTATCACTTAAAGCAACTTTTTCTAAAAATTTCCTTACATTACTTAACTGCTCGTTAAGATTGCCCTCTTGAGCTAACCAATAAATATAATAATAAAATAAATTATTAACAATATTAACTTGTTGCAATGGAATATCGGGATATATAAAAGTGATTGGTTTTGCACTTGGGACAGGAAGTAATAAAATTTTCTGCAGAGAATCCCCGTCCATCGTGGCTTCAAGAATTTTAATTCGGCCCAAAAGAGAATCGAGAGTGATACCAATTACAGCAGTATTGATGGACTGAGAATCTTCATATAAGCTCAGAAATTTCTTACCTAATATATCCCGCTCAAAAATTTGATAGGTTTGCACAAAACGGGTTTTTATATTTTCTTCAATGCTACTAGTTGTTCCAGAAAAAGGTAAGAAAAAATTCCAGCCACTGACTTCTCGTTTTAAATTCCAATCAACAAATGGCTCCATCCCAATAATCGTACTCACAAATGTACTTGCTGAGTCAGTTGATTTGATGGGAGCCGGTAATTTCATTTGCTTAAGGTGATGCATGCCTTCAGCTTGGTAAAAGTATCCTACTAGTAACCAAACTACTACAGCTGAAACACCTGAATAATAACTAAACCACATTAATTTATGACGCTGTTTAATGCTCCGTTCGTATGAAGTTAAGGGTTGAAATATTCGATCCCTCAAAAGTACATCATTTAATACCCCAGAACCAAATGCTAAGCGCGGTGTATCAGATTGCTTATCAAAGCTAATCCCTGCTTTTTCTAAATCAGCCGATAAAAATAAGCCCCGATAAATTGGTGCTTCTAAATAATTCGAGGCGCTAAATAAGCCTAAAATAACGCTATCTAGTGCTTCTTGTAAATTTAATAGGCCATGAGAAGCCACTAGAGCACTATTACCGGGTTCAAAACCATCTGCGGCACTTCGCATAGCTAGCCAAGGTAAATAGCGCGTAATTTCTAAAACTGACTCTTGAGCAGAAGAATTGGTAATAGCCAATTGATCAACTGGCAATAATGCCCCAGCCGGTTGGGCTAAAAGATTTTCAGGTAAGACTTTAATTAAAGGTGTTAATCCAATTAAATCCACTTGAGTTAGTACCAAATACACTGGTAAGCGCTTCCCAGATAGTCCCATTAAATCTGCAATACGACGTCGAATGATTTGAATGCCCTGATAAGTAGTGCCTGCTTGAGGTCCAGTCAATTCCTCAGGCGATACACAAACAACTACAGAGGCAATTTGATGCGTATTTACATCAGCAGTAATGCTGGCTAATAAACTATTCCATCCAGCATCACATGATTCAGTATTAATATTAGGGTCAACATGCTTGCCTGAAACCTCAATCATGATTCCAGCCTCTAAAAATGCAAGGCGGCAAGATTGCGTCGGGGTAATTACTGCATCGGGATTAGTTTCACCCACATGCGATCCAAAGCTGCTTCGTTGTAGCAATGTACTTTTCCCTGAGCCAGTCATCCCAAATATAAAGTGAATTTTATGTGGCCCTAGAACAGCCTGCTGAGGTACTTTCTTGCCGAATAAATAGGTAATACCCGGAATTACCGATAAAAACTCAATGCGATTTCTTTCCAGCGTATCAACTAAATTTTGATGAAGGCGCGCTAGAGTCTTTTGAGTCCAATCAAAATCGAGGAAAAAACGCAAGCGATTGCCATTCAGAATTTCAACGATGTAGTTATCCAACCAAACAATAAATGCTTGTACATGTGGCAAGTCATTGCTTAGCGTAAGCTCTTCTTCGTAATGAAAATTTTTGTCTTGATTATGCTGCGCTGTTAGTAATTGCTGAACGCCAGCCACCCAATCTGGATCAGCGCTAGCCAATTCAGCAATTGGTAATTGTGTCCTAAGGCGCTCAGCTGCACGATATTTAACCCATGCTTTGCGTGCAAAGACAAAAACTCCCCATACAGTAAAAGCGACAATGGGCCATAAATACATGGTGCCTGGGGACCAATCAAAAAAGACTTGAAAAACCCACCCCAAGGCAAGCAAGGCTAGAGCTACTAGTAGAATAAGAAAAATATCAAAAATTTTCTTTAGCATAATTAACTAAAGATTTTTAATACAGCTGTAGCTTGATTTTGTAAGAATAAATACAAAAATAAACTGAGTGCAACGAGAATAATGGTGGTATAGGCAATTGGTTTAATTACCTTAGCATCTAAAGCGATCAGTTCAGGTTCTTTAGCAAAGTGACTAATGCTAGCAAAAGTTTCAGCTTTAGAATTTTGTAGGCCTGTATAAACTAACGATACTTCAATCGCTTTCTTTTTCTTGATCTCAAGCTCTTGTATTTCTAAATTAAAGACATACTTGCCCTTAAAACCTTGTGCCAAACAGAGTGCATACACATCATGTGCAATCATCGTGTCACCAAATAATGTATCTAACTTTTCATAAAAGAGTTCACCCCCTAAATTGGTATTAAAGAACTCTTTTTGTAGCAAGGTATTGGACCAAATCTCAGAAACACCCTCCCATTCCGCATTCATAATTTGCTCGTCAGCCCAAACACAAACAGCGAACAAAGCTGCGCTAACCGCATCTTTTTCAGCGCCAAGATGACTAGCGGTAGCTTGGGCATTTATAACGCCCTCACTTAATTCAATAAATAATTGTTCAACTGTTGACCTTTTAGCATCTATTGCAACAGTTACCTCAACCATAAAAAGTGAAAAGGGCTGCGCAAAAATAGCGTGTTGTTCGTATTTTGATGGGTAGCGCGTCATAAACCCATCACCTTACTGGGTTGAGAATTACTTGGCGGTTGCGCTCCGTTAAGCGTTGGGTTATCTTTGTTTGGAGACTCTGCCTCATCATCATCGGTATTTGATTTTATTATTGATAAATCAACGATAAAGGTTTCACCTAAATTCATCGAAAGATTCAAAGGCAAAGGGCTACCCGAGTAGGTTTGTTTAAACCAACCTGTAGAGCTTATCTTCACTGGAATTTCATATATTCGCACGCGCTTATCCTGCAAAGCGTTGAAGTAACCAGCATAGATAACAATGACTTGCGCATCTTTTACGCGCCCAATCGTGAGTGTATCTACAGCACTAGGCTGAATCACATAGCGATCTACCGCCAGCACAGCATTATCAGTTGGTGGAATTCCTGATAATAATTTATCTAAATCGGGGCTACTTTTTGATAAGGCTAAAGCTGCTTTAGAGGAATTTAGTTGCACCACGGCGAGTGCTAAAGTATGTGGCAAATTTGATACTAAATTGAGTCTAGCTGGCGCCACCAACTTAAGACTGATGCCATTGCGATCACTGGTGTAGTCAGCGTTTTTCAATGCATCTTTTTTAGAATTTGAGGCACAAGATGAAAGTAATATCGCTAAACTAACAAGCAAACTTATTTTGATTAGAGGCGTCAAAACAGCGATTTCTCGAATTAAGCTGTTTTGGCGGCCTAAGGTCATTGGGCTGTCTTTATAGGGGTATATTGATCGGCACTGAGACTAATTATGCTCTAAAGTAAACAATAAGCGCTCGCGCGTGCTTCGGTAAATCAAGCCAATTCAAACAAATAATACCGGCAGTATTTGCCTCTTGCCATAATGGATCTTTATTATCGATAGCCCATACAAAAGCGCCCGCTCCTTCTCCTAAGCCATAGGGAATGCGATTTAGGCGCTCCAAGAAAACGCCCGGGAGTGCACGACTGACGATAGTTTCAATGCGGGATAAAGGCGCCAACTTCGGGGGGCCAGCTTGTAATAATTCTGTTTCTGACACTTCCTGCAAAATTAAGTAAGCAAAATGCTGGCCAACTCTAGCCGCACTTGGAACCTGGGCTTCAAACCAACCACCCCGATGATGAAAGACGGCCGTACTATCGGGTCCAGCTCGTAATTGCTCTAATAAACCCGTCAAAATAGCTTGAATCCGCCCAAAGGAGCGACAAGGATCTTCAATTTCCCAATTGGGCATATCAGGAAAACTCAAGCCACCTGAAGAACAAAGACGGGCAGCAAGAACTAAGGTTACCTCAAACAAAATAGCTGGCTCAATGTTTAATGAAATGCGATGTTGCATTTCTGTTATAGCTTGGGCTAGATCAGCTTGTATAAGGCGGTCTCGCAGAAAACCAGGCTCAATTGAGTCACTAGACAAGCGCCAAGGGTGCGCAAGCTTGGATAACTGTGCTAAGCGGGATTTTAAAATATCGACCAAGTCATTTACTTGGCCCTTAAGAATGTCATATCCGTCTATCTGCAGGCAAGGCGGGGCATAATTCGGATCCAAACTAGCGGCATTATTCTCAACCACTAAATGTCCAATAGTTAAGATCGACATATCTTTCGCAGTCTCGATCTCATCGCCAATTAAATAACGGCCACGAAACCAAAGGCGGTCAATCGCCAAATCTGGGCTTTCATCATATAAATCAGGTAAAACCTCCGGATTTCCAGGCGTCTCAAAACGGCCATCGTGTGCTGCTGTGGCTACTGCTGGTAATCCAGGAATGATTTTTGGCAATGCAAAAGCTACTCGATATTTACCATCTTTGTTAAGTAAAGAACGAATATCCCGATCAGGCAACCGAGAGTTTTGCCCGATATCTATCCATGTACCCTCAGGCATA
Organism: Polynucleobacter meluiroseus; assembly: GCA_945878885.1. Lineage (GTDB taxonomy): Bacteria > Pseudomonadota > Gammaproteobacteria > Burkholderiales > Burkholderiaceae > Polynucleobacter > Polynucleobacter meluiroseus_C. The sequence continues at coordinate 12,669 of CAMCUP010000024.1, read as the reverse complement.
ACGGCTTGCAAAACGGTGCAAGATAAGAACCCAGCACTTAAGCGCTCTGTGGAAATCGTTAAGGAAGAAATCCCGTAAGGCTGACTTCGGGATAGGCCAAAAAGCCTTGCATACGATGTGCCATGATATTGATCGCTATATTGAAAATGCTGCGGCTGGAGAAATATCCCCTGATGCCAATAAATTGGGTGTGAAAAGTTCATTTAGCGTATTCAGTGGCAATAAATTTTTGAATTAAATGGTGCAAAATAGGAAATTCTCCATATGATATATGTATTTATGCCCTTTTCATATAACTTAAAACAACGTATTCACCCTCAAAAAAGCTGGGGCAAAGTAATTTTGCCTTATTTTGGTGCAAAATATAATTATCCCCATAATTTAACTAAAAATTGCCTTAAATTCACCTTGCGGGTCGATTTCTAGCCTAACTAAGGATGGCTGCACATCATCAGCCATGCCTAGCAATAGGGTGTTTGACAACAAAGGCAAAATTGCGCCTTTTAATATGAAGTCAATATTGCGAGCCCCGGTTTCAACCTCGGTGCAGCGTCGAGTAATTGCTTCGATAACCCCAGCGCCAAGCTCTAGCGTAATACCATTATTTTGATGCAAACGCTCAGCCAATTTAGCTAACTTTAGGCTCACAATAGAACGCAAGACCTCTTCAGGCAGGGTCAAAAATGGCACTACCGTCATCCGCGCCAGTAATGCCGGCTTAAAGTGCTGAGACAAAATAGGACGAATAGCTGTTAATACTTTCTCGGTACTTGGCGGATATTGATGCGCACATAGTTCAGTAATTTGCTCTAAGCCCAAATTACTAGTTAAGAAAATAACGGTATTGCGAAAATTAATTTCGCGTCCCTCTCCGTCAGATAAAACGCCCTTATCAAAGACTTGATAAAACAAATTCACCACATCAAGATGGGCTTTCTCAACCTCATCAAGCAAAACAACAGAATAAGGTCGCTGACGCACTGCTTCAGTCAAAACGCCGCCCTCTCCATAGCCAACATATCCAGGAGGTGAGCCTACCAAACGACTAACAGAATGTTTTTCTTGAAACTCACTCATATTTACCGAGATTAGGGCCTGTTCACCACCAAACATCAGCTCGGCAATCGACAAGGCGGTTTCAGTCTTGCCTACGCCCGATGGACCAACAAGCAAAAAAATCCCCATTGGTTGGTTGGGGTCACGCAAACCAGAACGTGCTGACTTTAGCGTTTCAGCTATAAGCATTAATGCACTAGATTGGCCTTTGATACGCTCATTTAAATCTTGCTCAAGCTGTAATGCATTGGCAGCTTGATCGCGCATCATTTTTCCAAGTGGAATTCCAGTGCGATCAGATACGACTTTAGCAACGGTATCCGGCCCCACCTCAATGTGCACCAGCTTTTCTGTCTCTTGTAATTGAGCTAAAACTTTTTCCGCTTGCTCAAGTTGAGAAGTTAGATCAGCCAGTTTTATAAAATCAACGGGTAAAGTAAGCTTTATAACGGCAACTTCTTGACGCAAAGAAATAAGCATTTGTGCCGCCGCCATTTCATTTGAAAAAAGGTCGCAAAATTTTTCTAATTCACTTTGAATCGTAATTTTTTCAGAGCTAATTTCAGCCAGCCGACCTTTCTTGATAGGCAGGCGATTATCTTCATCACGCTCTATTCCCTTTTGTTCGAGTTCGAGCATTTGTAGGGTACGTTCACGATCTTCTATCACGGCAGGCTTAGACGATAAATTGACTTTAATTCGAGCGCACGCAGTATCAAATAAGTCAATTGCCTTATCGGGCAATTGTCTACCGGTGATATAGCGATGAGACAATTCAGCCGCAGCTACTAAGGCGTCTTCACGCACAATAACCTGATGCATCGCTTCATAGTGAGGTTTTAAGCCGCGCAATATTTGTACGGTCATTGCAACGGTGGGCTCGTCTAATTTAACCAACTCAAAGCGCCTAGCTAAAGCAGGATCTTTTTCAAAATATTTCTTATATTCCCCCCAGGTAGTGGCAGCAATCGTACGTAACTCGCCACGCGCTAATGCTGGCTTCAATAAGTTAGCCGCATCATTGGTGCCTGCAGCACCCCCTGCGCCAATTAAGGTATGAGCCTCGTCAATAAATAAGAGTACTGGGGTTGTAAAGGCTTTGATTTCATTGATGACGTTACGCAAGCGATTCTCAAACTCTCCTTTTACCCCTGCCCCAGCCTCAAGAGCACCCATATCAAGGCCTAAAATTGTCGCTCCCTGCAACATATCAGGTACGTCCCCCTCGACGATGCGTAAAGCAAGTCCTTCAATGACCGCGGTTTTTCCAACCCCAGGGTCACCAACACAAATCGGATTATTTTTACGACGCCGCGCCAAAATGTCTACAATTTGCCGTATTTCATCGTCCCGTCCAAATACCGGATCGATCTTGCCTGCCTTCGCCTTTGCAGTGAAATCATCGCAAAAGCGATTAATTGCCTCACGGCCTTGATCAGTAAATGAAGTTTTGTCATTAGTAAGTAAACCACGCAATTCTTTTGATCCATTACTTTCAATTGAATTGGGCGCAATCTGGCGTAATAATTCAATGATTTTTTCCTGACTTAAACCGCGGAAAAGAGCAAAATATTTATTATTCCCAATTAAGTGATTGCGGGCAATAAAAGCTGCCAATAATGCGCCTGCGCGAATTTTTTCGTCATTCAATTCAACCGAAGTGATAAGCCATGCATCGGCAAAAAATTCAGGTAATAAAGGGGAAAACTGAGGTTTACCCCCATTACCAATTTTCATTCCTTCAATTTCATTCTCTAGTTGCCGAATAAATTCATTACCATCCAAATTTGCCTGTTTTAAGATTAAGCGCATATCACCATACTGCTCATCCATCAAGCGCAGCATAAAATGTTCAGGCGTAATCTCATAATGAGTGCGATTTAAGCAATTTACTGCGGCAGCTTCAAGAGAGTTGCGGCAGGTAGAATTCAGGCGCTCTACTAACGATTTCAGATCAACTACTTGCATGCAGCGTCCAGGGTATAGGTTTAGGAAACGTAAAAAGCTAAATTTTGGCTGCGCACTTGGTTACCCAAACTAGCGCCATAACCTAACGCCGTTTCAGATAATTTGCCTGCAAATGTATTAGTTCTTACTTTTAAACAAAGTTTTAAGTAGACGGGCACATATAATGTTAAAGCTTGTTTTAATAATTGATATTTTGAGCCCCCAGGGAAAAAAGCCAGCGCATCTTCATGCGATTGATCCTGTAGCTCAATATGGACATAATTATTATTTGGGGCAATTAAAGTACAGCCTAAAACTGTCTGGGAACCCAATTCATTTCCCTGCATACCAAGCCGCAAAGCGAACTGATTTGGAATTGCTGCACGTACAACAGGGCAAGAAATTATTTTTACCTTACCCGACCCTACTAGCGTTATGATTAATGACTCTAAGCCAGAAACAGAACAGTAAGAAGTGGACAAGATAGATGCAATTTTTAGCATTTCCGGCCACTCATTAAATCGCTCTGCAATCTTTGGGGTTGATATCCCAAGCCAACTGGCTCGCCTCATTCTTTGCCGAACATTATCACCCTCCTGAAGACCAGTTGAAACTCTAAAACGCGTAATAGCTGAGAGTAACAATGGATAAAGTAAGAAATGAAATAGATCAAAAAAGCGCCGATTAAAGCTACGGCCAGAATGCTCTAAAGCTAATAAATCTTCACAATAAAAATTTGGTAATGGGGAGGTGACTCCATAAAGCCCAAAAAAAGTAGTCTCGACTAAGATCTTATGGTCTTTGAGAACTTCTATAGAGTTAATACTATGGCTTGGAAAACTAATTGACAGACTCGGGCGTATACGAACAAATTGTTCAAATGATTCCTCCCAAGTCTGCTCAGGAAAAGCTTTTTTTAAACAATGCGCTAACAGTCGCATCAATTGAAAAAACTCAATTTGATGTTGATTTTGAGTGATGTAACCTATTAAATCGTTTGCCTGGACGACAGGAGGTAAGGCCATTCGTATAACTCTCCATTAACTACATCATGTACTCTTAGGGTCACATAAGTATTGAGCTCAACAAATCCAGCCAATACGTACGCAAGAACATTGGCAAATAAATATAAATCACCAGTGCAGGGATAAAAATTATGATGCAACTGTATTGTTACTACTACACCACGATACAAATTTCCTTTGACTAAGCGCGTATCGCTAGCGAGAGAAACATTCTCAATTCCTTCGACACGTCTACGCTGAGCAACTACTCGACCAACATTTTCGCCCCCTTCTGGGAGGTATAAGCTTAATAGCTCTTTAAGCGTTTTAGTATCAGCTGCAGCCCCTAAATTTAAACGTGCATGCGCAGCGACTTTCCACATGCCATCACTTCCTATAGCAGGCTTTGTTGCTCCAATAGGAACAGTAATATTGGTCACAGTGATCTTCTCGGGCGATTGCGGAGTACGTTGATTAATTTCACCCAGTCGAATACGCTCAGCCAAGATGCCATTGGTACATCGCACAAATAATGATAAGGTCTCACGCTTTGGATTAGCTCCAATAAATGAGCCTATGCTGGTACTATTAAAAGGTAAACGCAAAAAATGGTTAATAGAGCCCTGCCGCACGCTCTCTTCTGCTATCACTTGATATGAATGCCCACTGGTGCCCATAAAAACTGATGAAGTTGGAAAGTATTCGTGCTCAATTGAGTTTCCTTCTTCCCGCCCAGTGACTTTTTGAACATCAAAAATTTGTACTTTATCGCTATCAAAACCCAGCGGAGCAATTAAATAATTTTCTTGCAAACCTGTTCTTTGAATTGGAATAGCAGACGTATCAAAGATGTTACAAGCAGGTACCGCATTTAAAGTAAAGTGTGCGTTAGTGATTTTATTAATGTGCTGACCTTTATAAATAAAATCAAAATCAATACTAAATTCTTTTACCCCTGGCGGTTTCGGTGCAGCATTAAACCCAGAAAGTTCAATAAAAAATCCTCTCTCTGGAAAAGCCTGAGATTGTCTAGCCCAACGTAAATGCCCTGCAACCACTGCTTTTACAGGGAATAAAGATTTCTCAGGGTCTAATCCAGGAAACTGAACAGTCAATGGATAGCTCTGTGTATTCTTGTCAGTACCAAAACGAACTGAAACTTTTTTTAGCTTGTGTAACACGGTGTAAGCCATATTTGCAGCTTCGGGATAAGGGCCTGAAAAATAGATTGATAACTTATTTCCAGTCCATTGGGCTAAAAGTAAATTTTGTAATTCTAAATTTAAAGTAATGCGACCATTGTTGCCCGCTGTTTCAGTCAAGCAAGAAATTAACTCTACTGGCTGGGTGATAAGAGACCAGGAAGTTGAAAAAATACAAGGTGTTCCATCAATGGGCTGAGATGCAAATTCTGAGCCCGCCTGAATTTCTACGCCATTTGGATTTTTACCGGTACTGTCTAGTTTTAATACGGACATCGCAGGTAAGGGGCCCACAATATCGGTTCCAACTAGTGACACTACATCGTTAATAAACTCTGGCACTTCATCGTCTAATTTTTTGCGAACCAGGGCACTTAAAAATGCTACTCCTTGCAACAGGCGCTCCACATCAGGATCACCACTTTCGCCCCCCAAATATGAAGCTACCATAGGCTGCTCTTGCGCAAACTCTTGACCTAAAGTTCGAAGGCGCGCTAATTCTTGTAGATAAACACCCTCAAAATCCACGTTTTTCCTCTAGAGAAATCCGACCACCAGAGTTTAATTTTAGATTCAGGATAAATGGCCGCATAACAGCGCCAATTTCAGATATGTCAATCATTCCTCGTAACTCATAGAGAAATGCGGTTGGATTCTTTTTATCAATCACTTGATTGATAGCGGGCTGGGTAAAGCGCTTCTCATAGAGCTGAATTTGTTCCACAATGTCTTGCTCCAATTGTTCATTGGACTCTGCGTGAAGAGTTCCAGCAATATTAGCCATATCTGGCAAACCATAATTGGGGTCAATTGCGGGATCGCCCCTACGGGTATTAAGTAGACGCTCAAGATAGCTCATGATAGAGCGTTTAATCGCAATTTCATGCAGCGTAACTACCCCAGTTGGAATAGGTACCTCTAAGTTAGCTATGCGCTCAAGTAATCTTGTACGCATAGCTAATTCAAGGGCTCAATTACAGCAAAAAAAGGCTGCAATAATTACTTGCTACCTGTCCAGCTATAACTCATTTCTTTCGATTTCAACTCGTCAGTAGCGGTATAACTTTCGCAAGTCATACAAATGGTTTCCATAAACCCTAAAGGACCATTTTCTGGCAATAATGTCATCGGATTATCAAATGTAATCGAAGTAACGATAGCCTTTTTTAATTCAATAGTGTAGTAATTTTGCGGCTTCCCATCTTTTGAAATATTCATAAACATGACTTTTACGTCAGTTAAAACTTCGCCTGTAGTTAAGGCCTGCGCCAACAAAGGAGATGCTTCATCAACTTCCTTGGTAACTTTAACTGGCCCTAAATGGGTCGAGCCAGTAGGCTGCCCTGTTTGTGCGTTTGTAGGAATATCAATGATATGTTCGTATTTATATACGATCATTTGATTTGTGTGGCCTTGAATCTGGCAACTTCCTTGAATGGCTCCTTGTTTGGCGCCTGTAGCAGTCATATATGCATTTGTGGACATCGAAAAACCTCAAATAAAAAGTGTTAAATAATTGGTATTTCTATAACGTCGTTAAGAAGTTATTTCTTTTCCAATTTACCGGTCAGAGAAAGCGTGAAATAAGAGCCCATGTATTTAAAGTGGGGCCTAACTGTCATGTTGCAACGATACCAACCCGGGTCGCCATCAACATCTTCTACGGTAATGCTAGCTTGACGTAAAGGCCGCTGGCTTCGTACCTCTGCAGTAGGCGCCTCCATATCTGCGACGTATTGGCTAATCCACTTATTCAATTCGTCTTGGATATCAGACTTCTCTTTCCAAGTACCAATATTTTCACGTTGCAACACTTTAAGGTAGTGAGCAAGGCGATCAACAATAAACATATATGGCAATTGAGTGCCTAATTTATAATTAGTCTCCGCAATTTTGCCCTCTGGTGTATTGCCATAAAACTTGGTTTTTTGTGCTGAATTAGCCGAGAAAAACGAGGCATTATTAGTATCTTTACGCATCGTTAAAGCGATAAAGCCTTGTTCCGATAATTCAAACTCACGACGCTCAGATATGAGTACTTCAGTTGGAATTTTAGCCTGTAACGTACCCATTGCTTCGTAGGTATAAACTGGCAAGCCATCCACTTCACCGCCGCCCTGGGGCCCAATAATATTGGCACACCAACGGTAATCAGCAAAGCTAGCAGTTAAGCGCGAAGCAAAGGCAAAGGAGGCATTACCCCAAAGAAAATTAGAATTACCACCACTCACGTCTTCGTTATAAACAAATTTCTTGGAAGGTATAGTGTTATCGCCATAAGGGGTGCGCAACAAGAAATGGGGCATCACTAAACCCACATTACGGGAATCATCGTTATCGCGAAAGCCATTCCACATTTCGTATTGGGGCATTTCAAAAATGGATGATAGATCTTTTAAATCTGGCAGCTTCGCAAAATCTTGTAAACCAAAGAAGGAGGCGCCAGCGGAACCAATGAAGGGGGCATGCGCCATGGCCGCAATACTAGCCACTGAAGTTAACAAGGCTACATCTTCTTGACCTGGACCAAAATCAAAGTTAGAGATCATTGCTCCCCATGGCTGGCCACCGAATTGACCATATTCAGAGGAATAGGCTGTCTTATAAAGGCCAGACTTGGTAATATCTGGTGAGTCTTGAAAGTCGCTTAACAAATCGTCTTTCGTAGCATTCATAAAGCCAATCTTGATATTTTCACGGAAATTGGTATTTTTGACTAAAAACATCATTCCGCGCCAAGCTGATTCCAGTTTTTGAAGCTCAGGATTATGCAAAATCTGATCAACCTGCATACCTAATTTTTTGTCAAGATCAGCAATCATCTCGTCCGCTAAGGCTGCGGTAACGCGATCTGTTGCATAAGCTGGCTCAAGAAGAGAGGCGACAAATGATTGCAAGCCCTCTTTAGTAACCGCATAAGCAGCATCGCCCGGCTTTACGTTCGAGGTGGCTAAAAGTTGATCAATTAAAGAGGGTCCATCAGCCGCGGGGGCTGCACCAGCTGCTGGTGTTGAATTAGTTTGTTCGTCTGCCATGGTAGTTCCTAAAATAAATATGTTTATTAATTATTTGTTAAGACCGAGTTCAGTCAAGAGCTTTGCACGTGTAGCTGGGTCTGAGACCAAACTTTGCAATTTGTTCCGAAAATCTGGCACATTTCCTAAGGGGCCCTTCAGGGCTTTTAGTGCTCCGCGTAACTCTAATAGCTTTGCAAGCTCTGGCACATTGGTAACGATATTATCGGGAGTGAAATCGTCAAGCGTATTAAATTTCAAATTAACCGCTAACATTCCATTGGGATTAGCGGGATCTAATTTATTGGGCACTGTCATGCTTAAGGCCAAATTTTGTGCCTTCATGACGTCAAAAAAAGTATCAGCATCAATATTTATTGGGGCACGATCTTCAATTGGGCGGGTATCAGGGCGTTGCGTAAAATCACCCATTACCAATAGTTTTAATGGCAATTCAACTTGCTCTTCAGCGCCGCCTGTGGCAGGCTTAAAGGTGATATTAATGCGCTCCTTTGGCGCTACAGAACCTTCTGTGGACATGCTTGCACTCCTTCAAATTAACAATGTTTATTACTAAAAATTTATCACTAAAAGTGAATATTACTATTAAAATGCGTTAAGTCAATTACAATAAATGTAATACATAACAAATAATTTTATTACGTATTAGGGTTATTACTAGCTTCGCGCTTTTTCTATTATTTCATCTCGAAAAATGAAATCAAATATAGCAAGTTAAATTTACAGCGAAATAGCTTATTGCACCAAAATAACTCATAGAATCTTTAAGTATTTAAATAGGGCTATCAATCTATAGTGGTTGTGATAATTAAATATACTACCTGTAGTCTATTTAAAGACCAAATCTACTCCATTAGTACAAGTAAACAAACTTGTCCGGGCGTCATATGCAGTCCAGGACAATTACTCAAATTTTGAATCGTCATATCAAAGGTGGTCGTTACTGGGCCAGCGTCCATTAGGCAGGTGAATGAGCCCATATCCGAAAAAGTCGGCCCCATACACATGCCACTGGCTACCCCAATTCCTAAATCACCCTCAGATAAGTCAACGTCACAAAGCATATTTTGAATGGGCGTGCCCTCTACCAAGATAGTGGGAACCATGGGTATTGCCATTAGCGTTTCAGAGAAATTCACAAAGGGGATAACTACGGGCCCATCATCACAAACATCGGGTAAGCCCATATTAAGCACCAACATATTATTAGCAAAGCCTGGCATGATTTAAGTTCCTACTGTATTGATTTTGATTTAGTAAACAATGCCCTACTAAGATTAGCATTGATAAAAGTCGTTGCTTTAGTGGCGGTTGATTTTGAAAAATCAGCATGGGTCAAGTTGGAATCATCAAAACAGGTGCCACTGATGTTTGCATTGCGAAATACTCCGCCAATGAGTTTAGATGAGAGGAAGGTTGCGTTAGTTAAGTTAGCACGATCAAAACGAGTGCCTGAACCGCTAACTTGAATTACACTGCAATTTGTCATGTTGCTAAGCGAGAAATTGGATTTATCTAAGCGTGCTAAATGAAAGTTCGATTGACTTAAATCTGCCCCACGAAAAAAACTAGCAGCAATACTTGCGTTATAAAAATTAGACTTAGTCATGCTTGTTCCAAAAACTACGCTGGTATTAGAAAATTGGGCATAGGAAAAATCGGCTTTATTAAAGCTGCAAAGCTGGAAACTCGCTTTTGTTAAATTCGCTTTAGACATCTTAATACCATCGTTTGCTACACAACCCAACAGAATAGCAAACGATAAATTCGCCCCATTAAAATTAATTCCACCAATATGTAATGGTGAAATGGCTTTCTCAAAATCTAGGTTCTTAGCGATTGCCTCTAGATCAGCGTCCTTATTGATCCCTAACCACTTTGATTTCGATAAATCTGTATCAGTAAAATTTGCGCTAATGGCTTGAACCCCTAAAAATGAAGTTTCAGTCATCGTAGCTCCTTGGCAATCCGTGCCATCTAAAATCGCCCTATCAAAAATCACTTCATTTAAATTCGCTTTATCTAATTTTGTATTGGTTAAATATGCTCCACCTAAGTTAGCGCCTTTTAAATTTGCACCCGTAAGAACAGCATTGCTTAAATTTGCTCCTACCAAGGTTACATTTTCTAGATTGGCGCCTACTAGTGATGTACCCTCTAAATTAGCACCATCTAAAAATGCACCTTGTAAATTTGCGCCATCTAAATTCTTTCCAGATAAATCTGCTCCTAACCAGTCAGCATAGCGAGATGCAAGCGGTTCATGCTTGGTATGCGCAAATTTTTCAATCTCCTGACCCAGTAATTGAGGATCTATTAGCGGCGCCCCTACAGGCAACATATGCGCAATTAAACGCTGTCGATCTGAAGCAAGCGCCATTATTTCTAATAATTTTTTTTCTGCTTTTTGAATCTCTACATTATTATCAACATGGCTATGCGCAGCTGCCTCTTTAAGCATCTTAATATTGGCTAAATATTTTCTGCTGGGCGGACCATCTAATTGTGATGCTAATGGATGGTTGGGATTTTCTTTTGCCTTCTTGCGAATTTCCGCTAGCGCAGTCATCCGATGTTCATGCCCCAATTGCTGAAGGCGTTCCATTGCCTGATGCAACCGAGCAGTATTTGGCTTTGGTGAAAGAATAATTTTCCCCATCTCTTGGCCCAGTGAGGCGGCTTCACTTGATGGCGACTGATCGGTTGGCGACGGACTTGTCATGAGGAATTTTTTTGCTTAAACATGTTGTCGTATGCTTCACTCTTTGAACGAGCCGAATCGGCGTCTTGAAAAGCTTTTTCAATGCGATCTTTTACGTTTTGAGGAATTTCTGGTAACAGCAACCCTTTTTGTCCTTTTGGCAATAAACCCGAATCATCAAAGGTCATCAAAGCGCTTGTTTGCGCACTCTTTCCAGAGCGTACATCAATTTCCATTTGATAATGCCTTTCAGTTTTAGGCTCATCCTTATCTTCTAGTGCGCCAAACAATAAATCAATATCATAAGCATCGGTTTCCTCGATGGGTATATATCCTCGCCACATCAAACCAAGCAATTCCTCATGCGGAATCAGCCATAGCGTATCCAAATTTAAGGTAACGGGGATCAATTGCGTAGGATTCGCTTTAAAAGTAACGTACACTCGCGCCTGCCAATCGGGTAGCACCCATTCTATAAGCTCTCCATTGGGATGCATGCCACTACACTGAATCGTATCTCCTGTCTGAAAAGGATGATCAAGCCGCTGGTCTTTGGGCGATAACATAAATTGCTCTGGTGGGGTATCGCTTGGAAAGGCTGGATATTCTTCCTTGCGCCAGTGTTCATTGTAGGTTCCTTTTGGCTTAAAGCGTGATGATGCTTCAATCGGCAATGGCCCAAACCCAGCTGGATATGCGTCCTCTCGAGGAGAGGCTATGAATGCATTTTCATAATCAATTTGGTGCATGGGTTTGCCCGCCCAAGCATCGCTGTACTGCCCCACCCCACGCGGATTAATAGGGTTATCCTTATTACCAAACGCATATGCCCAATCTAGCGGCAAAGGGCCGCCCAAAGCAGCGGGCTCCCCAGGCATAGCAATCCCAGCATAATTTTTCCAGTTACGGGGGCCGCTTATAAATAGTTTTTTTTCAGATAGTTTATTTTTTCCTCGCATAATTTTTACTGAGGCTAAAGTTGCCCTATCAGTTGGGCTGGAGGAATAGGCGTTAGCAAAAGCGAGCCACTCTGAACGAGGTTTTGGCAAACCTAGATCGGGCACAGTTTTTTTGGGCAAAACATCTTTTAGGGCTTTCCATACATCTTGTTCGCTGCATAAAATAGGTTCACCATCAACCATTTTAAAGCTGGTTAAGCTCGTAACCATCAATTGCGTTCCATTTGGAATCGCCATAGGATGTCCAGCAAGAGATATGGCACGAGGCTTAATTATTCGCATTAGGGCTTAGTTTTAGGTGTCGATTGTAGCTATATAAAAGAGAAAGAAGAATTCCAATGACTAAATTAAAGTTTTCTTATATATCTTATTAGGAAATTTACTATTAGGGTGTTATGCATAGGTACAGCTTAGTATGCTAAAGAAGTACTTCTAGACTGATGGACCATATCATCACACACTAAATAAAAATTAATTGGCTATACCCGGGCTCTTTTAGTTGGGGGTACGCCCCTATCGTCTCCCGCGGCACCTTATACGGGAGGAACATCAGCAGCATCCTCATCATCCTCAGCAGCAGCATCCCCACCACCCACAGCAGTCTCACCAGAAGTAGTGGCAGCAGTACCACCACCCACAGCAGTCTCACCAGAAGTAGTGGCAGCAGGAACAGCAACATCAGCAGCAGGAACAGCAAGATCAGCAGCAGGAACAGCAAGATCAGCAGCAGGAACAGCAAGATCAGCAGCAGGAACAGCAAGATCA
>CAMCUP010000023.1 GCA_945878885.1 Polynucleobacter meluiroseus | reverse complement strand
GTTGGAATTGCTTGTTTGACTGCTTCATCAAATAAACCTGCTTTAGCCAACTTTTCTTTAAGCTTCAAAAATGCTTCGTAAAGACCGCCTAAGCCGGCTTTACGCATCACTTGCACCGTTAGCTGCACATCGCCACGAGGGACATATAAACCTAAGCTCGCACCCACCTCTACTAAATCGCCAGACTGGGGCATAAAGCCGACTTGACCATTGCGTCCGCGAAACATCACACAGCGAATTTGGCCTTCTTCATCTTTTAATGAAAAGTACCAATGCCCACTGTCATAAGCCTTGAAATTGGAAATCTCCCCGCTAACCCATACCGTATCGAATCTCTCTTGTAAGGATTCAGCAATTGCGCGGTTGAGCTCGCCAACGGTGAGTACCGACCTTGTTATTTCCGACATATTTATTCTTCTAATCAATCAAAATGGGGCTTCTAGGGCGATTTTTTTGTGCTTCTTTTACGATACATATCCACAGGTAGAAAATTTCTTATAGGCCGATATTGGAAGTAAACACTAACTTACCCAAAGCGTGGCATAAATCAGACATATTTTTTATAAACCATTGATTTATAAAGATAAATATATCTAAATTTGCCTTACTTAAAATTGATAAATTAATCACTTTATCGAAAAATCAATTACTTAGCTAAGCTCATTAAAAAAGTTTTGCACAGAGTTATCCACAGGCTTGACTCGTACTTTCAGTTTAGTTTGCTAAAGTACTGAAAGTCTATGTATACCATCTTACTTGCAGCCGGTTGGCCGATTTGGCCTCTTTTAGCAGTCTCTATTTTTGGCCTAGCCATTCTGATTGAGCGAAGCTGGTATTTACGTAAAAAACGGGTTTTGCCCGCGGAGGTTTTGCAGGAAGCCTTTGAATTAGGCATGCAGGTAAACCAGAGTCTTGGTAGCAGGCAATCAGACCCCCGACTCGCCACCTTAATCAATTCAATTGGCAACTCTTCTCCAGTCGGCTCACTGTTGGCATGTGCTCTTGCAGAAAAGCTGGCAGGAGCGCCGGCTAATCATGCCTTAGAAGAGCTTCAAGCCACAGCTGAGGCAGTTTGGCTGAAGTTAGACCGATACTTAGGTGCACTAGCAACCATCGCTACAGTCGCGCCTTTACTGGGCTTATTTGGCACAGTCGTGGGCATGATTGAAATTTTTGGCAGCCAAGGCAGTGCCGTTGGCAACCCCTTGCAACTAGCGCATGGTATTTCAGTAGCGCTTTACAACACGGCCTTTGGTTTATTAATTGCGATACCCGCTTTAGCTGCTTGGCGCCTGTTGCGTTCAATGGCCGATCAACGCCAACGCGAGTGCGAAGAATTTACCCGCCAGTTATTTAAAAAACTCTACCCCAATACAAGCGATGAATAAAAATCAATCTCGCGTTGGGCGTTTTTCTTTACGAAAAAATCAAGGCCTGTTTCTTAGTCGCACTTCTGCTGGCGCCAATACGCCTCCAGAAATTAATTTAATTCCCTTTATTGATGTCTTACTCGTTATTTTAATTTTCTTAATGATCTCCACTACTTTTACGCGCTTTCAAGAATTAGCGATTGCCTTACCAAATGCAAGTGGTGCGGATTCTGCAAATCAAAGTCAACAAATTCATTTGGCAGTAAGTCGGGATGGGCGCTATGCGCTAAATGGTCGCATAGTCAGTAATGATCAACTCAGCAACGCTTTGGCGCAATTGGCGAATGCTAAACCTGCTGATACTAACTCTATCGATACGAAGTCTGCCCTGCAAGTAAGCATTGATGCTGATGCCCGCGCATCTCATCAATCTGTGATGACAGCGCTAGAAGCTGCCCGTGATGCTAATTTAAGCAATATTGTTTTTACTAGCCAAACCAAATAATTAAATGCTGCCTAAGACATGTTAACAATATGCTAACGGCGCCGCCATTTTGGGATCAACGTAATTTACTCAGCAGGCTATTGAGTTATGCGCTGTGGCCCCTAGCGCTCCTCTATGGTTGGTTCTTCAGCTTACGTAATGCAGCTCAAGATCTTAATTTTGCTAAAGCTGCGCCAGTACCACTCATTATTGTTGGCAATATTCGCGTTGGTGGCACCGGCAAAACTCCGATTGTGATTGCGCTCGCACTACAACTCAAGTCGCTGGGCTGGCACCCCGGGATTATTAGTCGGGGGTATATAAATGCTAGCAGCAAGAAAAAGTCTGCGCATCACCATGCGACAAAATTTCGGGAAACGATCGAAGTAACGCCCCGCTCTGATCCTGCAATGGTTGGCGATGAACCCGTGTTGATTGCGCAAAAAACCCATGGCACGATTCCCATTTGGGTTCAGGCAAACCGGCGCAAGAGTATTACTGCATTGCTCAATAAAAATCCTCAGGTCAATGTGATTATTAGCGATGATGGCCTGCAGAATTTTGGCCTCCCGCGCTGGCCCGCTCGTGAAGGTGGCCGTGATATTGAATTGGTAGTGCGCGATAGCCGCGGCGAAGGTAATGGTTTTTTATTGCCCGCTGGCCCGCTGCGTGAGCCTGCTAATCGCGAACGTGACGCTACGCTCATGACTAGTGTTGAAATTGATAGTACTACTGACCCTAACTACTTTTTAGAACAGCGGGCCGTTTATCTCTCGCCAGAAATAGGCCTAGCTTACAGTTTGAATGATCACTCTTTGCAATATTCATTAGCAGAAATTGCGCAGATGTTTGCTTCTACAACGATCGTTGCTGTAGCTGCGCTTGGTAACCCCAGTCGCTTTTTTACTTGCTTAAAGGAGTATGGTCTAAAGCCGCGGACCATTGCCTTGCCTGATCATAGTAGTTATTCGAGCGAGTTTTTCGCAGAAATAAAAGCAGAGTGTATTTTAATTACTGAAAAGGATGCCGTAAAATGCCGTCATATTGCTGATGAACGCATTTGGGTGGTGCCGATGAAAGTGACTCTATCAACTGATTTTATGAACTGGGTCACATCGATCATTTCACGTCCAGATCCTCGGCAGAAATAAAATAGCTATCAACTCAATTTAAATGGGCTTCTAGTTCAAGGAAAATACATTATGGATAAACGCTTGCTGGATATTTTAGTTTGCCCCCTGTGCAAAGGTCCCCTCCATTTTGATGCCACTAAAAATGAATTGATTTGTAAGGCCGATAAATTAGCCTACCCAATTCGCGATGACATTCCCGTAATGCTAGTCGACGAAGCACGTAGTCTGACGCCTGACGAAATCTTCTCTTAATTACTTTTTATTCCTGCGCCCTGCACATCAGATGAGTTCAACTGCGCCATTAAAAGAATTCATTGTGCTTATTCCAGCGCGACTTGACTCGACGCGCTTACCGCGTAAACCCCTAGCTGATATTGCGGGCAAGCCCATGGTGGTAAGAGTTGCCGAGCAAGCCAGAAAATCACTAGCCAAAAAAGTCATCGTTGCCACAGACTCAACAGAGATACAGGCAGCCTGCGCCTTACATCAAATTGATTGCGTGATTACCCGGGCAGATCATTTAACGGGCACCGATCGCTTGGCCGAGGTAACGCAATTGCTTTCACTTAAACCCAATGATGTGGTGGTGAACGTGCAAGGTGATGAACCTTTAATTCCGCCTGAATTAATTAATCAAGTAGCACTCACTCTAGTAACGCATCCACAGGCTGCGATTGCTACAGCTGCTGTAGTAATTAAGGACGCTAGTGAAATTACCAGTCATCATGTGGTCAAGGTAGTACTTAATCAGGCTTGTGAGGCGATGTATTTTTCACGCTCAATTATTCCCTTTTCGCGTAAAACTGCGTCGGACATTACCAATGATGCGACGTCTTTGCCAACTTACCTACGCCACTTGGGCATCTATGCCTATCGGGCCAACTTTCTTTTAGCTTATTCGCAATTAACCGTCGCCCCCCCTGAAGTAGCTGAATCACTAGAGCAATTGCGGGCGCTGTGGCATGGCTACCCAATTCAGGTCTGCATGGCTACCAAAGCCCCGCCTGCTGGTGTCGATACTGCAGAAGACCTCGAGCGGGTACGAGCGCTCTGGAAATAAGGGTTATATCGGGAAAATCCTTAGCCCTGCTTAGCGCTAAGCAGGAAAAAATACAGGACAATCACGTTTTAGATCCAATTTTGTCGGTTTCAGGGGAATAACAATGCGTTTAATACTGTTGGGCGCGCCAGGCGCTGGCAAAGGCACTCAAGCCCAATTCATTTGCAAGCAATTTGCCATTCCACAAATTTCCACTGGCGACATGTTGCGCGCTGCAGTAAAGGCAGGCACTGAAGTTGGTATTGCCGCTAAAAAAATTATGGATTCTGGTGGTCTGGTTTCGGATGACATCATTATTGGTTTAGTAAAAGATCGTTTAACTCAACCCGATTGTTCTCACGGTTATTTATTCGATGGTTTTCCGCGCACCATTCCACAAGCCCAAGCGATGAAAGATGCTGGAGTTCCCATTGACTACGTATTAGAAATTGACGTTCCCTTTGAGGCCATCATTGATCGCATGAGTGGTCGTCGTGTTCACTCTGCTTCGGGGCGTACTTATAACCTTACATTTAATCCACCAAAGAAAGTGGGCCAAGACGATCTTACTGGTGAGCCGCTAATTCAGCGGGATGATGATAAAGAAGAAACCGTGCGCAAACGTTTACAGGTATACAACGATCAAACTCGGCCCCTCGTCGATTATTATTTCAGCTGGTCAAGTACCCCAGACCCTCAAGCTAAAGTTAAGGCACCAGCCTATCGCAAAGTTAGCGGTACTGGCAGTGTTGATAGCATTACGACTGCAATCTTTGGGGTCCTCAAATAATTTTCTCAGCAGGCTGATTCTTTTGTCTTTTTTTACTAGCGCTAAAACGGTTTTTGGTCTTTACTACCCACTTATTTTATTTGGGTGTCTCGGATTTTTTGGCTACTCAATGCCATCAGTCGATTGGTTTAGGGCTACCCCTGGTGATCTAGCGGATGGTAGGTTTAATGCGGTCATTCTTGAGCATCTATTTGGCTGGGTTTCAGGTCGCTGGACAGATCTGTGGAGCCCTGGATTCTTTTATCCCAATCAAGATGCGCTCGCCTTTAGTGATAATCACTTTGGCTCTGCCTTACCTTATTTATTGCTTCGCTGGCTTGAATTTACGCGTGAAGAAGCCTTCAGCGGCTGGTATGTTATTGGCTGCTCACTGAATTTTGTTGTTAGCTACATCGTACTGAGAAAATTACATTTTTCCATCTTTGCTGCAAGCGCTGGGGCATTTGTTTTTTCCTACTTCTTACCATCACTGGCTCAAGATGGGCACTCTCAATTAGTCTATCGTTTTGCTATTCCTCTGGCATTTTATGCGCTCTGGAATTTTATTTATAAACAAAAAATAACCGCCTTAGGGGTACTTGCATTTTGGATATGCGTGCAATTTTATTGCTCAATTTATTTGGGCTTATTCCTCATTTTTCTTCTGCTAGCTTCTTTTATTGCTTCACTACCCCTATTAAAGAATAATTTTTTAGGGAGGCTCGCGCAGTCTTGGTTTAAGTCCAATAAACTTTCGCGGATTTCTTGGTTATCTTTAATGATTGTCAGTATTTCTGGATTATTTTTACTACTGCAGAAATACCATCAGGTTGCGCAACAGTATGGGTTTAGCAGAAGTGTGTTGGAAATAAAACAGATGCTTCCGCGACTAGAAAGCTATCTAATTGCCGATCGCTCGCCGCTTAGCTCTTTTATTGGTAGTTGGTTTACGGAGGTTAGCTATAGAAGCGAACACCAGCTGTTTTTAGGAATTGGTGTTTCAATCCTATTTCTTCTGGGCTGCATCATTCCTTGGTTTAAGTACTTTAATACTAATAGGCCATATGCTCAGGATCAAAATGTAATTGGAAAAGTAGCATTTTTTTCTTTTTTGTTGCTTATTTTGCTCACGCTGAAATTTGGAGTTGGGGGGGGTCGCTTAGCAAGTGCTTATGAATTCCTGTTGGCAATTCCTGGAATCATGTCAATTCGGGCTGTAACCCGCATGGTAATTGTGCTGGGTCTTCCCGTAGCGATTCTTGTCTCGCTAAGTTGTGACGGCTTGATTAGCAGATTTAACCAAAACAATTACTTCAAACGCCTATTTTTCACTATCTTGGTAGCAACCTTACTCAGTCTAGAGGTTATATTTTTTACCAATGTTAGAACGCCATTTGAGAGTTGGGCTAAAAGAAAGAATGATGTAATAGCTCTTTTGCCGTTACCCCTACAGCCTAATAGCATTTTGTTTATAAATAATGATGGTAAAGGCCCCTGGTATCTTACTGAGCTAGATGCTATGGTAATTGCACAGGACATGGGACTAGCAACGGTTAATGGCTATTCTGGACAATTTCCTGCTGGCCATCATCACACAACACTAAGCTCTTGTATACCCTATATAAGTCGCCTAAATGCGTATGGGAAATTTAATTCACTTTCTGAAGAACAAACTAATAGCTTTGTAAAAAATGTTATTGAAATAATGCCTTCATGCTTTAAAAATTTTAAAGATGTTGATTTTTCCTTAGGCACTACGATTTACAGTGCCAGTATTCCTGATTGCAAACAAACCCTATTGAAAGGCAACCCCATTCCTAGAGTTTTTCTGAAAAAAATTGAGGGAACTGATGGCTCCTATTTACAGGGCATTGCCTGTCATGATGTATCAATTACAATTGATCCCTTAGTTGGCCTTAAGTAATAGCGTTACTGAACCCTAGAAAGCTATTTTTTACTGTTTAGAAAGCAATCTTCTAATCAACGCAACCTTGGCCAAACTTAAACCATCTTTCCTGATTATAATTCTATTAGAATCGATAAATTATGCGCCTATCCATCATTATCCCCTGCTACAACGAATTAAACACCATTAATGCGATCATTGATGCTGTAAATGCTGCCCCGTATCCTGATAAAGAAATTATCATTGTTGATGATTGCTCAATAGATGGCACGCGCGATAAATTAAAAAATGAAATTGAAAAATCAGGCCGAGTCAGTCAAGTGCTTTATCACGAAGTGAATCAAGGTAAAGGTGCAGCCTTGCGCACAGGTATTCAAGCGGCGACGGGAGATTTAGTCATTATTCAAGATGCAGACATGGAATATGACCCCAATGAATATCCACGACTGGTTGAGCCAATCCTAGCAAACCGTGCAGACGTAGTATTTGGTTCACGTTTTTTAGGTGGAGATGCCCACCGAGTGCTTTATTTTTGGCATCGCGTTGGTAATGGCCTGCTTACCCTAATGTCGAATATGTTTACCAATTTGAATTTAACAGACATGGAAACTTGTTACAAAGTGTTTCGTCGCGAAATTATTCAAAGCATCAAGATCGAAGAAAATCGCTTTGGTTTTGAACCTGAAATTACCGCTAAAGTAGCTAAACTGAATTGTCGAATTTTTGAAGTCGGTATTTCTTACTATGGACGTACCTATGATGAAGGTAAAAAAATTGGCTGGCGCGATGGCGTACGCGCTATCTACTGCATCATTAAATACAGCTAAGCGCCGAAGCCCTCCTTTTAGGCCTCTTAACTGCTCTTAGTAAAAGAACAGTTCCATAAAAACCAAGTATTTCCTTTGCTAAAAAAAGTTCCGCAGGCTTTTTCAAGCAAAGGAAATACTTGGCTTATTACATGGCTTTTTCGAACAAAGGTAGTAAAAGCCTTGCCAAAGCTATTTAAGGCAAATAGTGTTTCAGATACCTATTTAAGCTCTTTCAGCGCGCTTTCAAACGACTGAATATCAGCAAAACTACGATATACCGAAGCAAACCGAATATAGGCCACCTTATCAAGACGCTTAAGCTCACGCATGACTAACTCGCCTACGCGCTCGCTCGGAATTTCTTTCTCGCCCAAACTTAATAATTTCTCTTCAATTTTTGCTACCGCTTCATCCACTGCATCGGCTGATACCGGGCGCTTGCGTAAGGCTAAACGAATTGAGCTAATTAATTTGTCGTGACTGTACTCAACTCGACTGCCATTTTTCTTCACAATTGCAGGTAGGGTTAACTCAGCACGCTCATAGGTTGTAAAGCGTTTATCGCAAGAAGCGCAACGCCGACGGCGGCGAATCGAATCACCCTCGTCGGACTCACGCGTATCCATTACCTGAGTATCGTCACCACGACAGAACGGACAGCGCATGCTGGGCTTCTATGTTTAGCCGTAAACCGGGAAGCGCTTAGTTAACTCGCCTACTTGTGCTTTGACTTTAGCAATGTTTGCTGGATCATTCGGGTTATCAAGTAAGTCAGCAATCATATAGCCCACTTGCTTGGCTTCGGCCTCCTTAAAACCGCGAGTAGTCATGGCCGGAGAACCTAAGCGAATACCACTCGTCACCATGGGTTTTTCAGGGTCGTTTGGTATGCCATTTTTGTTTACGGTAATGTGGGCTTCACCCAAAATACGCTCAGCTTCCTTACCGGTCATTTTCTTGGCACGTAAATCAACTAACATCACATGCGCCTCGGTGCCTCCCGAAACAATTCGTAAACCGCGCTCAGTTAAAGCTGCAGCTAGGGCCTTCGCATTTGCAATCACTTGCTTTTGGTAGTCTTTAAAGCTGGGCTCAAGTGCTTCTTTAAAGGCCGTGGCTTTCGCGGCAATGACATGCATTAAGGGGCCGCCCTGTAAGCCTGGAAATACTGCAGAGTTGATGGCTTTTTCGTGTTCCGCTTTCATCAAAATAATACCGCCACGGGGGCCGCGTAAACTTTTATGTGTAGTAGAAGTGACCACATCGGCGTGCGGTACAGGGTTAGGATACACACCGGCAGCAATTAAACCTGCATAGTGCGCCATATCAACCATAAAAATCGCACCAATTTCTTTCGCTACTTTTGCAAAGCGCGCGAAATCAATTTTGAGTGAATAAGCTGAAGCGCCTGCAATAATGAGCTTTGGTTTATGCTCACGCGCCAAACGCTCCATTTGCTCATAGTCAATGACTTCATTTTTATCTAAACCATAAGCAATGGGATTAAACCATTTACCACTTAAATTTAAGGCCATCCCATGGGTTAAGTGCCCACCTTCAGCCAAGCTCATGCCCATAAAGGTGTCGCCAGGTTTTAAGAAAGCCAAAAATACTGCTTGATTAGCTGAGGCCCCACAATGCGGTTGCACGTTGGCAGCTTCTGCGCCAAATAAAGTCTTAACGCGATCGATCGCCAATTGTTCAGCAACATCAACAAATTCACACCCGCCGTAATAACGCTTGCCGGGATAACCTTCAGCATACTTATTAGTTAATTGAGATCCTTGCGCCTGCATTACCGCTGGTGAGGTATAGTTTTCAGAAGCAATTAATTCAATATGATCTTCCTGACGGCGATTTTCATTTTGAATGCTGGCCCATAACTCAGGGTCGGTTTTGGCTAAAGTATTTTGACGATCAAACATGTAAGGCTCCTGTATTAATTATTGTGTTTGCTTATTATGCTGAATTTTTGTGCAATGCTAATTGAGCGGCATTTGGTTTTAGCGATAAAATCACCCTACATCATACAAAAAGCCCATGAATTCAGCTCAAGACCTCTCCATTCTCTCCCTTGTCCTCAATGCCAGCCTGCTTGTGCAGTGCGTTATGGCATTACTAATGGTGATGTCAATTGCCTCATGGGCCATTATTTTTAAGAAAAGCTCGATTTTGCGCGCTGTACGTAAAGATACCGAACGCTTTGAGCGCGACTTTTGGTCTGGCGGCGATCTCAATACCCTCCTAGAGTCTGCCCAGCGCACTACCCGCAGCGCTGCGGTGCTCGAGCGCATTTTTGCGGCTGGAATGCAAGAATTTTTAAAGGCCCGCGATATTGATCCTGCACGACGGGCGATGAAAGCAGCTTACCAACGCGAAATGGACCGGCTCGAGGCCAATTTACCCTTCTTAGCCTCGGTCGGCTCAGTCTCGCCCTATATTGGCCTATTTGGCACAGTTTGGGGCATCATGCATGCTTTCCGTGGCTTAGCTAATGTGCAACAAGCCACCTTGGCAGCTGTAGCCCCTGGCATTGCTGAGGCTCTTGTCGCAACTGCTATTGGCCTATTTGCAGCTATTCCTGCAGTTATTGCCTATAACAGTAATGCTACTGATATCGATCGACTCTCAATTCGGTTTGAAACTTTTATTGAAGAGTTCACCAATATTCTTCAGCGCCAAGCTGGCCGCTAAGATTAATTAAGCGATCAATCACGATGGCGCAATCGAACCGCTCTTCCTTTCGATCTTCTCGCCGCCGAGTAATGTCGGAAATTAATGTGGTGCCCTACATTGATGTGATGTTGGTCTTATTGGTTATTTTTATGGTGACTGCTTCAGCCGTAAACCCTGGCATTGTGAATTTACCGACAGTAGGGGGCGCTAAAACCCAACCATTACCACCCATCTTTTTAAATATTGATGCTAAAGAAAATATTACGGTGCGCTCTGAAGGTTCACCCACCCAATCACTCACTGCACTAGAACTTGGTGCTTTTGCCCGTACCCAAGCCGAAAAATCGGTTGATCAACCAGTCGTACTCGCTGCCGATAAATCAGTTAAATATGAGGTAGTAATGAATGTGATGGCTAAGTTAAAAGAAAACGGTGTGAAACGAGTTGGGTTGGCCGTTAAGAGTCAATAAAAACTACTGATGATGAAATTAAAAATTAATTCATGGGTAACTAATGAGTAGCGCTCAAAATTGGACCGAACCACAGTTTCCCTTTCATGGTTCACCAGAGTCACGCCCAAAGAAAATTCCCAAAGAAAAATCGGGGAGTGCGATCACCCTTTCCTTGCTTGCGCATGTGGCTTTACTGGCCTTACTAACCTTTGGCATTAGTTGGCGTAGTAGCACTCCAGCTGGCGTTGAGGTTGAACTATGGGATGCAACCCTGCCTACTCCAGTAATTGAAGAGCCAGCGCCTAAACTTGATCTAAAAACCGATAATGCGGATATTGCTCTAAAGAAAAATAAAGTGATTACCCCCAAGGAAGAACCCAAAGTGGTAAAGCCTTTGCCACCGGTGCCACCAAAGACTAAGGAGGCGCTTAAAGAGGTACCGAAAGCAAATAAACCTGTTGTGACTCCGCCTGTACCAGCAGCTAAAGCTAGCCCAGCTACTGAGAAAGCTCGTGCTGATCAATTAAGCCGCTTAAAAGCGGCCGCAGGTGATGAAGGCGGAAGTGGGGGTAAAACCGCTAGTGGAGTAGGGGCTGGCGGTAATGCCCCATCGGGCTATGCCGATAAAGTACGCCGAAAAGTAAAACCCTTCATTGTGTTTAATCCTGAAGCAGTAGTGGGTAACCCTGTGGTAGTAATTGAAATTGAGCTAGCTCCTGATGGCGTTATCTTAAGCCGTAATATTGCCGCAACGAGTGGTGATACTAATTGGGACCGCGCGGTTTTACTGGCTCTTGATCGCGCCCAAAGCCTACCCAAGGATGACAATGGTGTAATACCTATGCGCCAAATGAAATTGACTTTCAAACCTAAGGATTAAATGCATGTATCACCTTAAGCTTCTCAAGCCTCTGATCTTTTTACAGCCCTTGTTAGCCATGTGCCGTGGAGCATTTTCAGCCCTCTTGCTTGGCTCCTCTTTAGCGCTGTGTTCTACAGTCAACGCGCAAATGAATATTGAAATTACTGGGGTGGGTCAATCGCTTTATCCCATTGCAGTAATGCGCTTTCAAAATGAGTCTAAGTTGCCTACGAGTGTGACCGATATTATTCGGCAAGATTTAGCGCGTAGCGGCTACTTTAAAAATACCGAGAATGGCAATGCTAGCGAAAGTGATGAGGGCACGCCGAATTATAAAACCTGGGCTGCACGTGGTGCTGATGCTTTAGTAGTTGGCTCGGTTGAACAAAAAAGCGCTACTAATTTTGAAATCCGTTATAAATTATTTGATATACGTAAAGCGCAAAGTCTTAATGGTTTGATGCTAACTGCTAGTGCCGATAATTTACGGCAAGTAGCACACAAAATAGCCGATGACATTATTTTTAAATTACTCGGTGAACGAGGAATCTTTTCTACTAACCTATCTTATGTAATTAAAGATGGTAAGCGCTACCGTTTGGTTATCTCTGATGCTGATGGCCAAAACATTCGTAACGCTTTAAATAGTGCTGAACCCATTATCTCGCCAGCATGGTCCCCTGATGGTAAGCGTGTTGCGTATGTTTCCTTTGAAGATCGCAAGCCTGTTATTTATATTCATGAACTTGCTACGGGTAAACGCATTGCCCTGTCGAACCAAAAGGGCAATAACAGCGCACCTGCATGGTCGCCTGATGGTAAAAAAGTAGCATTAGCTTTATCGCGCGATGGTAATACCCAAATTTATATTATCAATGCTGACGGCTCTGGCTTGCAACGCATTACCCGAGGCAGCACCATTGATACCGAACCCCAATTTTCACCCGACGGACGTTTTATTTACTTTACTAGCGACCGCGGCGGAAACCCGCAAATTTATCGGATGAGTGCTGATGGAGAAGGGTCTGAGGGCGCTAAGCGAATCAGCTTTAAGCAGGCTTTTGTGACCTCGCCTCGCATTTCTCCTGACGGTAAAAATCTGGTTTTTATTGCCAATAGTGGCAGTGGCTTTAAAGTGCACCTGATGAATTTAGGTACTGGCGAAACGGTAGCGCTCACCGACACAGTAAATGATGAATCGCCCTCTTTTGCTGCTAATGGGCGCTACGTGCTGTATTCAACAAGGGTTGGTGCGCGGCGGGTTTTAGCTGCTGTCTCGATTGATGGTAGCTCAAAACAGATCTTAAGTATTCCAGGAGCAGATGTTCGCCAGCCTTCTTGGGGTCCTTTTATGGACTAAAAGCTAGGCTTAGATCCGAGCAAGGCATAATATCCCCATCAAATTAATAACGATAGCTCGATTTGTAAAGGAAATCAACATGCAACTATTCTCCCTCATTAGTCGTTTGCTAAATCAAAGCCTCAATCAATCCTACAACCGCCGTGGAGTGGGCTTAGCCCTATGTGGTTTTGTAGCCCTGCTGACCGCTTGCTCTTCGGGTGTAAAACTTGATGATGTTGATGCTGGCGTCTCTAAAGATGCTAAAGATGCCAGCGCGTTTGGTTCACAGCCGTGGAATGATCCAAAAAGCCCACTCTTTGAGAAAAGTATCTATTTTGGCTTTGATGAGTACAACGTTTCACCAAGCAAATACCAAAAAATGTTAATGGCGCATGCTAATTATCTTAAACAAAATACTGCACAAAAAATTATTATTCAAGGCAATACTGATGATCGCGGTACAACAGAATATAACTTAGCTTTAGGGCAACGTCGTTCAGACGCGGTGCGTAAACAACTCGCTTTATTAGGGGTTGCCGATAGCCAAATGGAAGCAGTGAGTTTTGGCAAAGAAAAACCGAAGGCTGATGGTAATAATGAAGCTGCTTGGGCAGAAAATCGCCGGGCTGATATTCTCTATATTAGTAAGTGAGTTATCAAGTCAGTGCTAAGTGACTTATCTGTCCTTAATTATCTTAGTGCGTCATTAAAAATATGCCCGTAATAACGCGCTTTACAAAATCCGGATTTACTATCACCAAATCACTCGGGACTAATATTCTCCTGAGCGCCTTGGTGTTGGCTGCCGTGGCATCCACATGCTTTACACCTAAAGCTTGGGCCTTGTTTGAAGATGATGATGCACGTAAAGCTATTCTCGATTTACGTAAATCGCTTGCTGCAACCCAAAGCGCTACTGCTGAATTACAAAATCAACTCGAGAAGTTAAAAACTGATAATGCGCAATTACGCGGTCGAATTGAAACGCTCGAAAAACAGGCAGAAGAATTACTCACTAAACAAAAAACCTATTATCAAGATTTAGATTCACGCTTAGGTCAACTTGAACCTCGCACAGTTGAGGTCGAAGGCGTTGCGGGTACTGTACAGCCCGAGGAAAAGAAACTCTATGACGATGCTTTAAAAGCCTTTCAAACTAACCAGTTGAAAAAAGCTGATGTTGACTTTAGTGGCTTTATACGTAAATATCCTACTAGCCCTTATTTGCCATTAGCACTATTTTGGCTAGGTAATACCAAATATGCCTTACAAGATTATCCTGGTGCAATTACGCAATTGCAGGCTTTCGTAAAACGTTTTTCTAAACAAGCGCGTGTGCCGGCAGCCTTGTTAACAATTGGTAACTGTCAGCTAGAAAGTGGTAATAAAACTGCTGCACGCAAAACTTTTAACGAAATCATCGCCAACTACCCTGATAGCGACGCAGCCAAGCAAGCGCAACAGGCGCTTGGCGCAGCAAAGTAATTTTATATACCTACTAAGCTAAACCATCTTATTTACTGCGCAAACTAAATGATAAAAAAAAATTCCCTTGCGCGACAAAAAATACGTCCACTAATAGTTTTAGCGATTAAAAAATTAGGCTTATATGAACAAGCAGTTGCTTATAAAAGAAGATACTTTAGCCCTTTAAAAGTTGAAAATTTAAGCCCTTGGGCGCAACAAGTCTATCTAGATATAAAGACTGCCCAACGTAAGGGTAAAAGGATAAATCGTAAGTAATGCGGGTTTTAATTGATCTTCAGGGCGCTCAAAGCGATAGTCGTTTTCGTGGTATTGGTCGCTACACTTTATCTTTTACAAAAGCCTTAGTAGAGGCAAATCATGCGCGCATCGTTAAGGGATATGAGTTTCATTTAGTTTTAAATGGTGCTCTAGTTGAATCAGTGGAACATATTCGCGAAATGTTTCGCGGTCTTCTTCCGCAAGAACATATACATCTGTGGTATCCCATAACACCGGTTATTGAGCGTTATGCTATCAATACCTGGCGTAGACGAGCCAGTGAATTAATCCGGGAAGCATTTATACAGCACTTACAACCCGATTTAATTCATATTTCGAGCTTTTTTGAAGGCTATGTTGATAATTCAGTTACCAGTGTGGGTGAGTTTAATGATGTTAGTCCGCCTATTAGCATGCTTTTTTATGACCTTATTCCCCTAGCTTTACCAAAAAAATATCTAGATCCGGAGCCACGTTTTAAAAAGTTTTACGAGCGAAAAGTAAAGCAATTAAAAAACGCCGACATATTACTTGGAATTTCGGAATTCTCATGTCAACAAGCGGTTCAATTACTCGACGTATCGCCAAGTAAAGTTGTCAATATTTCTGCAGCTTCTGATCTAGTTGAGCTTAAAAATAAACAAAATATCACCGCGGATCAAGCATACTTGAGCGAGCTAAAGATTACTAAACCATTCCTTTTATATACTGGCGGAGGAGATGCTAGAAAAAATATTCGTGGACTAATTGCAGCCTTCTTAAAGTTACCGACAGATATACGCAATGCCCATCAACTTGTTCTTACTGGACATAATATCGATCTTAATGAGCATACTCAGGAGCTGAATTCTCAAGGGCTTAATCTAGCTCTGGAGCGGGAAAAAATGATCGTCACCGGCTACGTAGATGATGCTAATTTAATTGCCCTTTACCGAAGTTGTGCTGTGTTTGTATTTCCTTCCTTTTTTGAAGGCTTTGGATTACCTCCCCTTGAGGCAATGAGTTTTGGGGCGCCAGTTATTGCAGCCAATACGACTAGCCTGCCCGAAGTTATTGGTCTAAATGATGCTTTATTTGATCCAAGTTCAACCTCAAGTATTGCCGATAAAATTATTTTAGTGCTCACTAATCCTGAGTTTAGATCACGTCTCATTGAGCATGGTTTACAGCAGGCACAATTTTTTTCTTGGCAAACTTCAGCAAATCGGGCGCTAGAGGTGTTTGATCAATTTTTGCCCGCAAAAAAAAGACCTGAATTAGATGTAGTAGCAGCAAATATCTTTGCTAAAAATATTTATGAAAAATTAATCGATAAAGTTGCCACAATTCCGTCTAAGGATGGAAAGCCAACCGAATTTGATCTACTTCATTGTGCCCACGCTATTGCCCACACCTTTCCTCAAAAGAAACTCTTACCTTGCTTATTTATTGATATTTCGGAGTTGGTGCAGCGCGATGCAAGGACTGGCGTTCAACGTGTAACGCGCTCAATTCTGGCGGAATTATTAGAGCATCCGCCCGCCGGCTATCAAGTTGAAGCTATCTATGGCTTAACGAATGAACCGGGCTATCGATATGCCAAACAATTTGTGGCAAAACTTAACGACATGGCAGATGTAAATTTAAAGGACAATTTTATTGAGCCTACCGCTGGCGATATATTTTTAGGTCTAGATTTACAGCACCATACCACTCGCTTTCAATCTAATTTTTTAGCGCAAATGCGGCGTGACGGTGTTTTTGTCTGCTTTGTTGTTTACGATCTACTGCCGATCCATTTTCCTCAATTCTGGCCTGCAGAACATGTTGTTCATGAAATTCATGATGAGTGGCTCCGTGTTGTTTGCCAAAGTGATGCTGCTCTTTGTATCTCTAAGGCAGTGGCCGATGAACTCACTGAATGGATCTTGAGCAATAAAATTCCGCATGCAGAAAATTTCGTTGCTTCGTGGTTTCATTTGGGCGCCACACTGAATACCCTTGCTACCAGCGGATTACCTAACAATGCCGAGTCTATTATTGCTAAACTAAAGAGTAAACCGAGTTTTTTATTAGTCGGCACCCTAGAGCCACGCAAAAACTATGCGCAAGTGCTCGCAGCTTTTAATGAATTGTGGAAAAAAGGTTTTGAGATTAATTTAATTATTGTTGGTAAAAAAGGATGGATGGCTGAGGATTTAATTAGTGAAATTTCTCAACACCCTGAATTGGATCAACGTTTTTTTTGGGTGGAAAGTGCTAGCGACGAATTTTTAGAGCTTATTTATGTAAATTCTTCTTGCTTAATTGCGCCTTCCTATGGAGAAGGATTTGGGTTACCCCTTATTGAGGCTGCTCAACATCACTTACCAATAATCGCTCGCAATTTACCGGTGTTTAATGAAGTAGCTAAAGATAATGCATTTTATTTTGATGGCTTTAATGCGGCCGATTTAGCCCAAGCTATCAGTGACTGGCTAGACTTATATGAGAAAAAACAGCACCCGACATCAAGTAATTTACAGTGGCAAAATTGGCATGGAAGCGCTCAGCAACTCTGGAAACGGATCCGTGAACTAAAGAAGTAGTATCTTTATTCGTATTGATTAAATTGCGCTAGAGTTACTCAAGCAATTCTTTTGGGTAACTTCGAAATAACCAGGATGGCAATTTAGTACTATTATGTTCTGTATTACGCGCCTTAATAAAAATATATTGGCCTAAATCTGGCTTGCGAAATTCTAGAATTTTGTAGATTTTAGTAATATCGACAAATTGCTCAGTCGCATTGTGATGAACATCAGCTGTGAATGAGCGTTCACAATCAAATCCAACATACGCTAATAATTCAATTAATTCTTGTTGGGTATACTCGCGGTTATGCCTACCATAGGGTCCATAGCCGCTATAGGGATCATATATATTTGCCCCAGACATTAACCTCGCTACATTTTCTAATCGCGCCACATTGGGAGTTGTAAGTATTAATACGCCATTTGGTTTTAAGACACGCTTTAATTCACGCAGAACCCTGCAAGGATCAACAGTTAAATGCTCAATAATTTCAGCATAAATAACTACATCAAATAAAGCATCCTCATAGGGGAAATTTTCGGCTTCAATATTGAAATGTTTAAAGTTTAAACTCTCTCTTAATGGAGTATGGTCTTTAAAACTACGGTAAGTAACTTCTTGAATTCCGTCCTGAACTTCTAAACCAAAATAATTTGCCAAGGATAACTTAAGGGTTGTGAAATGCTTCAAGAGCATAGTTGTAAAATAGGGGTTTGCACCTAACTCTAAACACTGACCTGACTGGTCTGCAGCTAAGTCTAAGGTATAGATGAAACGTTTAAAATCATGGGTTGAATAGTTGCGCATTTCTTCTTCCGGGGCATCGGCAACCCTTACTGAAGTAACAAAATTAAATAGCTCAGCTTCAGTTGCATTTTTTGGAAGCGGCAAAGGTGGATTAGACAGCTTGAGCAAGCTCTCAATAGTTTTGCCTCTTATGCGGTTGATTATTTTTTTAATTTTTATAAAAACCTTCCCTACGCCCATTCTATCTGGAAAATACCAAGTCACTATGGGACTGAAATAGCCTATCTTAAGCACTTGTACAATATCATTTGTATTTTTTATTATTCGATATTTTGCCACCATTTTAGTGGCCATCTGCTGTTTAATTTTATAGGTTTATTAGTGCCATTTTCTGATTTAAGCCCCCATTTGCTGCCTCGTAAAATCAATGCGCCAGCGGTCATTCTATTTTCTGGCGGTCTCGACTCAACTACCTTGCTAGCCTTAGCGAAGCAATTAGGTTATGCGCCTTATGCCTTATCGGTAAGCTATGGGCAAAAACATTCCTCGGAAATTAATGCCGCCAAACAGATCGCTGCTGCAATCGGGGTAGTGCGCCATGAAGTAATTGACATTGACCTTGCTCGCTTTGGGGGCTCGGCCTTGACTGATCACAACTTAGTCGTTCCCACTACTCCTGGCCTGGCGAATGAAATTCCCAGTACCTATGTGCCAGCGCGCAATACTATTTTGCTATCTTTAGCGCTCGGTTGGGCTGAGGCTTTGGGTGGTCTTGATATTTTTTATGGAGCTAACTCGGTTGATTATTCGGGCTATCCCGATTGTCGCCCGGAATATGTCAAGTCATTTGAAGTAATGGCTAATTTAGCGACCAAGGCTGGGGTCGAGTCACATGCGCAGGCGACCCGCTTTCGAGTGCATGCGCCAATTATTAATCTCACCAAAGCAGAAATTATTCGCTTAGGTTTAACGCTAGGCATCGATTATGCTCAAACTGTGTCGTGTTATCAAGCTAATAGCCGTGGTGAAGCCTGTGGAGTTTGCGAGTCTTGCCGCTTGCGAAAGATTGGTTTTGCGCAGGCAGAAGTTGCCGACCCTACGCGCTATTGGCTATGACTTACCTAACATACGCGCTACATAGCGGGCAATTAAATCAACCTCAAGATTAACTTGATCACCAACTTGTAAATCGCATAAGGTAGTATTTTGTAAGGTATGAGGAATAATATTAATCTCTATCATGCATGCTGCTGGTTTGACTTCTGCTAAGTCTGTACTATTTTCATCACTGACGCTATTAACAGTTAATGAAACCCCATTAACGACGATAGAACCCTTATAAGCTAAAAATTGTGCCAGCTCGGTTGGCGCGGCAATGCGTAATAACCATGAGGTATCTTTACTGGCTGCCGCACCAAAGTAGGCTACCCGACCAAAACCATCGACATGTCCGCTTACCAAGTGACCACCCAAACGATCACTTAAACGCAAGGCTTTTTCTAAATTAACCGGACCAAGCGTTGCTAAGCCAACAGTTTTATTGAGTGACTCACGTGAAATATCGACCATAAAACCGGTTTGATCGCATTGCGTTACCGTCATACAAGCGCCCTGAATGGCGATGCTATCGCCAACGATGACATCATCTAAATAGTTTGGTGGGGTTGATATACGCAATTGCAAACCATCGCCTTGAGGTGTAATGGCTTGAATTTGACCAAGAGCAGAAATAATTCCTGTAAACATAAGTGTGATTATTTCATTTTCAGCAGGCGTAGACGTAAATCAGGATAAAAAATAGCTTGGTCGATGATGCGCCAATCGTTACCCATGAGATCTTGAGATAAATGAGCTGGCGGATCGACTTGCGCCATACCAAAGCCTTCGCCTAAAAAACGCGGGGCTAAATACAGCAAGAGCTCATCAACACAGCCTTCACGTAATAAAGAGCCGTTTAGCTTAAAGCCAGCCTCAACATGAATCTCATTCATTTCACGCTCGCTTGCAAGAGTAGAAAATAATTTGGCGAGATCAACTTTGCCAGATGCATTTGGCATGGCAAGTAAGTCGATACCACGCGCGGTCAGCTCTGCCGCTTTTTGCTGTTGTTCACGAGAATTTGCTGCGGCATAAACGATCATGACGCCGCTTGCCTCCGTATTTAATATTTGCGCATTTAAGGGAATGCCTAAATGGGAATCGATAATAATTTTTACTGGCTGGCGCGTAGTCTTTACATCGCGCACATTAAGGCGGGGGTCATCCTCGATCACCGTACCAACACCCGTCAAGATAGCGCATGCTTGGGCACGCCAATGGTGTCCATCCGCCCTAGCTAAAGGGCCCGTGATCCACTGACTTTCTCCTGCAGGAAGCGCGGTTTTACCGTCTAGACTTGCGGCCATTTTCATGCGTACCCAAGGCAGACCTCGGGTCATACGCCTAATAAAACCCGAGTTTAATTCTCGCGCTTCTCCCTCAAGCAAGCCCATTTTTACAGCAATGCCAGCAGCTCGTAATTGTTGAACTCCTTGACCTGAAACCAGTGGATTGGGATCGCTCATGGCAATACTCACTTTGGCGACCTTGGCGGCGATTAAAGCCTCAACACAGGGCGCTGTTCTACCAGTATGACTACAGGGTTCAAGCGTTACGTAGACAGTAGCGCCCTCTGGATCAAAACCTTGCTCGCGCGCATGCCTTAAAGCTTCGACTTCGGCATGTGGACCTCCTACGGCTTGGGTATGCCCTTGACCAATACACTGACCTGCTTTAACAATGACGCAGCCCACCCTTGGGTTAGGGTTAGACAAGTACAGCGCCTGTTGTGCCTCTTCTACAGCAAGGCGCATGAATTGGGTATCTTCTGCAGTAAATAACATGGCGCTATTTTCCCTCTTTTTGGATATCGCCTACAGAAGCTAAGACTAAAGCTCAGAACAAACCCAGTTTGTAGGGTGCTAATGGCAGGCGCGTGCGGCTTGCTTTGGGTTACAAAGACGCCAGCGCCCCCCACTTGCCAAAATCAGATGCTTCTCGAGTTTTGGTGCCTTGCGATGGGTCATGACTAGGCGGTTAGCTACAAAACCTCCCGATTGCGTGCGTGCTGCACCTGCGGCATTAAAAACGATTTGCTTACGCCCACTTTGGGGGTCAGCAAATTGCTGGCCGGAACTCTTGGAATGTGAATTAATAACTACTGAATCGAGCCCCGCTTGCTGTAACCAAACTTGTGCCTCACAACCAAGATTTTTACATACTGGCTCTACATGCCAACCGGTATTCCAGTCGGCATGATTACGCGGACGAATTCGTACTGCGCTACCTGAATGTAGCGCTTGCTGGCGCGCAAAATAGGCATGTTGAATAAAACGCATGCCCAGTGTATCGAGCTCGCGTTGATACAACTGCTCTTGCAGTCGGGGTAGTGACATTGCTACTGCAATAGCCACAATTAAAACTACTGCCATCATCTCAAGCAAACTAGCGCCATACTCATGAGCAGATAAATTTTGCATCGGTTGACGCCTTTCTTATTTAATTAATAAATATTTCGCGCCAATTGTGGCGTTCAATGTCTGCCGTAGCATGTTTTAACAAAATGGTGGTTTGCAACATCATGCTTGGCTTTACCTGCGATACACCCTGAGGTGCAGTAGCCGATATCGCTTGAGCGCCGCCATGAATGGTGTTCTCAAAAGGCAAAGTGGTCACTTCAACCCACGAGCTGGTTATTTTCTTCGGGATCAAACTTTTCTTATTTAAGGCAATATTTTTTTCAGCTAGATGCTTAAGCACTAAAACTTCACATATCCGACCGGTGGCAACTTCAATTTCTATTGATTCACCCTCATTGATTTCTGTAATACCCACTTCACTTCTCGATAGCGCTTGTTCGCAAGCCAGTAAACTAGTTTCTGCCGCCATAAAATCGGCGTGCTGCAAGTTAGCTGCATGACTTAGCTTGAGCTCCATGGCTAACAAGCGCTCAACCGAGTTAATCGACCAACTTAACACCAACAAGAGGCTTAAAATTGCACTAATAATCAAGGTGTATTACGCCGCGCGTAAATACGTACAAGCTTTCTTTGATTGACCGTGAGCTCCACCTGAATTTTATGAGGAGCAACTTCATCAAAGCGAATTTGCTCAATGCCCGTCATCAGCGTGGTCTTATGTGAGCGCCCTTGTCGATCAAATGACTCGCACATCAATGAACCAACAAGATGTGAACTGCCCACTAGGCGATAAGCATGATTGCCGACGTGCCGATCTAATGAAAAGCCTAAACGAGCAACCCCTTTTTGCGTGCGTTCGGCAGTAA
Organism: Polynucleobacter meluiroseus; assembly: GCA_945878885.1. GTDB lineage: Bacteria > Pseudomonadota > Gammaproteobacteria > Burkholderiales > Burkholderiaceae > Polynucleobacter > Polynucleobacter meluiroseus_C. The sequence continues at coordinate 5,323 of CAMCUP010000023.1, read as the reverse complement.
TGGGATTGCCAACACAATCAAAATCAACTTCATCACCCGCTTTTTTTGACGCATTACGATGTAAGCCATGATGGATAATTAATTCATCGGATGCATTTAAACCACTACCCTTGCGAATCGTGAGTGGAGCTAGCGTTTTTGCTGAAGAGTTTGTTAAGGATGTTGCTGCAGTCGTTGCTGCATTAGCTCTTCGAGGTGCTTTGACGGGCTCTGCTAATGGATCTCGATAAGCCGCCATGCGAATCGCGCGCCCAATTAAAGTGAATATTCGCTCTTGCTCGGCAATATCGCTAGTTACCCGCTCAAGCTGAGTTTGTTTTGTTAATATCGCACTAGTAGTTTTAAGCATCGGTGCTAACACCATCATGCCAATGCCTAGACCCACGATGCACTCGAGTACATTCATGGCTGCTGTCTGCTGCTACTTAATTGTCTGTTTGATTGCTGAGTTGGGCCTACTTGGTGCTTAGTGCTAGTTTTTATTTGTATTTCATATGCACTGGCAGTTGCCCAAAGCTTTACTTTACTCGCCTGTATTTCAGTATGGCGCCCCTGTAAGCGCTGGTGAATATCAATGAGGCCAATGCCGCTACTCACTACTATGGTCATAGCAATTAAGGCTTCAAAGAGAATAAATCCACAATTTGTTGGGCTTTTCATACCCTTATCGTGCTCGTTTAGGTCATTCTTCACTATCCTTCCAAAGCCTTTTTAATGTAGGAAAAGCTGGAAAGTGTCGATGAAAAACCCTTAGAAATATCCCTCAGCTTAAAATAGCTGTCTATGTCTGATAAAGCACTTAAAACGATTGCTCCAATACAAGAAATTATTGCCGACCTGCGGGCTGGTAAGATGATTATCTTGGTGGATGAAGAAGATCGTGAAAACGAAGGCGACTTAGTATTAGCAGCTGATCATGTTTCAGCCGAAACCATTAACTTTATGGCTAAACATGGTCGTGGTCTGATTTGTCTAACGCTAACGCGTGAGCGCTGTCAGCAACTGAATTTACCGTTGATGGTGCGCGATAACGGCACAGCACTTGGCACTAATTTCACCATCTCGATTGAAGCTGCATCGGGAGTAACGACTGGCATTTCTGCCGCTGACCGCGCTCGCACGATTCAAGCGGCTGTGGCGCGCCATGCTAAACCCAGCGACTTAGTACAGCCAGGTCATATTTTCCCCTTGATGGCGCAGCCAGGCGGAGTTCTCATTCGGTCGGGTCATACCGAGGCTGGTTGTGATTTAGCCTTACTAGCCGGTTGCTCACCAACAGCCGTGATCTGCGAAATTATGAAAGACGATGGCAGCATGGCACGGCTACCCGATTTACTTGAGTTTGCCAAAAATCATGGCCTCAAAATTGGTAGCATTGCTGATCTCATACAGTATCGCAGTCAAAATGAAAGTATTGTGGTGCGCGAAGGCATTCGGGAATTTAATACCCCCTGGGGGAAATTTCAAGGCGTGGTGTATCGCGACAGACCGAGTTCAGCGATTCACTTAGCATTAATTAATGGGATTCCCACCGAAAATATTGAAACCTTAGTGCGTGTGCACGAACCTGCCACGCTACTTGATTTGCTTGATACCGCTGCTACTACCCACTCTTGGCCGCTAGCTAAGGCCCTACAAACCTTAGCTGCTGCGCCCGTTGGGGTGGCGGTGCTACTTAATGTAGCGGGAATTTCGGCTCCAAATGATGTAAGTTGGCTAGAGCGTTTTCAGAAGCTGACAAATGCACCCCCCAATAAAGCATTACAGCGTAAGCCCGACTTTCGTAGCTATGGCATTGGGGCACAAATTTTGAAAGATTTACAAGTGGGCAAAATGCGCTTACTAGGAAATCCTGGTCCTACGCCTAGCTTATCTGGCTATAAACTCGAAATTACTGGTCACACACCTTTTGCAGAATAAATTAAGGGGTAGAAAAGATGATGCCAAGCAATATCCATGTACCAGGTGTAAAGGTTTTAGAGGCCGATCTTAACGGCGAAGGAATGCGCATAGGCATCGTACAAGCGCGCTTTAATCAAGAATATGGTGAAGCCCTTAGCGAATTTTGTATTCGTGAATTATTGCAATTGGGGGTAGATCAAAATGATATTCATTTGGTCACCGTGCCTGGTGCGCTTGAAATTCCATTTGCTTTGCAGCGGCTTGCTGAAACTGAAACATTTGATGGCCTAGTGGCATTTGGGGCTGTAATTCGGGGTGAAACCTATCACTTTGAATTAGTTGCTAATGAATCAGCCGCAGGTATTAGTCGGGTTTGCTTAGAGTCTGGCTTGCCAATTGCAAACGGTGTGCTTACTTGCGATAACGATGATCAAGCCAATCAACGCACTGCCCAAAAGGGTGCCGACTGTGCACGTGCTGTTGTTGAGATGGCGAATTTAGCGCTAGCCCTCACACCCGATTTAGATATTGAAATGCACCATACTGAAGAAACCAAATAGTGACTGAATTTAAGAAAGTAATTAAGCGCTCACTTACGCCACGACGCCGTGCCCGAGAGTATGCTTTGCAAGGTGTTTACCAAGCGCTGATTCTGCGCCGGGCTGGTAGCCTGCCTAATGCTGAAGTGATTGCGGTGCAGTTGGCAGAAGACCCAGCCTTTAATCGCTGTCACATTGATTTATTTCAAGGTATTTTTCAAGGGGTTTTGCAACGTGTCGATGCTTTAGAAACCATCATTACTCCTGCTCTCGATCGCCCAATAAATGAGCTCTCGCCAGTTGAACATGCCGCCCTGTTAATTGGTACTTATGAATTAGCTGACGACCCAAGCGTACCGTATAAGGTGGCAATTAATGAAGCCGTAGAGTTGGCGAAAATTTTTGGCGGTACCGATGGGCACAAGTATGTCAATGGGGTGCTCGACTTGTTGGCGCAATCTTTACGCAGTGCCGAAATTCAAGCAGCCTAAAACTAAATAATTTCAGTCCAGAATTTATATACTGGCGTAGCGCTGACCGCGCGCAGCGTTACGTAACTGTTCGCGCTCACTGAGCACGCGTGAGGTATAGCTCGTCTCCCCACTAGCGGCATTAGGACTACCCAAATAACTCCGCAAACCTGCTTCAAGTGAGCCTGCCTTAGCAATACAGGCTTTTAAAATTAAAGCGCCGACCCGAATATTGACCTCGGGTATAAATGCTGCTGCTATACCGCCAAAAGGTTCGAATTTATCTTGGTGAACATTGGTTAATACCTGCATTAAGCCTTGTGCGCCAGCTTTGCTTTGGGCATTGGGGTCAAAACTCGATTCGATTGCCATTACAGCCAACAACAAAATCGGGTCTAAATTGACTTCTTTAGCGACTTGTTGTGCCTCGTTGATGTAGCTCATGCTATCGCTTGGTGTAATACGGTATTTATTTACTAAATATTGTGAAACAATTTTGCGTTCTTGATCTGACTTCAGCGAATGACGATCGACAGCTTCAAGATCGATCAGATGCCCAGGAATGGTGGCAGCCATCCCAGCTATTGAAAGGGCAGGCAGGCTTACTTGAACCATGGCTGCTTGAGTTGGTGAGAAGGACTCAGCACGCGCTTGCTCACTAGCTTGGCTAACTACGTTTTTATAACTTGTAAACCAGCCATGCGATCCATCAAGGCCATTTTCACTATACAACAGATCGCGAGCAATGCCTGGCACCAAGAGCCTTGCAAAATCGAATGCTCCAGCATTCGTACCTGGGCCAGCAAGCCATAAACTAGTCGCCATGAAAACTCCTAGGCCAAGCAGCGAACTGCCTACCCGTTTCATGGATGCTTTAGCGCCGCGCAAAAAGTCACTCAGATACTTTGGCTTATTTATTTTTTTTACTACTCTCATTGGCTAAATCCACATTGGTTATTGCAATGCAGCAAATAATGAACATGATGCATATTAAAAAGTCTTATATATCGTGTCAAGCATATAGAAAGTGATATTCATTACTTTTAATAGGTATAGCTTGCCCTAAGGCTAACTAAGTCATCTTAGCATTAGAATAAACCCTTATTTATCAATGATTTATAGAAGTTAGTGCCCACCTTTTTTGTTATATGAAAAAGACCTTTTTTAGGGGTTTTTTTGTTCTTTTTGCCCATAAAAATCGACCTAAAACCCTAGATCTAGTTTGCTAAACCCCCTGCAACACCTAGATCTAGTTTTTTAAACAAAATTAAATTTCATTACTAATTTCTGCCAATACTGACCTGATCCATCTCTGAGTAAGTCAAGAAGTAACAACGCAGTGATTGGCCAAATGAATTCAATAGCAATGCCCTCGCGAGCATAAACTCCCCTAAAATGATGGACGTATTCTCGAAAACCCTAACTGGATCTCTGCAACCATGAATGTTTCACTTAAGCAAATTGATATTCGCTCACATCTAAAAGATGTTTCCTTATTTCGTGAGGATGCTTTTATTAACGGTAAATGGACGAAAGCCCAATCTGGCACTACTTTTTCAGTCAATAACCCTGCTACAGGCGACATCATCGCAAATGTTGCGAATCTCACGGGTAAAGATGCCGAGTTGGCGATTGCCGCTGCCGAGCAAGCCCTTGTAGGTTGGCGCTCGAAAACTGCTAAAGACCGCGCCTTGGTGATGCGCAAATGGTTTGATCTAATCATCGCCAATACCGAAGATCTAGCTATTTTGATGACCCTTGAACAGGGTAAACCGCTAGTTGAATCACGCGGTGAAGTGGCTTATGGGGCCTCGTTTGTCGAATGGTTTGCAGAAGAATCGAAGCGAGTTACTGGCGCTATTCTTGAAACCACGTGGAGTGATAAACGCATGTTGGTGTTAAAGCAACCGATCGGAGTGTGCGTTGCAATTACACCTTGGAACTTTCCGATTGCGATGATCACCCGCAAAATTGCACCAGCCATTGCCGCAGGTTGCACCATGGTAATTAAACCCGCTGAGCAAACCCCTTTATGCGCTTTAGCTTTGGCCGAATTAGCGCAGCGGGCTGGCATGCCAGCTGGGGTTGTCAATATTATTCCCGCCGATGCCGATCAGTCGATTGCGATCGGTAAAGTTGTCTGTGCCTCACCAACAATTCGTCATTTGTCTTTTACAGGATCTACTGAAGTGGGTCGTATCTTGATGGCGCAATGTGCGCCGACAGTAAAAAAAGTGGCCCTTGAATTGGGTGGACATGCGCCTTTTATTGTGTTTGAAGATGCTGATATAGATGCTGCTGTTGCCGGTGCGATTGCTTCTAAATATCGTAACTCAGGCCAAACTTGTGTGTGTGCCAATCGTTTTTATGTGCATAAAAAAGTGCAGGATACCTTTGTAGAAAAATTTGCTA
>CAMCUP010000022.1 GCA_945878885.1 Polynucleobacter meluiroseus | reverse complement strand
CTAGAGTAAGCACCAAAGCCGAGCAGGATGCGGCCCTAGCACGCTCAATTAAACGTTCGATAAAGTCGCGGTCCTTCATTACATATAGCTGAAACCAAAATGGTTTAGTAGTGTGCTTCGCTACTTCTTCGATCGAGCAAATACTCATCGTTGATAAGCAAAATGGCACACCAAATTTTTCAGCAGCGCGTGCCGCTAAGATTTCACCATCGGCGTATTGCATGCCAGTTAAACCAGTTGGCGCTAAAGCCACTGGCATTGCCACAGTTTCACCAATCATGGTAGTTTGGGTGGTGCGATTTTCCATATTGACAGCAACCCGCTGGCGAAATTTAATTTTCTGGAAATCGGCTTCGTTAGCGCGATAGGTAGTTTCAGTCCACGAGCCTGAATCAGCATAGTCGTAGAACATTTTTGGGGTGCGCTTTTGATGGAGCACACGTAAATCTTCAATATTGGTAATGATTGGCATAACTTCCTTAAATTTGATACTAAATTAGGGCTAGATTGGCATTAATTAGAACAATTTACCCCACTTTCGGGGTTGCATTGGCAATTTCGTTATTATCGTTACTAGAGTATATGTTTAGTAAAGGATTGGCTATGTTGCATGAATTACGTATTTACCATTCGGTTCCTGGCAAGCTTCCAGAGCTGAATAAGCGTTTTGAAAGCATCACCTTAGGGATGTGGAAAAAGCATGGTATTCGGCAAATTGGTTTTTGGACGGTATTGGTAGGAGTGAATAGCAATTCACTCTATTATCTTTTGGAATGGGATAGTCTTGCTGAACGCGAAAGCAAGTGGAATGCATTTCAAAATGATCCCGAATGGAAAACAGCCAAAGCGGGTACTGAAGTCAATGGACCCATTGTCGAGCGCATTGAAAATATGATCTTGGTGCCAACATCGTATTCAGCAGTACGCTAATCCGCAAAGAAACTACTGGGTTTAATGAAAGTTGAAACCAAGGGCCTATGGCTTGGTCTAGTAGGCATTATTTTTTTTAGCATTACCTTGCCTGCGACACGTTTAGTCGTCGCTGACTTTGGCACCTTCCCAGCGGCTTTTTATCGCGCTACTTTGGGGGGCTTTGGTGCTTTAGCTTACTTACTTTATTTACGTCCTGCTTGGCCCAATCGTAAAGATACCCTGGCTTTACTAGTTACCACTGTTTTTATTGTCTTTGGTTTTCCTTTGGGGATTAGTGTGGCCATGACTTACTTACCATCCTCGCGTGGCGGCGTAGTGTTGGGCATTACCCCCTTATTAACGGCTTTATTTGGTGCCTTACGGTTTGGCGAGCGACCCTCGCTTGGGTTTTGGATTACTGCCGCTATTGGTAGCCTCATAGTAATTCTGTATTCACTTTGGCAAAGTCATGGCGGCTTAGAGTTTGCCGATTGGGCGTTAATTATTGCGGCAGTTTCAGCTTCATATGGTTATGCTGAAGCAGCAAAGTTATCGCAAAAAATGGGCGGCCCAGTGGTCATCTCTTGGATACTTGTAATGGGCCTAGTGATTAATCTTCCTATGGCCCTCTATTTTGCTTTTCAAGAGCCGAATTTTTTGCAGATTGCGCCGACCATTTCTGTTAGCACTTGGGTGGCCTTACTTTTTCTGGGTCTAGTCTCGGCGTTTATCGCCAACTTCTTTTGGTACAACGGCCTTGCTTTAGGGGGCATTGCGCGGGTTGGTCAAGTACAACTCTTACAACCCTTCATGACTTTTTTAGCGGCGAGCCTATTTTTACCTGAGCCTATTACCTTGGTGAATATTCTCTTCGCTACCGCAGTAGTCGCTGTAGTGATGATCGGCAGAAAAATGCCGATTCGAAAAGTAGAAAGTCAATCGGCTACAGTCTAGGATTTAGCCGCGACCAACGAAAGGCATATTGTTGGCCATGATGGTCATAAAGAGCACATTACTTTCAAGCGGCAATTGCGCCATCTGTAAAACGGCTTGGCCGACATGATCCACATTCATGCGGGGTTCAATTTTGCTCGAGCCATCAGCTTGAATAATGCCCTTAGCCATGCGCTCAGTCATTTCAGTGGCGGCATTACCAATATCAATTTGTCCACAGACAATCCGATGATTGCGACCATCAAGTGAAATAGCTTTTGTTAGACCAGTCATTGCGTGTTTAGTGGCCGTATAGGGTGCCGAAAAAGGGCGTGGGGCATGCGCAGAGATGGAGCCATTATTAATGATGCGTCCCCCTTGAGGTGATTGCGCTTTCATCATGCGAATCGCCTCTTGCGAGCATAAAAAGGCGCCACTTAAATTGGTATTAACTACCGACATCCACTGTTCGTAGCTAATGTCTTCCATTGGCATTGCGGGCGTACCTAAGCCAGCATTGTTAAATAAGAGATCGATGCGCCCAAATTTAGCTGCTAAGGCGGCAAATAATTTTTTAACTTCATCTGGTTTACCCACATCGCAGGCTACTGCTAAGCAGTTTGCCTCGGTGCCACCAATAGTTGTAATGGCTGTCTTTAATTTATCGATATGTCTACCGGTAAGCACAATCTGAAAGCCGCCATTGAGTAGTGCCTTGGCTGCTGCTCTGCCAATACCAGTGCCAGCGCCCGTTACAAGAGCAACACGTTGGTGGGATGGGGTAAGGGAATTCGTCATTGGGGTTTGATCTTTTATTGGTTGAGTTTAATTTATGTATTTATAGTAGGATCTTAACTGAACAGGAGAATGTATGACTCAGAGACAACTAAGGCAAGGATTTTTTAGCTTGGCTTTGGGATTGATGCTCGGCATAGCACAAGCCCAGACTTATCCAACTAAGCCAGTAATGTTGGTCGTCCCACAGGCAGCCGCTGGCACAAACGATATTGTTGCCCGCTTAATTGCACCAGCTCTAGGCGAGGCCTTGAATGGTTCAGTAGTGGTTGAAAATCGGCCGGGAGCTGGGGGTAATATTGGCACTCAAGCGGTTACTAAAAGCCCTAAAGATGGTTACACCTTGCTCCTCACAATCAATAGTGCTCAAGCGATTAATCCTGCGCTCTATAAAAATCCAGGGTTTGATCCGGTTGGCGACTTTACTTTTTTATATTACATTGGGGCGACCCCTTATGTACTAGTTTCGCCACCGGGTTCACCGCTCAAAACTTTAGCGGATGTAGTAGCTGCAGCGAAAAAGAAACCAGGTGAATTAGCTTATGCTTCAGCGGGCAATGGCACCATTAGTCATTTATTGGGAGCGATGTTGGCAACAAGTGCGGGTATTGATCTACAGCACATTCCTTATAAAGGCGTGGCCCCAGCGATTAATGATGTATTAGGTGGGCAGGTTCCCTTAGCTTTTGCTAGCCTGCCTTCGGCTTTAGCTTATATGAAGGCGGGTAAATTACAATCCATTGCTATTAGTTCAGCCAAACGTTCGCCAGCTGCTCCAGATGTGCCGACGATTGCTGAAACCTATCCAGATTGTGTTGGCGAAGTGTGGGTTGGCCTCTTTGCTCCAGCCGGCGTAAATCCAGAAATTGCCAAAACGATTCAAGTAGCAATGACTAAAGTGATGGCTCGTCCTGATGTGCGTGAACGTTTAACACTACAAGGACTTGACTTAACACCCGTTAATACCAATAAATTAGCCGGCTTTTTAAAAGATGAAATCGCGAAGTGGGCACGTATTGTTAAAACATCTGGAGCCCAACTCGATTAAAGACGAAGAGATGCCCTAAAATAGGGGGGTGATTCTACAGCCCCCCTTTTCACCAGCCGAGCAATTAGTCAAGACTTTACAGAGCCAAAGTTTTGCAGTTGCTGCGCCGCAGGCTGTGGCTGATTACAGCCATATTGCCTTATCTGACTTAGTGCATCTCAAACAATATTGGCATGATTTGCCGCGCGATCCGTATTTAAAGGATGGTGGTCGCTATCGCTTTAGAAGGCATGATAGTTATCGAATTCATCAAGGTGCATTAGAGCTTATGCCCCATCGAGCACACTGGCAATCGCTTAACTACAACGCTTTACATGGTGGAATTCACCGTTGGTTTGAGCCGATCCTTAGTGGTTTATCGCGCGATCCTGTATGGCAAAAACTCTTATGCGCTACCGCAAAAATATTAAGCCAAGCAAAACCCGTGTCCACTTGGTTTGTAGAGGCCCATCAATTTCGGATTGATACTGCTGATGGTATTGGGCGGCCAACCCCAGAGGGCGCGCACCGCGATGGGGTTGATTATGTAGCTGTATTTTTAGTCGATCGCCATGATATTAAAGGTGGCGAGACGCGCATTTTCGAAGCCCAAGGTTCTGCTGGTCAACGCTTTACCTTAACCGACTCTTGGTCGCTGTTGTTATTGGATGACGAACGGATGATCCATGAATCAACGCCAATTCAGCCGCTTCATCCTGGAGGCTATCGCGATACCTTAGTGTTAACCTTCAGGGCGCATGGTTTTCAAGAACAAGTTGGTCAAGAGCAATAATTACACCCCGATTATGTTGCTGGCGCAGTCCTGCGCTTTGCTGGGTTTTGCCTGTTATGCAACTACATTATTGCCATTGCAAGCCTTATGGCAACTCAGCAATTTGCAATCAGGTTTAATCGCCAGTGCAATTTTCTTGGGCTATATGTGTGCAGTACCCTTTGCCACTGCATTAACGGATCGCATTGATGCGCGCAAAATTTATTTTATTGGCGGCTTGCTCGGGTTTTTTGGTCTATTGGGAATGGGGTATTTAGCTACCGGATTTTGGTCAGCGGTAGTTTTTATGGTGATCTGTGGCGCTGGGCTGGCAGGTACGTATATGCCAGGTTTAAAAATTCTTTCGGATCGCTTGCAACAGGTTGAGTTAAGCCGGCATATCTCTTTTTATACTGCCTTCTTTGGGATCGGTACAGGCTTGTCATATATGCTTTCGGGCTGGATTTTAGAGGCCCAAGATTGGCAGGCGGTGTATCGTTGGATTGCTTTAGGACCGCTGGCGGCGATGCTAATCGTTTTATTTTTTATTCCACCCTTAAAGCCTGCAGCAGGGCTGAGCGGTTTAAATTTGCATTGGCGTGATTTATTTCCAGTAAAAACGTGGCGCTTGGTTTTGCATAATCGTGATGCGGCCGGATATATTTTTGGTTATATAACGCATTCGCTAGAGCTATTTGCCTCACGTAGCTGGCTAGTGGCTTTTTTCGGGTTTTGTGCACTCGCTTCTGGTAGTAATTTTTTCTTGGCGATTACAACCTTAGCAGGCATTATTAATTTCTTCGGTGTACCAGCTTCGATCATTGGTAATGAAATTGCTTTACGCGTCGGTCGAAAAAATTGGATTTCTTTTGTGATGCTAGGCAGTGCAGTTGCAGGAATTGCCTTAGCCACTGCATCGGGACAAGCTTGGTGGTTAATTGTTAGCTTGGCTATTGCCCATGCGATTTTGATTATGGCTGATTCGGCAACGCTCACCGCGGGCTTAGTGATGAGTGCACCAGCAAATATTAAAGGTGCAGCGATGGGTTTACATTCCTTAATGGGCTTTGGCGGCGGTTTATTAGGACCTGCTATTTTTGGTTTTGTTTTAGATTTAACCGGTTCGCGTAGCTCGGCCGATGCTTGGATCTGGGCTTATGGTGCAATTGTCATTTGGGGTGTATTGTTTGTGATGTATGAAAAACGTCAAGGCTGGAGTAGAAAGCGCTAGCGGCCGGCAAATGATTGTAATAATTGCGGGCGGTAGTTCATTTACTAGATTAAGTCAATTTATTGACAACCCAATAAGCAAATGCAGAGGTAATCGCGGTTACGCAGCAGCCCCAAGCAATATCAATAAAAGCCAATTGTGTAGGAAAATCGCGCACCACGGCTAAATTGGTTAAATCATAGGTCATATAGCAAAAGAAGCCAAACAGCGCGCCCATACCCAAGGCATAAAGCCATGATTCTTTCGATAGGGCTGGCCCAACGACAAAAATACAGACTCCTAATGCATAAAGAAGGTAAAAGGCTAGACCGGCACCCAATTTAGGCTCTGGCGACATTAAGGAACCCATTTGTGACTGATAGAGGTTTTTGGCAATCGCCAGCAGCCAAGTGAGGTCGAGAGCCAAAAGGGTGATCAAAACAGAGAAATAAGTAATTAGATACTTGAGCAATTTAGTTCACCTTTTTTAATTGTTTATAGATCAATAAGAGCATTATCATGGATATAGATTGTTACTCAACGAGGAGTGTTTATGTTTAAGCAATTATTGGTTCCGATTGACGGTTCAGAACTAACAAAAAAGGCTTTAAAAAAGGTTACCGCTTTAGCTAAGGCAGATGGCTCCCAGGTGGTCTTGGCCTATGTGTCAGACCCAACTCCGCCAATGGTTTATGGGGATAGTACCCTAGGGTATGGTTTTACACAGAAAGAGCATAAAAAAGCTTGCGACTCTTATGCAAAAGCGCTTTTCAAAAAAGCCCTGCCTATATTGGGCATGGGACTCAAAGTAAGTACGCTCCACTTATATCACCCGAATTTAGCTGAAGGTATTTTGGAAGCCGCTAAAAAATCAAAAGCGGATGTAATTGTGATGGCTTCTCACAAACGTTCTGGCATTAAGGGGATGTTGTTAGGTAGCGAAGCGCAAGAAGTGATTGTGCATGCTAGTTTGCCAGTTTTAGTTTTAGGCTAGCTGTAGCGAGGTTTTATTTTTTAGCGGCGGCATTTTTTGCCGCCGTAATATTTTCTGCCATGCCTTTAGCAAAGTCACTCTCTGCTGGCGCTAATGCATAAGCTTGTTGCCAGTATTTTTCTGCCTTAGCAAAATCACCCAACTCAAAATAGGCAGTACCCGCTAAAGCAAGTACTTTCAGGTTTTTTGGATCTAGGACCAACGCTTTTTGAATTAATTGCATCGGCTCGCCCTTGGTGCTGCGATTTTGAAAGGCCAGTAAATCAGCGTAATCAATTAAGAGCTGCGCATCATTGGGAGCTAGTGCCAACGCCTTACTATAAGCTTGTACAGCTTCTGGCAGGCGCTGCAATGCCAAATAAGAGCGGGCTAGCATTTGCCAGCCCTGCGCATTATTGGGGTCGGCCTTTAATTTTTCTGCAAGACGCTCAACCATTCCCTCAACATCTTGTTGGCTGGGAATGTTTTGGGTGGTACGCTGCGGAGCATTAATTGCAAAAGGGCTGCCCACTAGTAAATAAAGGCTTAAAGCGAGAATAGGCAAAGCAATGCCAATGATTAAAACTGGCAGGTAGGGCTTGGTTTTATTGCTTGCGGGGCTTGGCAGGTCTGCTGCAATAGCTTGCTCTTCTTGGAGTACACGCTTGGTAATATCACCTTGGGCTAGAGCAAGCTGATCTTGATCAATCCGACCATTTGCAAAATCAAGGGTAAGTTGTTGTAACTGTTCACGCAAAATAGCAAGATTATCAGCTTGGTCACCAGCATTGAAGCTAGCCTGTTTTCTAAAGGGTAAGACTAGCATTAGCGTAGCAAGCGCTACCATTGCCAAGGCAATAGCAAAATATAACCAAGTCATGGCTGATCCTTAGGCCGCACTAGATTATTTGGCGCGCTATTATTTAATAATGCTTGAGCGCGCGCAAGGTCTACAGCAGAAAATTGCTGCGCACTAATTAATTTTTTGCGTGCTTGAATTTGCCACCATAGCAAGAAAAAAGCGAGTAATAAAATGATAAAAGGGCCTAGCCATAAAAACCAAGTACTCGCTTTTAATGGCGGCTTATACAGCACAAAATCACCATAGCGTTGCACCATATAGTCAAGAATTTCGGCTTGCGTTCGCCCCTGAGTTAATAGGAGACGAATTTGATTTTTTAGGTCAATTGCTAAGTCGGCATTTGAATCGGCAATTGTTTGGTTTTGGCAAACCAAGCAACGTAATTCATTTGAAATCGTATTCACTTGTGTTTCTAAGGCTGGATTGTCGCTGAGGGGTTGAGCGCTTAAGGTTTTGGCATTTAAGGATGGGGTATTTGCAGTTTGCGCAAAACAATTCATTTGCCACGCATAAATCATCAGAGCGATGTAAATAATCCTACGCATTTAATTTCTGAATCAGGGGCAAAATTTTCTCTTGGAGAATTTGCGGTGTAAGAGGGCCAATCTGCTTATAGCGAATCACGCCATCACGATCAATCACAAAGGTTTCAGGTACGCCATACACGCCGTAATCGATACCTACTTGTCCCTTGCTATCTGAAATAGAAAGCACATACGGATTACCACGTTCTTTTAGCCATATTTCGGCATCGGCTACTTTATCTTTGTAATCAAGCCCAATCATCGGCACTAATTTTTGCTCGCTCAATGCCATCAATAAGTCGTGCTCTTCGCGACAGGCAACACACCAGGAGGCCCAGACATTGAGTAACCAAACCTGACCACGCATTTGTGTTGGCGTAAAACTACTAGCTTGATTTCCTAATACACCTAAGGTGAAATTAGGCGCAGGCTTATCAATCAGCGGTGAGGGAACTTCGCGCGGGTTCAGTTGTAAACCCAATCCTAAAAATCCTAAAAGTAGGACAAAAATAGCCAGCGGTATAAGGAAGCGTTTCATCTTTTGCTGTTTATTTTCGTTTACGATAACGTCGGTCGGTAATGGCCAGTAAACCCCCTAATGCCATGACAAAACATCCACCCCAGATCCAATCAACAAAGGGCTTAATGTGAATGCGTACACTCCAATCGTTAGCATTGAGTTGTTCCCCAAGTGAAATATACAGATCACGACTCAAGCCAACACTAATAGCTGCTTCTGTCATTGGCATTTGACTGGAGTCATAAAGGCGTTTTTCTGGTTCCATGATGGTGATGACCTGACCACCTTGTTTGACCGCAAACTGACCTTGCATCGCTTGGTAATTAGGACCTTGTACTGAATTAATGGCGCGAAGTTCGAAGTCGTAGCCGCCAAGTTGAGCAGTACTACCAACTGTCATACGTAAATCTTGCTCACTTTCAAAACCCCGTACCCCAGTAACGCCAATGATAAAAATAGCTACCCCGAGATGGGCCAAGACCATGCCATAAAAACTGGCTGGTTGAGTTAATAAGTTTTGCCACCAACTCCGTTCAGCATTACTGCGAGCGCGCTCAATAAGTTGCGTGGCGCTAGTAGTAATAATCCAAGCTGCTAAAAATAATCCAAAACCAATCAGTGGCGTCCAGCCACGCAAAATGAAAGGTGCAATGACTGCAGTGAGTGCACTTACTGCCGCCGCCCATTTCAGTTTTTGGGCAATATCAATTGGGGCAGATTGGCGCCAACGTGTCATGGGCCCAATGCCGATGAGAAAGAGCGCAGGGGTCATCAAGGGCAAGAACACGGCTTCAAAATAGGGCACTCCCACCGAAATTTTGCCTAAGTTAAGTGCATCCAGAATCATTGGGTATAAGGTGCCGAGCAATACTGCGCCCGCTGCCACTAAAAATAAAACATTATTTGCTAACAACATACTTTCACGCGAAACCGTGGCAAAGGAACCGCCAATATTTGCTTTGGGGGCACGCCAAGCGAAGAGGAGTAAAGAACCACCAATGACCACCGCCAGAAAACCAAGAATAAAAATACCACGTTTAGGGTCAGTGGCAAAAGCATGCACTGAAGTGAGGACCCCTGAGCGAACTAAAAAAGTACCCAATAAGGACAAGGAGAAGGCAATGATGGCTAAGAGCGCAGTCCACATTTTGAAGCCACCCCTTTTTTCAGTCACCGCTAAAGAGTGAATGAGTGCCGTACCAACTAACCACGGCATAAAGGAAGCATTTTCTACTGGGTCCCAAAACCACCAGCCACCCCAACCTAATTCGTAATAGGCCCAAGCACTACCTAAGGCAATGCCAATCGTCAAGAAACACCATGCTGATGTAACCCATGGTCGTGACCAGCGTGCCCATGCGGCATCAAGGCGCCCCGATAAAAGTGCAGCGATTGCAAAGGCAAAGGCTACTGAGGACCCCACATATCCCATATATAAAAAAGGAGGATGTGCAATCATGCCTGGATCTTGCAACAGTGGATTAAGGTCCTTTCCTTCTACAGCCGCTGGTAAAAGACGCATGAAGGGGTTGGAAGTCAATAAAGTAAATAGCAATACCCCAACACTGAGTAAGCCTAAAATAGCCAAAATGCGTGCCACCATTTTTTGTGGCAGATGCTTTGAAAAAACCGCGACTGCTAAAGTCCAGCCAGCTAGCATTAAAGCCCACAATAAAATTGAGCCCTCATGCCCTCCCCATACCGCGCCAATACGATAAATTGTCGGCAGTAGTGAATTTGAATTTTGAGCAACATACAAAACAGAAAAATCATTTTGAATGAAAGCAATCATCAGGCAAATGAAAGCCAATGCTACCCAAATAAATAAAGCGATGGCAGCGGGTCTAGCGACCAAAGTAAAAAGTGGGCGATTGGTTTGCGCGCCGATCAGCGGAAAAATACCCAATACCAAAGCAGTTAATAAAGCCAAAATGAGCGCCAGCTGACCTAATTCAGGAAACATTAACGCTTACCTCCAGAGGGGGCGCTCAAGGTTGGCGCAGCTTGAGTTTGATGGCTTTGGGCTTTTTTCAAAGCCTCTTCTGCTTCAGGGGGCATATAGTTTTCATCGTGCTTCGCAAGTACTTGATCGGCAACAAATACGCCCAGAGTATTCAGGCGCCCTTGTGCTACTACTCCCTTACCTTCCTTAAAAAGGTCGGGCAACATCCCCACATAAGATACTGGCGTTTCATTAACTAAGTCGGTGACAATAAAATTAACCTTGAGACCGGCAGGGTCACGTTGCAAACTACCAGCCTTAACCAAGCCACCAATACGAAAGGCTTTATCGATGGGCGCCTCTTTGGCGACAATTTGGCTTGGGCTAAAAAAGAAGACCAAATTACTTTGGAAGGTTTGGAAAACCAGAAAGGCGGCAATGGCAAGGCAAATGAGGCCTATAACAATTGCCAACAAACGTTTAGTGCGGGGTTTCATAGCCCCTTATTTTGCCTAATTTCTTACAAGTTGCTTTTCGGCTGCGAATTAGGCTAATCCATTCGCCGATAAAGAGTATAAAGGTAAGACCAAATGACCACCAGACAAAGGCGCCATAGCCACCCATAACAAGAAAATCGGTCAGGTTAGACCAATACATTATTGAGCCTCTTTCATTATCCAAGCGGCGTGTTCTTCTCGCTCTAACACCAGTGTGCGACAGCGGTATAGGCTGGTAGCAATGGCATAAAGCCAAAATGATCCGGCCATGAGTAACATACCAAGCAGCATTTGACTCGCCATAGTGGGTGCTTTAGTCATGCTGATTGTGGCACCTTGATGCAAGGTATTCCACCACTTTACTGAAAAGTAAATAATTGGCACATTAATTACACCAACTAGAGCTAAAACTGCCGCACTTCGATCAGCTCGACGGGGATCATCAATTGCGGCATGCAAAGATAAAAAACCAATGTATAAAAATAATAAGATCAACTCAGAAGTTAAGCGAGCATCCCAGACCCACCAAGCACCCCAAGTTGGTTTTCCCCAAAGGGCACCGGTAAATAAGGCGATAAAAGTCATTAATGCACCTGTTGGCGCAAGCGCTAGAGCAAGCATGCTCGCTAGGCGAGCATTAAAAATCAAACCGATCGCTGCCCAGAAAGCTACTAAAAGATAAAGCAACATCGACATCCATGCTGCGGGTACATGCACAAAAATAATTCGATAAGCATCACCCTGTTGGGCATCGGACGGGGCAATGAGCAGGCCCACAGATAGGCCCGCAATGCCTAGCAGCAAAGCGCCCACTGCAAACCACGGAATCAACTTACCAGCCAAGTCATAAAAGGTTTGGGGTGCGGCGTATTTGAACCAGTTGATATTACTAAGGGGCAAAAGATAGCGCTTTCTAAAGGATTTAAATAAATTTAATGGTGATAGGTGATTTTAGAACGATTATTCGATCCACTATTCAACTGCTATGCGCAAGCTAACAGCGGTAGCTAAGGGGGCGAAAAATAGGCTGAGCACAAAAAGGGCTCCTAATAAATAAAAATGACCTGCAACTGATTGGCCAGCTTGATGGGCTTCAACCGCACCAGCGCCAAAGATTAATACGGGTATTAAGAGTGGCAGAATTAAGAGTGAGAGTAGTACTCCACCACCACGAGTACCTAGCGTCAATGCTGCACCTATCCCACCAATTAAGCTAAATAAAGGAGTGCCCAGGATTAGCGAAAGAAAAAGGATCAACACGCTTTCGCCAGTAAGATTAAATTGCAAAGCCAACACCACCGCCGCAAAACTCAGCAATAAACCCGAACTAAGCCAATGTGCAATCATTTTTGCCAGTACAGCTAAAGGTAGTGGAATAGTACTTAAGAGCAAAAGATCAAGAGTACCATCTTGAAAATCATCGGCAAATAAGCGATTTAAAGAAAGCATGGCGGCTAGCAAGGCCGCAATCCACAACATGCCGGGGGCAATTAACTGGAGTAATTTGGGTTCGGGTCCAACCCCTAATGGGAATAAGCTTGCAACAACAGCAAAGAAAAAAAGTGTAGCAAGACTATCATTTTTACGTCGCAAAACTAAGCTTAAGTCGCGCTGAATTAAGGCGCCCATTGCCGTCAAGAGATGCAAGGCGCCGGTCATAATTCAACCCGAACTAAGGCATTATTGGTATTTAAGAGAATTTCTTGATGGCTACTTAAAGCGATAATTCCACCAAGCGCTAGGTGCGACTGAAGGCAATTTTGTAGTGCGTAATTAGCATCAGCATCAAGTGCATTAAATGGCTCATCTAATAACCAAAATTGTTTACTGGGCTTTAAATGTAATTGCGCTAATGCAATACGTTGTTTTTGACCTTGCGAGAGAGTCCGCACCATTTTGTGGGCAATGCTCGGTAAACCGGCGGTAGCTAGGGCGGTCTCGACCGCATGCATTGACGGTGTCTCTTGGCGACATAGCGCAGCGCTATAAATATTTTCAGCGGCAGTAAGATCACCTTTTAATGCTGGTATATGACCAAGGTATATCAGTTGTGCATTAAATTGTTCAGCATCAGCACGAATCGACTGCCCCGACCATTTCACTTGGCCGCTACTTGGGCTAAGCAGACCACATAAAATACGCAGTAGACTAGATTTTCCAGATCCATTTTTTCCCGCAATATGCAGAAGCTGACCGGGCGCTATCGACCGAGTTAAATTTGCAAAAAGCGCTACGCCACCTCGCGTACAAGCAAGGTTTTCAAGTAGCAGAGATTGCTTAAAAAAATTGGGTGAATTAGTTGCGGGCATGATGAATAAAGATCAATGAATAAGGATCAACTACTAAAAAGTAATATGAGCTTGGTAAATTGACCACTATCGCTATTAATCATTGTCCATAAATCGAGTTGTAAATTAGGGTTGTAGGGATTGAGGTAAACACCATCTTTGCGTAGTTCAAAGTGTAAATGTGGTCCCGTTGAGCGTCCTGTATTACCCACATAGCCAATCTCAAAACCACGACGAACCTCATTTCCTACATCTAATTCTGCATTGAAGTTACTTAAATGCGCATAGTAAGTACGATACCCCCCAGGGTGCTCTAGGATGAGTAGATTGCCGAATGCCCCGTTGTAGCCCCGGGCCACGACCTTTCCTGTGGCGACACTAAAAACTGGGGTACCAGTCGGGGCAGAGTAATCAATACCCATATGAGCCCGATAGCGTGTGCTAGCAGGTGGTGCTTGCACCGTATTGGTTTTGCTGGTGACGGCAGCAGTTTTTTTACGGCTTGTCGGCACCATACCGACCCCACGCGAGATCCGCCGATAACTGAGTGGTGTGGTCCATAGTGCGCGTTCAAGCGATTCACCATTGGGTGTATAAAAGCCACCAGGTAGTTCAGTGCGGTCTAACCAAAAAGCGCTAGCTAAAACCTCTTTTGTTTTTGGTGTAATGATTTCAACTGCCCAGATTTGCGCCCACTGTTCACGATCACCGTAATCAACGATGACTCGTACAATATTATTGGTTTGCGCTGCCGCGCCACTTTCTTCAGTATATA
The DNA here is from genome assembly GCA_945878885.1 of Polynucleobacter meluiroseus. Lineage (GTDB taxonomy): Bacteria > Pseudomonadota > Gammaproteobacteria > Burkholderiales > Burkholderiaceae > Polynucleobacter > Polynucleobacter meluiroseus_C. The sequence goes on along the minus strand of CAMCUP010000022.1, from coordinate 14,786 downwards.
TTTGCTTAACAACAGCATTTAATTCCCAGACCAATTCGATTGGTAATTTATTTTCTACTTGATTTGGATCATAGAGCACTGCACTTAAGGGAATCTCAATTTCGCTTAAGCCCCCGAGCTCATTAATTAAACGCTCTTGTTGTAATAAAAAACCATCAAACGCTGCGGGAGTAAAAGTCCAAATTTCGGCCTGCGCATCTCGCACATTACCGGTTAAAAGACTTAAGGATTCCAAGCGATTACGCTTACCAAGGGCTAGAGCATATGGAATGCAATTGCCGCGGACTCGTGAAAAAAAGGCCTTGGCTTGGGTTTCAAAAAAAGCGATAAATTGTTTATTTTCAATGCCTATTTGTTCTGGTAATTGGCTATCTAAAAAATTTCGGCGGGCACAACCCCGTTGTACGCGGTAATCTAAATTACCCGCCCCGCTAATTAAGACATCATCTTCAGCGTTTGAATCAACCAAGGCGCTCGTCGGGCGACGGATTTGAATGCCAGGCTTAGAGCGATCCTGTATTCCCCCATTTTGTGAGTTAGTAACTCCTTTATTACTAACTTTGTTATTCGAGTTGCTAGTGGCGCTACTTGTTTTTCTTGCCTTTACGACAACAGTAGACACTGCCTTTTGTTGGACCGTGGTAGCCTTTTGTTGGCTAGGGTTATTTCCGGCGGGAGAGCTTGGGGGCGCATTGGCTGATTGACTTTGTGCCTGTACAGAACAAAAAAATCCTAATAAAACAAGCAGTAAGGCCTTGAGACTGAAAACGCGCAGGAAATGAAGATGTGCAATCACAAGCAGATTATCTAATATTGTTAGACCTTTGTGGCTTATTAATGCTGTACTGCAACATTTTGTATAGCTATAGTAAGCATAATTACCTACATAGTTCTACTTAGTATGATCATTGCAAAGAGGAATTGAAATGCGCAGTTACTTCGGAGTAATAGCCCTGATTGCCGCTAGCAGTTTTATCTCGCCAGTTTTTGCTAAAACTTGCGCAGAAAGTGCTGCTGATAAAAAATTAACCGGCGCGGCTAAGTCGAGCTTTTTAAAGAAATGCGAGAAAGACATTAAGGCAGTTTGCGAGGCGAGTGCCAACGAAAAGAAGTTAACTGGCGCAGTGCGAAATAGTCAGGTAATAAAATGCATCAAGGACATGTCCAATTCATAAGCCAAATAGTTGATTAAATAATGGCTACAATTGATTTTTTTTAAGAGAACGCTATGCCCATTATTGAGTCGGTTCAAGTTGCTGCTGTTACTGTTCCCTTAGATCAGGTTACTTCATTTTCAACGCGCACAGTTTCAGCGCGTCATTATTGTTTGGTAAAGATACGTAGTAAAGATGGTTTAGAGGGTATTGGCTTTTGTTACGTTGGTAGCGCGGCCGGCGATATTGCTAAGCTTGCTGTAGAGCAGTTGTTGGCCCCTAAACTACTAGGTCAAGAAAGTCATCGTAGCGAAGGTCTGTGGCTAGAAATGTATAACGAATCTGTTTTGCAAGGGCGCACAGGTTCGGTGATGCGCGGCATTTCTATTTTAGATAATGCCCTTTGGGATTTGAATGCGCGCTCTGCTGGTCTACCTTTGCATTTGTACTTGGGTGCGGTGGTAAATGATCGGGTACCAGCCTATGCTAGCGGAGGTTACTACTTGCCTGGCAAGACTCCCGCCAAATTAGGTAAAGAAATGGAGTCATACCTTAAGTTAGGTTTTAAAGCAGTCAAAATGAAAGTAGGTCGTCTCTCGCCACGCGAGGAAGAGGCGCGAGTAAAGGCTGCTCGTCAGGCGATTGGCCCCGATATTTTGCTGATGTTAGATGCCAATAATGCTTGGCGCGACTTACCCACTGCTTTAGATTATGTGCGTCGGTTTGAGGCTTATGACCCCTATTGGATTGAAGAACCCTTTTCACCTGATGCAATCGATTTGCATGCTGCCCTAGCTCGAAGCACCATGATTACTGTGGCTACTGGTGAAATTGAAGCAGGTCGCTGGCGCTTTCGTGAGTTGATTGACGCAGGCGGGGCTGGCATTTTACAAAGTGATGCTGCGGTTTGCGGGGGTATTTCTGAATGGCGGCGCATTGCCAATTATGCTGATGCCAAAGGTATTACAGTTTGCCCGCACTGGTTTCATGACCTGCATGCACCCTTAGTAGCAGCTACCCCAAATGCGCGCTTTGTAGAGTTTTTTTCAGACGATCAGGTACTCAATTTTCGGCGCTTAATCAATCGGCAATTAAGCTTTAAGAACGGCGATTTAATTTTGCATCAAACCCCTGGTTTAGGATTTGAATTTAATGAAACTGAAATTAAAAAGCTGGCAGGAAAATTAGCCTGGACCACCATCACTTAAGATATTTTGTAACGCTTCATGCGGAAGTGTCGCAGTACTTGCGTAACGAGAACCAAAGCAAAGCCAACAAAGCCAATTAAATCAGCTTCAGTAGAGGGATAAGCTAAAGCGACTCCCGCCACCACCATAATGGTGCGCTCGAGCCATTGGGTCTTTTCAATAAACCACCCCTGTAAGCCCCCCGCTAAACAGATCACGCCAATTGCCGCGGTAAATGAAACCCAGGCAATATCAGCCCAATTAGCCTTACTTAAAGCTTCCATTGAGCCCATTAGTAGCAAAGCAGTGCCCGACTTGTCTAGAGTAAACATAAATGGCACCAAAATAGCGGGCGCGACATATTTCCAGGTTTGCATCGTCGTTTTATAAGGATTACCTTTGCAAATAGCGGCTGCAGCAAAAGGCGAGAGTGCAGTAGGTGGAGATACCTCTGAAAGTACGGCGTAATAGAAGATAAACATGTGGGCAGCAAAAGCGGGAACCCCTAAATTGATTAGCGCTGGAGCAGCAATTACCGCGCAAATGATGTAAGAAGCCGTGACGGGCACAGCTAAGCCAACCACCCAAACCACTAGTGCCGTAAAAATAGTCGTTAGTAATAAAGAGCCACCAGCGTATTGAATCACAATAGTGCTAAATTTAAGGCCCAAGCCAGTAAGCGTAACTGTGCCAACAATGAGGCCTGCGCCAGCACAAGTCACTGCAATAGCTAAAACGCTAGTCGAGCCAGCAGCTAAAGCTTTAGTTAAATTTGAGTGATATAGCCCCGACCACAAAGGCAGTTTTCCGGTAAACCACTCATAGGGAATGATGGCAGTATCACGCCTAAGCATACTTGAAGCAGCCGACACCACCGTGGCCCAGAATACCGACATGATGGGTGAAAAACCATACATCATGAAGACCACAATTGAAATCAAAGAAAAGAAGTGAAACCAATATTTTTTAGTTAAGGACCAAGCGCTTTCAACAGTTTCGAAATGGATTTCTTTCATGCCATATTTGCGCACATCAATTTCAACCATGACAAAAAGACCAAGATAAAACAAGATGGTCGGAATACTAGCCATTAGCAACACATCAAGATAAGAAATTTTTAAGAAGTCGGCAATTAAAAATGCTGCTGCTCCTAATACGGGGGGTGAAATAATCGCCCCTAAACCACCTGCTGCCAAAAGGCCGCCAGCCGCATTACGTTCATAGCCGACTTTTTCAAGCATTGGCGCTGCCACCGAGCCTACGGTAACCGTGGTAGCTACCCCTGAACCCGATGGGCCGCCAAGTAAAAATGAAGATAAGACAATTGTTCGTCCCACACCCGACGATTTACCACCCATTGCCGCAAACGAAAAATCAATAAAAAACTTACCTGCGCCAGTGAATTGTAAAAAAGCCCCAAAAATAGTGAAGAGAATAATTAGGGTTGCTGAAACATCAACCGCCGTGCCGTAGATACCTTCCAGTGTCATGTACATATAGCCCACTAGACGATCTAAGTCATAGCCTTTATGGGTCCAGGGCGTGGGTAAATGATTGCCAAAGAGGGCGTAGAGTAAAAAGCAAACGGTGACGCTGACCAAGACCAGGCCGTTGGTCCGACGCACTGCCTCTAGGATCATCAATATCAATGCAATGCCAAACATAACATCTGTCGGATTGGGTGCTGTATTGCGATCGGCAAATTCATCACCACTACTCAAGATGTAATAGGCAATCACAATTGAGCCAATGGCCAAGAGTACATCCCACCACATCAAACGATTCTTAAAGCGATTCAGAAATGGAAAACTGAGGAAAACTAAAAATAAAACAATGCCAACGTGCACCGTACGTAATACTTGGGTGGGCACGATGGCATAGGCAGCATACAGATGGAACAGCGACATACCAACCGCCCCCAAAGTAATGAAGGCTGCTAACCACCCTCGGTAATCATTCGCGTCACCTTCTTCTTGCTTGATAAATGACTCAAGTTTGGCTTGAGTAATGCTATCAATGGGTACTTGTTCCATGATTAACCTAATTTAATGAAGCAGGTGATTAATTCAGGTTTAATTTCTTTTCTTTAAAATATTTTAAGGCGCCAGGGTGATAAGCCACTGGTGTGGATTTAGTTTTTTGATTTTCTAAAGTAACGTTAATGTATTCCTGATGAGTACGAACTAAATCAATTTTATGGTCAAAAATAGTTTTCACAATTTGGTATGCTTCAGCATCGGACATATTAGCATTGACTACTAATATATTAGCGACCGCTGCCACTTTATTATCTTTAGCCATGCCTGTGTAGATAGTTTTAGGAATAACGGCAGGGAAATAGAGGTTACCGAACTTCTTATTCATAGGGGTAACCTCATCAACATTGTCGATCATGACGATTTTCATGCCTGGGCTATTGGCTAAATCGGTTACTGCTGCAGTTGGTAGGCCGCCAACCCAAAAGAAAGCATCAATTTTGCGGTCTTTAATAGCATTCACCGATTCAGCCACGCTTAAGCGCTCACGTTTAACATCTTTATCTTTATCGAGCCCAGCTGCCTCAAGCTCACGAAAAGCCATAATTTCGGTAGCACTACCTGGAGCTCCAGTGCTTACTCGCTTACCTTTTAAATCTTTCATGGTTTTGATACCAGTTGACTCTACTGTAACCACGTGCATTAAATTAGGATAGAGCACTAAGAGCGTGCGTAAGTCGACTTTTTTATTAGCAAACTTACCTTCACCCATTTGTGCGTCTTTAGCCGCGTCGGCCATTGAAAATCCAACATAGGGTTTACCTGTTCCAATAAGATTCAGGTTGTCAACCGAGCCGCCAGTAACCTCAGCAGTCGCCGACATATTAGGAATATATTTAGAAAGCACTGCAGCAAGACCGCCACCCATTGGGTAATAGACGCCGCCAGTACCGCCGGTGGCAATCGATAAATTTTCTGCTTGGACGCTAGAAAAACACAATGTAGCAAGTACGACAATTAATTTAGATAGTTTCATGAGATATCTCCTAATAGGAAAAATAAGGGGTTTTAAATCAAAGACCAGACATGGTGAAATTAATTGCTGCTAATTCAGCAATTAATTTTTTCTGTTGCTCGGCTGGCAAAGTGACGAGGGGTGGGCGCATGCGTAACCAACCTGGATCTTTGCTGAAATGCGCAACTGCTGCTTTCATAGCCGCCATCGGAGGGTACTGCATAAATACTGCTCGCACCTTGTCTAAAGCTGCCTGACTTTCATCTGCATAAGCATCTTCCCAGTGGGCGCCTAAATCGGCAATGGCTTTTGGGTTGATATTAGCTGTAGCAGAAATACAGCCCACTCCGCCAGCCCGCATGGTACGTAGTAAAAATATTTCGCTGCCCGCATAGACGCGAAAGCCAGTAGGAGCTAATACTTTAATCACCGACTCAGTGTAATCCCAGTCACCCGAGCTATCTTTAATGCCGACTACAGTTTTTGGGAAAGCCTCGACTAAGCGTTCAAGCAAATCTAAGCTTAAACCAATTTTGCTCACAGGTGGAATGTTGTAAATATAAATTTGTAAAGCGCTATCGCCGACTTTTTCAATCACTTCAGCAAAGTACGCAAATAATCCATCATCCGAAACATCTTTATAATAAAATGGCGGCAACATTAATACGCCTGCACATTTAGCCTTGACTGCAGCTTTAGTCATGGTGACGGTATCGTCTACTGAGCAAGCACCGGTGCCTGGCATCATGTGATTTGGATCGAGGCCACCGGTTAATAAGTCATCCAGCACCCGTAATTTTTGGGTGGCCGACATGGAGTTTGCTTCGGAATTAGTGCCAAACACAGCATGCCCTACGCCATTTTTTGATAACCATTGACATTGTTTTAGTAAGACCTTGGAATTCGGACTACCATCTTCATTAAAGGGGGTTAACACCGGCGAAAGAATGGTTGGCAAAGTTGAGGCAATCGGTTTCATGAGGTCTCCAGATCAAAAGGGATTGGGGTAAGAAGGGGTTGCTGTTGAAAAAAGGCGTCTAGGTTATCGAGGGTTAGGTTCGTCATGGCAATGCGAGTTTCATTTGTACCGCTAGCCATATGCGGCGTGAGCAAAACATTGTTCAATTTAAAAAATTCAGGATTAGGATGGGGTTCATTTTCAAATACATCTAGGGCTGCTCCAGCAATCAGTTTATTTTCTAGTGCGTGTAAAAGGGCTGCTTCATCAAGCACACTGCCGCGAGCAATATTAATAAAATAACCAGTAGGTCCTAAGGCATGAAACACTGCAGCATTTGCAATTTTTGTGGTGCTTGGTCCGGCGGGGCAGAGCATGATTAAAACATCGCAATTAGCAGCTAAGCTGACAATATCGCTATAGTAGGTATAGGGCACATTTTTTTTATTCGGCCCAGTGTAGCTAATACGCACCTTAAATGGCGTGAGGCGCGCAACCAGGTCAAGGGCAATACGACCAAGGCCGACGATGCCCACGCGTTTTCCAGCCAAACTACTAGTTAAGGGATAGGATCCCTTAGCCCAGGTGCCTGAGCGCAAATACTGTTCGGCAGCCGGTATGTGACGCATTAAAGACAGCAGCAGGCCGACTGCCAATTCGCATACCGCATCATTGAGAACTCCAGGCGTATTGGTGGCAACGATGTTTCGTTGCTGCAAGTATTCCAATGCCAAATTGTCGTAGCCAACGCCACAATTAGCGATAATTTCTAAGTTTGGTAATTGCTCTAAAAGGCTAATGGGAATAATAGTAGGCGAGCGGGTAAGTATCGCCCTGTAAGCACCCGTTGGGGGGTTATCTTGGGCATTGAGTAGCTTGCCATAGCTACCATTGGGAAGACGGCGGTCAATTTCAGCCTGCATAGGGCCTGAAAAGGGGCCAACTTGGAGTACCGTGTTAGCGGGAATCATGTCTCTTTATGTTTTCTTGAAATAATGGCACATTGTAAGTGTTTTCCTAATCCTGCTACCCTGATTCTTTAATAACTTTTGGGATAAACCATTGAGCAATTCTGAACCATCCAAGACCTCACCTCGCGGCATGCTAAAGGGGCTGACGCGCTATGGCGATGCAGGATTTTCGCTATTTTTACGGAAGGCCTTTATTAAAGCGATGGGCTATAGCGATAGTGCCCTGGACCGGCCAATTATCGGCATCACTAATACCTTTAGCGACTTTAATCCTTGTCATGGCAATGTGCCGCAGATGATCGAAGCAGTTAAGCGTGGTGTAATGCAAGCCGGTGGGATGCCGATGGTATTCCCAACCATTTCGATTCATGAGTCATTTGCCTTTCCGACCAGTATGTATTTACGGAATTTGATGGCCTTAGATACAGAAGAAATGATCCGCGCCCAACCTGTTGACGCCGTGGTATTAATTGGTGGTTGTGATAAAACAATTCCGGCGCAATTAATGGCTGCTGCTAGTGTGACTGTGCCGGTCATTTCGATTCCGACGGGACCGATGCTAACCACTACTTATCAGGGTGATCGTTTAGGCGCTTGTACCGATTGCCGGCGCTACTGGGCTAAGTTTCGTGCGCATGAAATTGATCAAACTGAAATTGATGCCATCAATGAAAAATTAGCGCCTACAACTGGTACCTGCATGGTGATGGGTACGGCCAGCACAATTGCTTGCATGGTTGAAGCCGCAGGCATGAGCTTATCTGGTACAGCAGCAGTACCTGCAGTGATGGCCGAACGCTTTCGTCTAGCCGAGTTTACTGGTCGGCGCGCAGTCGAATTGGCGCAATTATCTGACCCAAGCACTTTTTCTAGTTCAGCAATTTTGACGCCACAGTCATTCACCAACGCGTTTACGGTGTTGCATGCCATTGGTGGCTCAACCAATGCCTTGATTCACTTCACTGCAATTGCCGCACGACTAGGTATACAGATTGACTTAGAAGCCATTGACCGCTTAGGTCGCCATGTTCCAGTACTAGTTGATTTAAAACCGAGTGGTAGTCATTACATGGAACATTTGTACGAAGATGGCGGCTTGATGGCGATCTTGCAAGAATTAAAACCGCACCTTTATTTAGATTGTATGACGATTAGTGGCCGTACCCTTGGCGAAGAAATTGAGTCTGCTAACAATAAAAAAAGTACAACGCGCGATAAAAAAGTGATTCGAATTGCTACCGAACCCATTTTTCCTGTCGGCGGTTTAGCAGTATTAAAAGGGAATTTAGCTCCACGCGGGGCGGTAATTAAACACTCTGCTGCAACCCCGGCCTTATTACAACATCGGGGACGTGCGGTAGTTTTCTCTTCATTAGAAGATTTAACCTTACGCATTGATCGTGATGATTTAGATGTGCGGGCGGATGATATTTTGGTTTTGCAAAATGCTGGACCCAAAGGCGCTCCAGGCATGCCTGAGGCAGGATACCTGCCCATTCCAAAAAAATTAGCCCAAGCGGGTGTGAAAGATATGGTACGTATTTCTGATGCGCGCATGAGTGGTACAGCTTTTGGCACTATCGTTTTACATATCACGCCAGAGTCCTCAGAAAATGGCCCGCTTGCCGCTGTTCGCAATGGTGACATGATTGAGTTAGACGTTGCTAAGCGCAGCATCACACTGCTAGTCGATGAGGCAGAAATTGCGCGACGTTTAGTAGAGTTAGGCGCCCCTGAAGCGCGCTTAGAAATTCCAGCGACAGGTTATCGTCGGCTTTACCAAACTACCGTAACACAAGCGGATGTGGGGTGTGATTTTGATTTTATGGTGCCAGTTGCGACCCGTTGTGCACCGATTATTAAGGAATAATAAGATGTTATTTACGCCAGCAGAAACCAAAGTATTGATTATCGGCGGGGGTACGATGGGCGCTGATGTAGCTACCGTGTATGCCCGTGGGGGTTGTGCAACACAAGTTTGCGAACTAACAACCGAGCGGCGGGTAGCTTTACCGACCTACTTTGCTAATCAAATGACTGAGTTAGGTTATGAAGAACGTATTCATTTGCTTAGTACAGCAGGATCATTAGATGAGATCGACTGGTCTGAAGTAGATTTAGTGGTTGAATGCATACCCGAACGCCTAGATATAAAACAGTCTTTATTTATTGAATTAGAAAAACGTGCTAATGCAGAAACAGTCTTAGCGAGTAATAGCTCGAGCTTTCCGATAAGTGCGATCTGTACAAATTTAAAAACGCAAGCCCGCATGATTGGCTTGCATTTCTTTATGCCAGCGCATTTAGTGCCGTGCGTTGAAGTGGTTTATGGGCCAAAAACGTCACCACTTGTCGGCGAAAGTCTGGCACGCCTCATGACGGCATGCGGTATGGTGCCGGTAACTGTAAAAAAAGATCTACCCGGTTTCTTAGCTAACCGTTTGCAACATGCGCTATCGCGCGAGGCCTTTTGGATGGTTGATGAAGGTATTGCTAGCTTGGAAGATATTGACAAGGCGGTACGCTTTGGCTTTGGCTTTCGTTACTTAGCGGCAGGGCCGGTTTTACAGCGTGACCATGCCGGCCTTGATATACATGCAGCAGCGGGGGCTAGTATTTACCCCTCACTTAATAATTCTCCGCAAATTGCCCAATGCTTAGCTGAGCCAGCTAGCCATGGCAAATTAGGGATGAAAACCGGCGAAGGTTTTTTTCAATGGACGCCTGAAACAATTCAGGCAGAGCGTGAGCGCTATAACAATCTCTTACGGGCTAGCTTGCAACTAATTCAAAAAGAATTACCTGAAATTAAATAAATTATTAATTAAGATAAATCGGCAATATGTAAGCGGCGCAATTGCGGTGCTAGGTAGTATGTACAAGTTACCACTGCAATCGTCGCGATTCCGCCAAAAATAATTGAGGGTACCAGACCCATTAGGCTGGCGGCGATACCTGATTCTAGTGCGCCGAGCTCATTCGAGGAGCCAATAAAAATACCGTTAATCGCGCTTACCCTGCCACGCATATGATCGGGAGTGGTGAGCTGCATAATCGAGCCCCGAATTACTACCGATACCGAATCACAACATCCTGAAAGCATTAAGAAGCTTGCTGCTACCCATAATTCAGTAGCTAGCCCAAAGCCAATGATGGCTAAGCCAAATCCCGCAACCGATATTAATAAATAACGCCCTGAATTTTGTAACAGCGGTTTGCGAGCTAAGATAATGCCTGTAATGACTGCAGCGAGTGCGGGTGAGGCCCGCAAAATTCCTAGGGTTTCTGGGCCCGCATGGAGTATTTCTTTAACAAAGGCGGGCAAGATTGATACTGCGCCACCCAGCAAAACTGCAAACATATCGAGCGCCATCGTCGCTAAAATTAACTCATGCTTTCGCACATAATTAAAACCCTCTAAAAAACTCGTAAAGAAATGACTGCTTAGCTTGCTAGGTTTAGTCTGTTCTGGTCGAATTAGCCAAGCGCCATAAAGGCCGATACAAGCACAGAGTCCGGCCAGAGAGTAAGTCCAAGATAGGCCAGCAAAGCCAATAAGTAGGCCACCGATACCTGGTCCTGCGACTACACAAATTTGAAAAATTGAAGAGGCTAATGCGGTGTAGCGACTCATTTCTGCGCGTGGAATAATTTGCCCAAAGATTGCGTTATACGATGGGCGCATCAGTGCTCTACCTATACCAATAAAGGCAACTGCCGTATAAATAAGCGGCACTGGTGGACTAATTAAATTGAGTGCAATGGCGGCGAGGAAGAACGCTACGGCAATATGAATTAAGCAAGCAATAGCAGCAATCAAACGTCGCGAATAGGTATCGACTGCATGACCCGAGTAAAGCGCGAAGGCAAAATAAGGTACTAGCTCAGCTAAGCCCACCAGCCCAAGCGAGACCACACTATTGGTTAGCTCATAAATATGCCAACCCACTGCAACCATGATAATTTGGTAGTTGAGGGTAATCCCAATGCGGTAAATTAATAGCGTTTGAAAGGCTTTGCGGGTAGTTATCACTAATTTAAGCGCCGAACAATAGACGAAGTGGAGTGGTAATGAGAGTGAGCAGCCAAATAAAAAATGCACTGAGTGGTTCCATCCACCAAGTGGTGATGAAACCCGTAAAAGCTAAACCTAGCACAATGAAAAATCCCCACGGCTCTATTTTGCCTAGCGCTAGCGATTGACGCACTGGTAAGAGGCCTGATAAAATTCGACCACCATCTAGTGGTGGCAAGGGAAATAAATTAAAAACCAGCAAACCAATATTCCATAGCACTCCCGCTTTAGCCATCGAAATAAAAAAAGGCTCATCGATGCCGAATCCTTGTAATGCAATCCATAAGGTGGCCCAAACAATGGCTTGGACAAAATTCGAACCGGGACCCGCTAATGCAACCCAAATCATATCGATTTTGGGGTTACGTAAATGATCAAAGCGAACGGGTACGGGTTTGGCGTAACCAATTAAAAACGGTGACCCCATTAAAATAAGGGATAAGGGGATTAATATAGTACCAACCAAGTCGATGTGCTTAGCTGGGTTGAGGGTAACGCGACCCAGCACGTATGCGGTGTTATCGCCTAAACGCTTAGCCGCATAACCATGGGCTGCCTCATGAATTGTGATCGCAAAAATGAGCGGAATTGCATTAATGGCGACAGCTTGGATAGAATAGTCGGTAAGCATGACAATATGATATCGATAGGAGCAAATAGTGACCGAAGAAAAGAAACCTACCAGTAAAAATCCAGCTAAACCTGCAAGCGGAAAACCGCCTGCACGCCCTGTAGCTAAGGGGCCACAGAGCCTAGGAGGGCGCCCTCAAGCAGGTTTTGGTGGCGGCAAGGGTATGATGCGCAAGGCTGGGCGTGGGCGCTAATGAGGGCTCGCTAATCACCCGGATGGCTAAAGCAGGATCTCAACCCTTGAATGGTGGATAATTCAGGCTGATGAAGAATGAGCTAGGGGATCAAAATGAATGAATGGCATGGTGAAGAAAAATCGGTGATTAATCGCAAGATTATTGTTTTAGTCGTGATGTTAGCGGTGGCAACGAGTTTGGCTATTTTATTTGCGGTTACCGCTGCACATATTGGGTACGTTTTTAGATAAACGTCAACCGTATTCAGTTACAACCTCTCGTTTTTCTGGGCCATGGCAGCCCCATGTATGCGCTTGAGGCTAATCGATACACCGCAGCCTGGGCAAACTTAGGAAAAAACCTTACTCTTCCTGATGCAATCTTAGTCATTTCAGCCCATTGGTTAACCCGCGGGGTGTGGGCTACGGCGATGCAAAGGCCTCAAACGATTCATGATTTTGGCGGCTTTCCAGAAACCTTATTTGCACTGCAATATCCGGCGCGAGGTAGTCCTCATTTAGCGCAACGGGTGAAAACCTTATTAGAACCGATGACAGCAGTTGTTTTAGAAGAAAATGAATGGGGCATCGATCATGGTGCTTGGTCGGTGCTGCGCTATCTCTATCCTGCTGCAGATGTCCCAGTCGTGCAAATGAGTTTAAATGGCAGCTTAGATGCCCAAGGGCATTATGATTTAGCTCGTCAATTAGCACCCCTGCGGGCAGAAAATATTTTAATTCTGGCAAGTGGCAATGTGGTGCATAACTTACGCCTCATTCATTGGCAGGATGATGCTATCCCCTATCCCTGGGCTCTAGAGTTTAATCATTTCTTTTTACAAGCGATGCAATCAAACCAACATCAGGCTTTAATTGACTACGAGAGTCTTGGTGAGGTTGCCCACTTAGCGATCCCTACACCTGAGCATTATTGGCCAGCACTTTATCCTTTGGCTTTACAGCAGCCAGGTGAAAAAGTTACCGTCATTACCGATGGAATTGAAATGAGCTCAATTAGTATGTTGAGCTTCATGATTCAATAGGGCCCAGCTATTTTTGGCCCTAGTAAATTGTAAAGTTATTCAGGCTTGATGTTATTAGCCTTCACAACCGCACTCCATTTGGAGGCTTCTGTTTTAATCAGGGCCGCAAAATCGGCAGGAGTGCCACCACCAATTTCATTACCTTGCGCGAGCATGAGTTCACGAAACTGCGGATCTTTTAAAGCTTCGTTGGCAGTTGCATTAAGTTTGTCAATAATGGCTTTGGGTGTGCCTTTGGGGGCCACCAAACCTTGCCAATTGAGCACCTCAACTTTGGGGTAGCCAAGCTCAGAAAAGCTGGGGATATTAGGCAAGAGCGGCGAGCGTTTTTTGCTGGTGATAGCTAAGGGCCGTAATTTATCGCCTTTAATACTCGGCATGGCTGAATACATTTGATCAAACATCATGTCAACATTACCGGCCATTAAATCGGTGAGACCAGCAGAGCCACTTTTATAAGGTACATGAATCATCGTAATACCAGCGCTATCCATAAATACTTCAGCTGAAAGTTGGTGGCTACCACCAATGCCTCCAGAAGAAAATGTTAATACACCGGGCTTTGCTTTTGCCGCAGTCACAATATCTTGTACGGTTTTATAAGGTGATTTAGGATTAACCACTAAAACTAAAGGACCCTTTTCGATTAATACAATTGGTACGAGATCGGTTTCAGGGTCGTAACGTAAATTACCAAATAACGTTTTATTGACTGCGAGAGGGGCAAAATTCCCCATACCTATGGTGTAGCCATCGGGCGCCGCACGGGCAATAAATTCAGTACCAATATTGCCGCCTGCACCCGCTTTATTTTCAACGATGATGCTTTGCTTCAAAATTGCACTCATCCGCAGGGCAATTTGGCGACTACGCGAATCTGCTCCGCCACCAGCACCATAAGGGACGATGAAATTAATAGGCTTGGAGGGATAGTCTGCTTGGGCATGACTAAGGGTAATGTTTAGGCCAGCACCAATTAAGCCCAAGGTGATGAAGGTGAATCGAATCCAAGAAATTTTTTTTAGTTTAGACATTTGATGTTCCGCGTTTTGAAGGTAGGAAGCGCAATTGCTTTCAGGTAAAAATAGGAATAGCCTAAATAATACCGAATAAACCACAAAGGGCGCCAATTAAAATTAGCCAAAGAGGATGCCAAGGGGTCAGTAACATGATCGCAATGGTACCAAGGGTAATCACGTAAGCTATCATGCCATGATTAATTTGCCACGATATTTGCCACGCTGAGGCGAGTACTAAGCCAATTGCAAGGGCAGCTGCAGCGTATTGAATCGCTTGCTGATGCTGCACATTTTTCATATTTTGGATGTAACGTTGCAAGTAGAAAATCAAAATTGAAGATGGCCAAGCAATCGCAAAGGTGGCAATTAAAGCACCTAGCACACCATACACATGCCAGCCAATTAAAGTAACTGTCATAAAATTAGGGCCCGGCGCCGCTTGCGCAATGGCAAAATAGTTAGCAAAGGTTTGCGCATCAATCCAGCGCTCTTGATTAACAGAAATATCGTAGAGCACAGGCAGTAAAGCATTTACGCCACCAAAGGCGATTAAGGAAAAGGCGGAGAATTTAAGAAATAGGCC
>CAMCUP010000021.1 GCA_945878885.1 Polynucleobacter meluiroseus | reverse complement strand
CTTGCTTTTGGTAACTATTGATATTGTGTTTATTGATCTGGTGAAAGACAAACATGATTAGTAGTACAAGCATGCCATGTACTAACACCACCAGCATGGCCACTAAAATCATAAATTTCATTTCTGGCCTAACCAAATCAACAGCAATCTCATTCCAGAGATTAACAATATTGGGGAGGTTGTTTAGAATCTCAGGCATGAGCAGGCTTGGTCTATAAGGGGTTAGACGGGGGTTCGGTGAAGATCTATTTCTTATTTGACATAATAATGATTATACGCATATTTGGTCTATTTACAATATCTAAGATTGTTGCCATTTATAGCTTAAAGCCTTGCCAGCTCAGCCTAATTCCCACGTGGCATTACCATCATATGAGTATATTTCTGCTTATATAGCTTAAGCCATCTACTTGATAGGCCCTCACTAATATCAGCTCTTTCGAATAGATCGGCTACATCAATTGCCGTAAAACCCTGGTGATTAACAATTTGCATGTCTGCGCCGTTCTTTAGTAATAAGCTAACCGTATTAATATTGCCAGAACGCACCGCCATCATTAATGGGGTTGTATTGCTTTCGCTTAATGCGTTAACTGCAGCACCTTGTTCGAGCAAATAAGCGGCAACCTCTGTTTGGCCGGTAGTAGCCGCGTAATGAAGCGGTGTCCAACCCTCTCGATTAAAGATTGCCGCCTTTTTTTCAACTAAATACTTTACTTCAGGCATTAAGCCATAAAGGGAAGCCATCATTAGGGTGTTTTCCCCATTGCGATTGGCAGCGTCAATATCGACCTGCTGCTCATCCATTAATAGGTAGAGCACTTTCATTGAGCGGTCCTCTATGGCTAGCAATAACAAAGGTGTGCCTTTAGGATCGCGCATATTTGGGCTAATTAAGCCTTGATTAAGTAAGAACTGCATGCCTCTAATATCGTCAAATTTGGCTGCTTTAATGGCATCCAACTGAGCAGCAGGGGTTTGGGCTAAAGCTGGCATAAATGCAAAAATAGCAAACCCGCTATAAATAATGCAGTTCCGTAATTTACTGGAAAACGCCCTACTAATAAAATTGCTATTTAACCTTAGCATGAAGCCCTATCTATATGAAAACAATTAAAAAAATTCTTTGATGTTTGCTCTGCTACAACCTCAATAGATAATCCTTTTAGGCTGGCAATAAAGCGGCCAACATCGGCAACCCAAGCCGGCTCATTGGTCTTGCCACGATGCGGTACGGGTGCTAAATAAGGAGAGTCGGTTTCAATTAACATGCGCTCTAGAGGAATTTGGCGACAGGTTTCTTGTAGATCCTTGGCGTTTTTAAAGGTCACAATGCCCGAAAATGAGATATAAAATCCTAAATTAATAGCCGCTAAAGCCACTGCCGTGCTCTCTGTAAAGCAATGCATCACCCCCCCAATGCGCTCTGCACCCTCTTCTTGCATGATTCGAATGGTATCTTCAGAGGCGGCGCGGGTATGAATAATAAGCGGCTTATGCGCCCGAATGGCAGCTCTAATGTGGGTGCGAAAGCGCTGGCGCTGCCATTCCATCGACTCGTAACTGCGCTCACCATTGCGGTAATAATCTAAGCCGGTTTCGCCAATGGCAATAATTTTGGGGTGCTGCGCAGCTTCAACTAAAAAATCTTCGGTGGGCTCAGGGGTATCTTCGTAGTCGGGATGAACCCCTACCGAGGCAAATAAATGCCCATAGGTTTCAGCCAAGGCCCTAACCGCAGGAAAATCGGGCAAAGCAACCGAGATACATAGCGCATGACTAACTTGGGCCGCAGCCATATTAGCTAAGACCTCAGGCATGCGATCGCGGTACTCGGGAAAATCGAGATGACAATGTGAATCAATAAACATCTGAGTTAATCAATCTATTGGAAAGGGTTAATCGCTAAAGATATTTTGGTATTGCAGCAGCAGCGCTTCCATTTGGATGCGCGTGGCTAAAGGGTGATGTTCATGACGACGGGCTTGCAATAACAATTTCCAAAAGCGCATTAATTTTACTAGACGAACTTGCTTAGCGAGCACCTTAAGAACATCGGTTTGCTTAGGATAATAACGAATTCCATTAGCTTGAGTCAGCCCTTGTAAATCAGCGCACCAGCGCTGTAGTGCGGTTAATAAAATGGGTGCAGGAGCTTTATGAATTTTTTCGGCAATATTTAACCAGTCAATATTGATGCCCTTAGCTAAGCCTTGCAGAAGATTTTTTGTTGCCAAAGCTCCCACTATCAGCTCATCTTTTTCATCCTGATTATTTCTAGCCAGCAAAGATTCATAAACCGCAAAAGGGGCTCCACCAAATTCATCGTAAAGCGCCTCAACTTCAAGCGCAGAAATTGCTTTGAGCTTTTCGTTAGCAATTTTATTCTGCAGCCAACTAAGTCCAATAGCGCGTTTTGGCTTGGGCGCTTGAAGCAGATGGCAGCGCGAGCGAATGGTTGGCAAAACGCGATCAAGTCGGGCGGCAATCAAAATAAAAATGGTATGGGGCGGCGGCTCTTCTAAAGACTTTAATAAGGTATTGGCCGCTTCTGGTTTTAATTGCTCTAAGGGATAAACTAAGATAACCCGATTGCCACCACGGTAACTTCCTAAGCCTAGAGAGCCGATAACCTCGCGCGCCTGTGCAATAGCAATAAACCGCTTTTCTTTTTTATCACTACCTTCAGCTTCAGACTCATCTTCTACTGCCTTTATAGGGCGCACAGGTGCATCAGCTTGGCTGCCTTCTAGAGACACTTGGGGTAAATATTTACGCTGAATTTCAGGCACAAGTGCAATAAAGTCTGGATGGTTGCCTGTAGCAAACCATCTGCAAGCCTCACATTGCAGGCAAGGCTTCCTTATTTCAGAATCTTTACATTCACACAATAAGGCTGCAGCGAGTTTGACGGCAAAGTCATATTTGCCAATGCCCGCTTGCCCATAGATTAAAACGGCATGGGGGAAATCTGTAAATGGAAGCCCATTCCAGAGATCTTGCAGCCAAGGAGCAATCGGCTGCGTAAGAGTATTTTGTGCCTCTACTAAGGCACTAGCTCGAGCCATTGATTTTCTTTATCGGTAACAGTTATAGTTAAAATTAATAATAATAATATACATATAAATCATATATTTATAGTAATATATTGAAGTTGATTCCAGATTTCTACTGGAGTCTGCCGAGCATCTAAGATACAAAAACGATCTGGTTCAGCTTTAGCCCGGCGTAAGTATTCTTGACGCACTCGCTCAAAAAAAGCTAAATCAAGTCGTTCAAATTTATCGGGCGCTCTAGCTTGTGAGCGCCTATCTTCAGCAATATCGCTGGGCAAATCAAATAGAAAAGTGATATTGGGCTGCACTAAACCCCCCGCCCTACCCTGTACCCAAAGCTCTAATTGTTGAAGTTTATCGATACTTAAACCCCTGCCCCCGCTTTGGTAAGCAAAACTAGCATCGGCAAAGCGGTCAGAAATCACAATCTTGCCTACTTGTAAAGCCGGTTCAATTACTTGGGCTAAATGCTCACGGCGGGCGGCAAACATTAATAAAGCCTCAGTTTCAAGGTTCATTGGGGCATCTAACAGCAACTTTCTTAATTGTTCGCCTAAGGGCGTGCCACCTGGTTCACGGGTAAGTAAAACCTCGCGTTGCGGATATTTAGCACGTAATAATTCAGCATAAGCCTCAATATGAGTACTTTTACCTGCGCCATCGATACCTTCAAAGCTGATGAAATATCCAGGTTGATTGAGCATGCTAATAAAAATAATAGAGGGTTAGTGAAATTAAGGTTTACTAGGCAAGCTAGAGCTAGCCTTGGCAGGTAGTCGTTGGTATTGTGTAACCGCACGCTCGTGCTCGGGCAGAGAAGCAGAAAAATGACTACTGCCATCCCCTTTGGCGACAAAATAGAGGGCCTTACTCTGTGCCGGATGAGCCGCTGCTTCTAGGGCTTCTCGGCTTGGCATAGCAATCGGTGCTGGTGGTAATCCGCGGCGCATATAGGTATTGTATGGATTGTCGCGCCGTAAATCCGACTTGCGTAAATTCCCATCGAATGTAGGGCCAATACCATAAATGACAGTGGGATCAGTTTGTAGCAACATCCCCTTTTTAAGGCGATTATCAAAAACGGCTGAAATTAAGCTGCGCTCGGCTGCTTGACCGGTTTCTTTTTCAATAATCGAAGCCAAAATTAATAAGGCGTAGGGGTTAAGGACGGCAATTTGCGGGCTTCGTTGCTGCCATAGTAACTGTAATTGCTTTTGCATTGCGCCCGCCGCTAGCTGATAAATCTTCAAATCGCTTTCGCCGGGGTCAAATACATAAGTATCAGGATAAAACAAACCTTCCGCATTGTCATAATTTAAATTAAGTTTAGTTAATAAAACTCGATTGCTTAAGTCTTTGGTTTGATGCTCTAAAGCTGGGTTAGCATCGATTGCAGCACGCACTTGCCAAATTGTCATCCCTGGCACGATACTAATACTTTCACGCACCCGATCTCCTCGCGCCATTTGCAATAAAACACTCCCAGTGCTTGCCCCTAATGGAAATAAATAGGTGCCAGGCTTTAATTTGCTACCGACCAATAAGGCCCGAGCCGCTAACTGAAAAAACCATGGATTTACTGGAATTCCCTGTGCTTGAAGTTGTTTAGCAATACTATGCACCCCAGATTGTGGTGCCACCCGAATGCGCCAAGTGCCTATGTTAGTTTGACCCGTTTCCTGTGCTTGTGGTGGCACCAAGCTAAAGCTAAAAACATTCACATAAAATAAAAGCAATAAGGCCAATAGAATCAGGGCAATCGTTTTGAAATAACTGCCTTTAGGTAATTTTTTACGCATCCAGCTATGATAAAAGCAGAATGACTTTTTCCTCGATAAATCCACCCTCCCTTGCCTCTGCAACCTCCGATTTAAATAACTGGGGATTAATACGTGTACAAGGGCCCGATGCAAACGATTTTTTACAAAACCAACTCACTAATTCCGTAGCGGGATTAGATCTAATACCTATTGGTGCAAAGGCAGCTGGACCACAACAAGTCCGCTTGGTGGGTTACTGCACTGCTAAAGGGCGTTTGCTAGCAAGCGCATGGTTGGTTTTAATTCAGACTACTGAGCCAAGTTATTTCTTATTTATTTCAAA
Organism: Polynucleobacter meluiroseus; assembly: GCA_945878885.1. Classification (GTDB taxonomy): domain Bacteria; phylum Pseudomonadota; class Gammaproteobacteria; order Burkholderiales; family Burkholderiaceae; genus Polynucleobacter; species Polynucleobacter meluiroseus_C. The sequence continues at coordinate 24,887 of CAMCUP010000021.1, read as the reverse complement.
AGATATTGCTGCTACCTTTGCTAAACGTTTAGCCATGTACGTTTTGCGCGCTAAAGTAGAAGTAAGCGATCTAAGTGACACTTGGCGCGTACAAGGGGCTTGGCAACAGCAAGGGGTGGCAGGTTCAAGCGACCCTGAAAAATCCCTCGGGTTTACGAAACAGGCAGTGATTTTAACTTTACCGCCCACTCAACTCATCATTGCTGGCATAGCGCAAACCTATAATCGCTATTTATTAGCAACCCCAGCAAATGCTGAAACTCTGGGTGTTGGTGCAGATACTGCTATGTGGAACTATCTTGAAGTGATGAGTGCCATACCGCGTATTGTTTTGGCAACCCAAGATCAATTTGTACCGCAAATGATTAATTTTGAATCGGTCTATGGCGTTGATTTTAAAAAAGGGTGTTATCCAGGCCAAGAAATTGTGGCTCGTAGTCAATATCGTGGGGCCATTAAACGCCGTTTGTATTTAGCCTTCAGCGAAAGTAAAATACCCCTTGAGAACTCTGCGCTTTTTCAACCGGGAGTAGAAATTTTTCATAGCAGCGATCCCACCCAACCGGCGGGCATGGTTGTGCTATCTGCGCCAAATCCATTTGAGCTGGGGCAGGTCTATTTTCAAATTGAATGTAAATTAGAAATGGCAAACATGGCAAACATGACAAAGGCTGTACCGCCATCACAATTGCATTTAGGCCTAGGAAACGGGCCACTTTTATTTTTAGGGGAAAAATTACCTTACCCCTTGCTAGAAATTTAATCTGGCATATTATCGGTATGTGCCTCATTTTATTCGCCTGGAAATCTCACCCTAAATACGCTTTAGTGGTTGCTGCTAATCGCGACGAATTTTATGAGCGCGATACTGAAAAAATGGCTTGGTGGCCAGAAAAACCTCATCTGTTAGCTGGTCGTGATCGTGCTGATGTGCTTGGCAATCCTGGTACTTGGCTAGGCTTTACTAAAACTGGTCGTTTTGCTGCCCTTACCAATGTTCGGGCGCCAAGTGAAAAAAGGCTTGATGCCAGAACTCGGGGCGAGTTACCAATACTCTTTTTGAATTATGCTGGTCGACCACACACCTTCATCGAACAGCACGCGAAACAGTTTGATCAGTACAACGGCTTTAATTTACTAATGGCCGACTTAAGCGATCCAATAAATGCTGAGATGCACTGGGTAAGTAATCGCCTGATGATGGGGAAAACAATTCGGCCCCGTAAAACCTTTCCTAAACAAGCCTTAGATGCTGGGGTATACGGGCTTTCAAACGCCATGCTCGATACACCATGGCCAAAAGTTAATCATCGCATTGCCGCTTTTGCCCAAACCTTAGCGATGGATCAAGGCGAATTAAAAAATGTTGATCCGTATTTACGTCTGCTGGCCGATTCACATCAAGCTAGCGATCAAGAGCTGCCTAGCACTGGGGTTAATATGGAATGGGAAAAGGCCTTATCGGCTGCGTTTATTCGCACTCCAAATTACGGTACACGCTCAAGCACGGTGTTACGTGTTCGTCATGATGGCTCATTTGAAATGGTTGAGCGTCGCTTCGATGCCAAGGGTACGATTGGTCATGACGTCATTACAGGTGGCTTAATTGGTGCCTCGGGTTCAAATCTCTCGGTTTAACCCTTCTCTTACGCCTTACGTTCGTCAATTTCAACTACTCGCTCGCCGTATGCATTTCGGGTTGGCAAACGTTTTAAAAATTTAAAGGTACCTGTGGCCATGCAACAAATTGCCCCCTGATCATCGTAAAGCTTGGCCTCACAAAATGCCATTGTGGCAGTCGTATGAATGGTCTCGGCCTTAACCCGCAATATCCCTTTAGCAGCTTGTAAAAAATTATTCTTGAGTTCAATGGTCACTACACTGCGGTCACCTGGATCAGCCGAACGAGCAGCTACTGCCATAGCCACGTCCATTAATGTTAGTAAAACTCCCCCGTGTGCCACATTCCAGGTATTTTGATGTTCGGGCCGCAAGGCTAGCAGAATTTCACCACGACCCATCTCAGCTTTTAGAATGCGCACTCCCAATAATTTTAAGAATGGCACATCAAGTTCTTCACCCAAATGGGCAAGTTGACTAGAAATAGCAGTTAAATTCGTATCAGTGGTCATAGGGTCTCCAAATGCACAATAGCATAAGGCTTTCAAGTATTGCCAGCAAAAAGCCTAGAGTTAAGCTAGAGTCAGCGCATGACATTTATTTTAAGCGGCGCAGCAGTATGCCAAATCGTCACCCCCACCCCCGTACCTGATCCCTATTGGGTAGCTTTTTCTACCAATGCGGCAAAACTCATTGGCTTAAATATCGCGCCCAATCAGTTGCCAGCTGACCCCGCCTGGCTACAAGTATTAGCAGGGAACGCCTTGCAAGTAGCAGGTCGACAATTCATCGAGCCCACTGCAACCGCTTATAGCGGGCATCAATTTGGTATGTGGGCTGGTCAGCTTGGCGATGGTCGCGCAATTTTATTGGGTGATATTCAGGGTCAAGAAATACAATTAAAAGGTGCGGGTAAAACCCCCTACTCACGCATGGGTGATGGTCGTGCGGTGTTGCGTTCCTCAATTCGCGAATATCTTTGTAGTGAAGCGATGGATGCCTTGGGCATTCCCACTACCCGAGCTTTAGCGGTAGTTGGTTCAAAGCAAAAGGTGATCCGTGAGACTATTGAAACTGCCGCCGTTTGTACCCGCTTGGCCCCTAGTTTTTTACGGGTTGGTCATTTTGAACATTTTGCATCATTACAAATGCATGCAGAACTTCAAATACTGGCTGATGATTTGATTAGCAACTTTTATCCTACTTGTGGTGACTCAACAGCGCCCTATTTAGAACTCTTTAAGGCAATTTCTGCACGCACTGCTCATCTAGCAGCACAATGGCAAGCTGTTGGCTTCTGTCATGGGGTGTTAAATACTGATAACACCAGCTTGCTGGGCTTAACCATGGATTACGGTCCATTTGGGTTTTTAGATCAATTTCAAATCAATCATATTTGTAATCATTCTGATTCGGGTGGTCGTTATAGTTATCAGCGCCAACCTCAAATTTTGCACTGGAATATGGCTTGTCTAGCTAGCGCGATGTTGCCCTTAATTGAGCAAGAAATAAAGCAAGTCAATGCTAGCCCGTCTGAAAATGACCTAAGCAATGCGGCACAAACCACCTTACGCAATGCGCTGGCGCTTTATCCCGATATTTATCAAAAAGCATGGGAGGCTCATTTTCGCGCAAAGCTTGGTTTACTTGAGACCCATTCTGATGATGTGGCTTTAATTGAAGCCTTACTGCAATTAATGCACCATAACCAAATTGATTTCACCACTTTTTTTCGTCATTTAGCGAGCATCAGTGCACTAGCAAGCACTCATCAAAATACTGTCCTACGCGACCAATTTTTAAATCGTGATGGTTTTGATGCTTGGCTTTTACGCTACCGTACTCGCTTACAGCAAGAGCACAGTAACGATGCAGAACGCAAACAGCGTATGAATCAAGTCAATCCTAAATTTATACTGCGCAATCATTTGGCTCAAGCAGCTATCGAAGCAGCTCAACTTGATGACTTTTCCGAACTAGCTCGCTTAGCCACTATTTTGCGCAAGCCTTATGATGAGCAATTAGAATATGAAGCTTACGCCCAGCCTCCTCCCGCTGAATTAAACTCAATTGCGGTAAGCTGCTCATCTTAATAAGAGATCTTAAAATGAAGAAAACTGACGCTGAATATAAAAAAGAGCTAAGCAATATTGAATATCGCGTCACTCGACAAGCCGCGACTGAAGCCCCTTTTACAGGTAAGTATTGGGATCACTGGAATCAAGGGGAATACAAATGTGTTTGTTGCGGCACCCCCTTATTTGTTTCGAGTAGTAAATTCGATGCTGGTTGCGGTTGGCCTAGTTATGATGCTCCAAAAATTGCCGAGGCCATTGTTGAACATAAAGACACCACCCATGGCATGACGAGAACTGAAGTGCGTTGTGGTAATTGCGATGCCCATTTAGGTCATGTATTTAATGATGGCCCTAGAGATACTACAGGCATGCGCTATTGCATCAATTCAGCATCACTACAATTTGAGCCTAGCCAAAACGTGCAAACCATTACGGAACAAAAATAACGTTTATGAAATTTCTATTCGATTTATTTCCTGTCATTTTATTTTTTATTACTTTTAAATTTGCCGATATTTATGCCGCTACTATTGTGGCAATGGTGGCAACTATCGTACAAATTCTTTGGGTCTATTATCGTCACCGTAAAATTGATGCCATGCAGTGGGCTAGCCTAATACTGATTGTAGTCTTTGGTGGCCTAACTATTTTTATGCAAAATAAAGTCTTTATTCAGCTTAAACCAACAGTTTTATATTGGCTATTTGCTGCAATACTTTTTATTAGTGCGCAGTTTTTTAATAAAAATTGGATTCAAGTTGTGATGGGTAAGCAAGTTACCCTTAAACCACTCCATGCCAATACCCTATGGGGCAAACTCAATTTAGCCTGGGTACTTTTTTTCTTGGTAATGGGTTTTTTAAATCTATATGTTGCGTTTCAATTCTCTGAAGATGCTTGGGTTAACTTTAAATTATTCGGTAGTACTGGTTTATTAGTCGTTTTTATTATTTTACAAAGCGTTTGGCTTGGCAAGCATATTGAGTCATGACCCCAAATCAATTGCGCATCCAACAAATTACTGCCGATCTAGAGGCAGCGTTTGCTATTGTTAGCTTACAAATTGATGATGAGAGCCATATGCATGCAGGGCATGCTGGCGCGGCTAGTGGGGGTGGTCATTTTCGCGTTACCTTGATTGCTCCCGAATTTACCAGTTTATCTCGGGTGGCACGTCACCGGCTGGTGTATGATGCTTTGCAGAAACACATTCCCACTGAAATTCACGCCTTAGCCATTGTTGCCTTAACCCCAGAAGAAGCCATTTAAGATCATGTCATTTATTCGTAAACACCTCTCCCTTAGCCCCCTCTCTATCGCTATTTGCCTTAGTTTTATCATGCCAATAGCACATGCACAAAATGCTGCAATTGTGAATGGTAAGGCCATTCCCTCGGCACAACTAGATGCTTTAATTAAAAAATCGGGTCAAGGCGATGATCCTAAAATTCGCGAGCAAGGTCGAGAAATGCTCATCACCCGCGAGCTCATTTTGCAAGAAGCCGATAAAACTGGTGTAGCTCAACGCCCCGATGTGCGGGAGCAAATTGAGCAATCAAAAACGGGTGTTCTCGTTGCAGCAGTTTTTCAAGAATACATTGAGAAAGAAGGCGTCACCGAGGCCGATTTAAAATCCGCTTACGAGTCGATGAAAACCCAATATAGCGGTAAGGAATATCACGTTGAGCACATTTTGGTCGAAAAAGAAGCCGATGCTAAAGCCATCATTGCTCAAATCAAAGGCGGGGCAAAGTTTGCTGATATTGCCAAGACCAAATCAAAAGATCCTGGCTCAGCCCCTAATGGCGGTGATTTAGGCTGGGTGAGCGAAAAAGCATTGGTTCCTGAATTTTCGAAGGCAATGGTGGGCTTAAAAAATGGTCAGATGACCGACAAGCCCGTTAAAACTCAATTTGGCTGGCACATTATTAAGGTAGATGAGTCACGCGACGCCAAAGTGCCTAGCTTTGATGAAGTCAAAGATCAGCTAAAGCAAATGATTATTTCAGATGAAGCCTGGCAAAAAGCGCAGTTTGCTGAAATGATGAAAAAACTGCGAGCAAAAGCAAAGATTCAGTAAACCGTTAGCTTAGTTAATGGTAACGAGGTCTTGAGCTCGGCAGCTGGTTCCTTAGCTAAAAATTGACCTATCTGGCAAGCATTAATAAAGCCAGCTTGAAGTAATACTGAAAGTACCTGTGCTGCAGAAGCTGGCTCACAGCTAATTAAGAGTCCCCCGCTGGTTTGGGGGTCTGTTAATAGGGTTTGTACTTGTGCAGCTGAAAGCCCTTGATCACGCCCCGCTGAATTCTCAAGTGCTATTTCATTGCTATAGCTTTGCCAATTGCGCGTACTGGCACCAGTAGAATGCCCCTGCTTAAGATATTCAACTGCCAAAGCAATGAGCGGAATTGTTGAAAAATCCAGCTGTAGCTCTAAATTAGCTCCTCGAGCCATTTCAAGGGCATGACCTGCTAAACCAAAGCCAGTGACATCAGTCATGGCCGTCACACCCTGCAACTTAGCAATACTTGAACCAATGCGATTTAATTGCGTCGTTAAGCGCACCATTTCAGCATAACCATCAGCGCTTAATATGCCCTTTTTTAAGGCTGCAGAAAGAATCCCAATACCCAGTGGCTTAGCTAAGATTAATACATCACCTGCTTTGGCGTTGCAATTTTTACGCACAAACTGTGGAAGCGCCAAACCCATCACCGCCAAGCCGTAAATTGGTTCGGGGGTATCAATTGAATGTCCCCCAGCAATTGTTATGCCCGCTGCAGAGCAGACGCTTTGTCCCCCCGCTAAAATTCGCCCAATGATTTCCGCTGGTAGCTTATCGATGGGCATTCCCACAATGGCTAAAGCCAAAATCGGCTCGCCACCCATGGCATAAATATCTGAAAGCGCATTCGTGGCCGCAATGCGCCCAAAATCAAAGGGATCATCAACAATCGGAGTAAAAAAATCGGTAGTAGCTATTAACGCTTGCTGATCATTAAGGAGATAAACGGCCGCATCGTCCGCAGATTCATTCCCAACCAGCAATTTAGGATTGGGTAAGGGTAAAGGCAAATCCCGCAAAATAGTTGCTAATAAACTAGGGGAAATTTTGCAGCCACAACCCCCGCCATGGGCATATTCGGTTAATCTAATTGGTGTAGTCATAAACGCAGTATATTGTCTCCTATGATGATCCTCCACACCATGCTACGAGTCGGGAACCTAGCCCGATCGATCAAGTTTTATACCGAAGTAATGGGCATGAACCTATTACGCACAACTGAACGCCCAGACCAACATTATTCATTGGCATTTGTGGGGTTTGGTAAAGGTAACGCCGATGGCCAGGCAGAAATTGAATTAACGCATAACCATGGAGTAGAAAGCTATGAAATGGGTACCGCATATGGTCATATTGCGATAGAAGTTCCTGATGCTTATATAGCTTGCGAGAAAATTAAAGCCGCCGGCGGAGTAGTTACCCGTGAAGCAGGGCCTGTAAAAGGGGGTGCAACTGTAATCGCTTTTGTAGTAGACCCCGATGGTTACAAAATTGAATTAATACAGCGCTAAGAAAGCAGCTAAGTAGAGCCTGTAAACAGCGCAGACAAAATTTAGCGCCAGCCCTTTAATTCCATACAACTAATCCATTGCTTGTAGTGAACGTCTGAATTTTGCTCAGGATAGGCTAACTGACAATCGGCAATATCTTGATTAAATGTTTTCGCATTATTTTTAGTAGCATCTAAATTTTGTGTTGGTATTTTGGCACAAGCTACTAAAACTAAAGTTGAAAAGAGTAGGCTGAAAATTAATTTCATATAAATCCTAGATTTTTTTATTACTAACCGTGATGCACTGACCAGCAAAGATCTGTTCACTGGTATATTCACCCCGCTTCATCAGGCTATATTCGTTTAGCACGCCAGTTACTCGATTGTATTTCACCTTAAAGTCATGCTCATCGTATGAAACAGTGCTGATTTCTTCGCATTCAATCAGCGCTTCCGTCCAAATATGGCATGGTATCGAGCCCTTTGCCTTCTTGTCAATAAATTCAAAAGTTTGACGCTTAACTCTCTCAGCCTCTGCAGTTTGATTATTTGCAGTATAGTAATTTTTAATCAGATAATCGCCAGTACATAGCAGACGAAAATTTTCCGCTTTTTGTTTGCAAGCAGGCAGAAGCAGTATTAGTACGAGCACTAAGTAATTGCTAGAAGCAAAAATATTTTTAATAGAAAAACCTTTAAATTTTACAAAGGAATACCTCTAAATTGAGGGTAAACCTGAATGTAATATGCTAATTTTTGGAATAGAGTGGGGAAACTTTAATATCTGGCAATTATAAATCGTTCAATAATGAAATCAATTTATTACCGCTTTTTGCTGCAATGCTTATGCAGTGCTGGGGTTACCATTGGCATTATTTCTTGCGGTGGAGATAACAACAATACTTCTAGCACCGCGCCGACAAACAAACGTAATACTGACTATGAAAGCGTGGTTTTAGCGGCTAATTCGCTCAGCGTAACAGTAGCAGAGAGCCTAAATGGTCAGTCTAATATGCCCTACGTGAGCGTTACAATTTGTGAGCCGGGTACATATAATTGCAAGACCATACATAATATTCTGCTTGATACTGGATCTTCTGGCCTACGCATTTTTGCTTCTGCAGTGAAATCGCTCAATTTAGGATTGCCATCACCAAACCTTTATGAATGCCCAGATTTTGGCTCTGGTGTTACATGGGGTGCCGTAAAAATAGCTGATATTCGCATGGCAGGTGAATTAGCGAGCTCAATGGCGATACAGGTCATTGATGATGGCAATAATGTTATTGTTCCTAGTGCGTGTAGCAACGGGCAACCTATCAATCAAACTCCAGCTGTCATGGGTGCAAATGGCATTATTGGTGTCTCTACCTCTTTATACGACACTGGCCCTTACTTTGATTGCATTCCCAGCGCAGCTAATTATTGTCAAATTTTACCGCCGCCTAATTATCAAATCCAAAATCCAATTGCTAGCTTTGCGGTAAACAATAATGGACTTTTAATTCGCTTGCCACAAATAAGCGCAATGGGCGCACCTACAGCAACAGGATCGGTTATTTTTGGTATTGACACTCAGGCTAATAATGCAACAAACGGGGCAAATTTTATTCCTGTAAATAGTAATGGCTACTTTACAACTAATTTTAACAATGTTGCTTACCCACAAAGCTATATAGATAGCGGAACAAATTACCTTGTTTTTTCAGCTGGAAATTATAGTAGCGAATTACCAATCTGCGTCGCAAGTATCTTTGTGGGCCTTTATTGTCCAACCAGTATGAAAACTTATGCTGCCACGATGGCCTTAAAAAATAATGCTACAAGTGCTGTAATTTTTTCTGTTGCAAACGCAAATAATCTTGGCGTTACTTACCAAGCATTTAATAATATAGCTAGCCCTCCTTCTGCTATACCGGGAAACCAATCATTCGTCTGGGGCTTGCCATTCTTCTTTGGCCGCACCGTGTATGTAGGCATATCTGGTAAAACAAGTAATGCGGGCTCCGGCCCCTACTTTGCCTATACCGATAATTAATAAGAAAAATTAAAATGAACGGTTACTGGTAGTTGCGCAAAATTTAGAAAAAACTAAAACCCATGCGCCTCTTAGCTCATTAATATCGACGTTATTTGGCTTAGGAATATTTTTTTCAACAAATGAACTAAGTGCATTATTCGGCGATGCATCACAGAAACTTCGTGCTGTAACGCTGGCCAAAACAAATACTATTAAAATTGAGACTATTATCCATATTAGTTTCTTACTCATCATTTAATTTATCCCCTTAATAAATCTCCGCAACTGAACGAATGAATACATTTTTAGATTAACGTACTGTAAATTGGTATTACTTATAGCACGGCATTGTATCAAACACCCTCACCGCTTACTATAGGCATATAAGAATTGATTCAATTTTAGTATTATGCAGGACATTTATAATCCGAATAAATTTTATGAGCATGAAACTTGGGCTTAAACAATAAAAATCTATGGATTACATCTAGTTGAATAAGTCGATTTTTTCCGTTGCTGCATTTAGCGTATTTAGCGCTTTTACCAGCAACACAGTTGCGCAATCTGACTTAACAATCTATGGAGTTGTTGATGTAGGTTACATAAATATAAAGACTAACGGTACCGCCATTATTCCAACCGAATCTAGCAATACTATTGTATTTGGCAATTCAGCACAACAAACCAGCCGCTTGGGATTTAAAGGAACTGAAGATTTGGGTGGTGGCGTCTTTGCATTTTTTACAATTGAAACAGATATGCAGCCTGCCAATGCCTTCCTTTCGCGCTGGCAAGATCGTCAGAGTTTTCTTGGTCTGGGTATGGTAAGTTTGGGCCAATTTGCAATTGGTACCCAAAACACCCCAATTTATAACCAATTAGCTGCTACCGATGTGGGGCATACCAACAATACCCCTGGATCGGCTGTTTATCCTATTTATTCCTCAGGTGGTAGTCGCGCAACTGGCACATTCGATGATAATGCTGGCGTTGGTGGAGTTAGCGTTGCTTTAACCACGAGAACACACTCAACCTTATCATTTAAAACCGCAGAAGTATCTGGTTTTATCCTAGCGGGAATCGCTATTATTCGTAGCGAAACTTTAAGCGCTCAATTAAAAACTCAACCCGTACCGATTCAAGATAGCACAAGTGGCTGGGGGATTTCTGGACAATATAGCCAAGAGAAATTTTATCTAGGTCTGGCGTATCAAGCACTGAAATCACAAAACCTAGGGTACGGCTGTGCACAACCTGGGGCCTGTTCATCCACAGCTTCAACTCCAGAGCCGAAGGCTTGGGCCTGGGCTGAAGGAGGAGTGAATACTCAAGATAACCAATATTATGCTGGGGCTACTTATGACTTTGGCTATTTCAAAACTTATTTGCAATATATTAACCGTAAGGTAACCAATATCCTTGATGCTTCCTATACCCTCTCAAGGTCTGCCCAACAAATTGGGTTTAGGGGATTTTTTACTACCAATCTTGAAAGCTGGGCCAATATTGGTAATGGGCAATACACTACCTACGGAATAAATAGCCCATCTTCAAAGATAAATGCTTGGCAAATTGGCGTCAATTATTACCTGAGTAAACGCACTAATTTATATGCTATTTATGGGTCTGATAAAGGTGGTGCTAATAGTATTAATCCTGCAACTAGCCACAGTTCATTCGCCAGCGGTGTGCGAGTTCAATTTTAGTAAAGCCCTTTGAGCTCATTTAGAGAGTAAAGACCTACCCCCCTACTTCTCCATTAGATAAGACTCAATTAATGGAGCCAATAAAAAACCACTCCGAAGAGTGGCTGAAATATAAGAATTAAGTGAATGACCTAAAATGCATAACCCAGACCGACTAATAATTGATAAGAATTAAAGCTACTAATATTCATATTAACAACTCTAGTTCCAGCCGGGGTGACTCCACGAGCGGTATTGCTAGGCTGAAGTACCGGGCTATAACTATAACCAGCGGAGCCATAATTCATGTAGTTGCCCTCAGCAAAACCATACAAGCCGCCAGTGATGATTTGTTTATAGCCAAGCCCCACGAGGAACCCTCCATAACTATCGGTCTGACTTCCTCCTGATGCAGGATATTTAGTTGATACACCATTAATTGTTCTGGTTACCGAAGTAGTTCGATTATATTGAATAGAGGCTTGGCTATAGCCCGCTTTAAGATATACCAATTTATCTTTATCAATTGCATAGGCAGGTGTTATAAAAAGATTGAAGCGATTCGAAATCTGCCTGCTATCACCATCAGAAGTAGTCACTTCACCAGGGACAATAGAGCTACTGCCTGCTGCATTTCGAAAATTTGCGGTAAAGGTAGGACCAGATTGTGTCAATGCAGAATAATCTGCGCCAAGACCAATTAACCATTTCTCACTTGCTTGCCAGTAATAGCCTAATCCAAACACTAAAGGGGCGCCTCCAAAATTTTGACTAGGGGCTGAAATATCATGGTCCGTATTAATGTTGGGCAAATTTCTAATTGTGGTTTCTGTAGTACCTAATTGATTGCCCTCATAACCAGTCGATACTTGCCCATAAAATCCTGCAAAGGAACTTTGCGCATAAGCATTTGAACCACCTAAACCGCTAATGAATAAAGAACTAAATACGATTGGCGCTAATTTACTTTTCATATACCCGACTTTAGTGATTATTTTCATGAAATGTGGAAAATCCACAATGAAATCGTAGCATGGATAAAAGACGATAAATAGACGGAATTTCAGGTTTTAGGTTAAAGTAGGCCTAACAGTTAAATAAAGATTCAACTTATTTTACTTACCTTAATACGGCTTCATAAGCATGTAATGCGGGAGATCCCCCAGTATGCATTAAAAGTATATTTTCATCTTTATTAAATTTTCCAAGTTTAATCATACCAATCATTCCAGCAGCAACCTTGCCCGTATATACTGGATCGAGAAGGATGCCTTCCGAAGAGGCAAATAACTTTATAGCCGCAATCATTGCGTCATTTGGTACAGAATATTTTGGTTGCCAATATCCACCAATACATTTTACGTGATCGGCCTGTATCTTAAATGAATCATTAAAAAGACCGGCTACTGCACAAGCTAAGTTATAGACCAAAGGTTCTTGATCTTGTGGATCTCTGCTTACACCAACCCCCCAGATTGGAATCTGGATGTTATTGCCAACAAATCCAGCAACTAGGCCACCGTGAGTACCAGTACTACCTGATCCCACAACTAGATGATCGATACGTAATGCAATGTCAAATAATTGCTGCTGAAGTTCTTGTGCACAAGCCACGTATCCCAAGCTACCAATTGCATTTGATCCGCCACCAGGAATGATGTAAGAAGATTTTCCTGTTTTCTTTAGTTCGCTTGCCTTAGCTTGCATTGCCTCCGCCATGTTTGTGCCTGCGGGGACTACAGTTATAGATTCCACTCCCATTAGATGAAAAATAAAATTATTACCGCTAGCAGTTTCGGAATAGGTCCCAGAAATCCGCTCTTCAATAACAAAATGACAAGAAAGACCCTCTTTACGAGCAGCCGTTAATGTGATACGACAATGATTTGACTGCGGTGCGCCACATGTAATTACAGAGTCTGCATTTTTTGAAATAGCATCAGCCATTAAAAATTCAAGTTTTCTAGTCTTATTACCACCAGGGGCAAGACCTAACATATCATCTCTTTTAATCCAAATTTTTGGACCGCCTAAGATTGCACTTAAGCGGGGAAGAAATTCTATTGGCGTTACATAAGGTGTATAGATGCGACGCGGAAAACGACTAAGGTCCATAATAAATTTCCATAGTGCTAATTTAAGAAGCAGTTTTTAAAATCTTGTTATGTATAAAAAAAGTTAATATAAAAGTACTGAATTCAGTATAACTTAGTGAATTTAGATGATATAACTTTATCACTCAAGCTCAAGGCTGGGTTGATTACAGATAATTTTTTCGATCAAACAAGCAATTTTTAACATTTTTTCATCATCTAACGATTTACACATAATTTGAAAACCAAGTGGCAATCCTGTTTCTTGACCTATGATGGGCAGTGAAATTCCACATTGATTAAAAAGATTTCCGGGTCTTGTGTTTGACGTATTAATTCGATTCCATTCTGCAATTTTTGAAACTGAATTAAAGGAACTAACTGGCCCAGCTGATGATGGAATTGTAGGGCAAACCCAGCCATCTAAATTTTTAAGTCGATCGTTAATTACGTACGATATTTCAGTAATCCGCTTTTTAGTTTCAAGATAATCTTTAATTTTCATATCAAAGGCTGATGATGTTCTGGCCCAAACCACTGGGTCTAATAATGCTTTAGACGAGATAAAGCGCTCTTTACCAATAAAATTCAATACATCACTGGGTACTACCTTACCAAAAACAGCATCAATTTCGGAAACTTCGGGTATTTCGATAGACACCAGTGTAACCCCAGCTTTTTTAAGCCGTGCTATGGCCAAGTTAAAAGCTTTCTTGGTTTCATTATCACAATAATCATAAATATGGTGGGTAGGTATGCCAAGACTTAATTTCTGAAGTGTGAGTTCATCAAAATCGGAATTAAACTTTTTTGAAAATGGTAGGTGCGAAGTAATCCAAGCTGCATCCATAGCAGATTTTGTAAAAATTCCTAAACTATCAAGGCCTGGACTCATAGGGAAAACCCCCTCTGTTGGCCAATAATCACGACTCGCTTTGTATCCAACATTACCTATAAATGCTGCTGGTTGGCGCACTGATCCACCAGTATCAGTGCCAAGAGCAAAAGAACATAGCCCGGCTGCCATTGCAACTGCAGACCCATGACTAGAGCCCCCAGTCATTCTTTTAACATTTAAATCACATGGATTCCAAGGAACTGGTCTGGTTAAATTAAATCCACCCATAGCGAATTCAGTAGTTCTGGTTTTTCCAAGTATGATACAACCAGCCTTACGAAGCTCTTTAATGAACGGTCCTTCTTGTTTTGGTACCAAATCAAGTATATCCATGCGTGAACCAGCAGTCATGGGTAAGTGATCAACTTGATATAAATCTTTTACTAGGACTGGAAGACCTGCAAGAGGGCCTAGATTTTTTCCAGCTTTCAAAGAAGAATCAATACTTTTTGCAATCAAAATCGCATCTTCTTCGCAAAGCTCAGTTACGGCATCCAGCTTAGGGTTAAGCTTTTTTATTCTTTCTATAAAAATTGCAACAGTAGATTGGCATGTTATTTTTCCAGTACGCAAATCCTGTGCAAAATCAGCTAGAGATTTATTGGCAAGCGGATTCGAAGTAATAGCCATTATTGAACCATTTTATGTTTTAACCAAAAATCACACCCAGGAACCGCACTAAATAGTTCACGGGTATAAGGATGAGTCGGGGAATTAAAAATGCTTTTTGTTGACCCATACTCAACCACCTCACCTTTACTCATAACCATTATGAAGTCGCAAACTTGTGCAGCTACTCGTAAATCGTGCGTAATAAAAACTAAAGTAAGTTCAAATTCCTCTTTTATATCTTTAAGTAGTTTAAGAATTTGAGCTTGTACAGTTACATCAAGAGCTGAAACAGCTTCATCAGCGATTAAAAGTTTCGGTTGTAATGCTAGTGATCTAGCAATCCCAATTCGTTGACGTTGGCCACCAGAAAATTCATTAGGAAAACGGTTTGCCGCTTTTCTATCTAGCCCAACTGTATCAAGTAAATTTAACATTCGCTTCTCAGCCATCTTATACGATTCCCCATGTAAAAGCGGACCCTCCATAATGAGTGAGCCCACTTTTTGTCGTGGATCTAATGAGCTATATGGATCCTGAAAAATTAATTGCACATTTTTTCGAAATGTTCGCAGAGGTTTCCCACTTAAACTTAAAAAATTATGATTAAAAATCATAATTTCTCCGCTATCTGGTTCAGTTAAGCGCGCAATACATTTTGCAATAGTCGATTTTCCAGATCCAGACTCGCCAACAATTCCGAGGGTTTGGCCTTCTTTCAAAGTAAAAGAAATATTAGAAAGCGCCTTTACCATACGGGATGATTTTTTAAAAATTCCTTTTTTAGTATTAAATGTTTTTGAAATTCCATTAACAACAAGTGCATTACGAGACTCATATTTTTCTTTTTCTATATTTTTTGGATAAATACTTGGTACAGAATCTAATAATTTTATAGTGAAAGGATGTTTCGGCTTCATCAAAATTTCTTTGGCGATACCAATTTCAACTAATTGACCAGCTTCCATTACAGCGATTCGGTCTGCAATTTCTGCAACAATGCCAATATCATGCGTAATAAAAAGAACAGCAGTTTGATGTTTTTTTTGAAGCTCCTTAATCAATTTTAAGATCTGTGCCTGAGTTGTAACATCGAGTGCTGTAGTTGGCTCGTCTGCAATTAAACACTTTGGCTCTAATATGAGAGCCATCGCAATCATTGCTCGCTGTCGTTGGCCTCCAGATAGTTGATGTGGGTAGGCATCATAAATTTCTCTTGGACTAGGTAAACTAACAGAATCAAGCATCTCTAGGACTTGGTCTACATGATCTTTACCATCCGCAGGGTGATGGATATTAATTACCTCAATGATTTGGTCACCAATCGTCAGTAGTGGGTTTAAGGCAGTCATCGGTTCTTGGAAAATCATTGCAACCTGCTCACCTCGAATACTGCGAAGTCTATCAGAGCTCATTTCTAATATATTTTCACCATTTAGAAGAATTTCGCCACTACTCGCTCTAACATGTTTTGAAGGAAATAATCCCATCATAGAGCGTGCTAGAAGTGATTTTCCAGATCCAGACTCTCCTACAATGCAAAGAATCTCATTTGGATATAAATCTAAACAGGTATTTTGAACAGCATAAGGCCTATCACCCCATAATGGTAAATCAATAGTTAAGTTTTTGATTTGATAAAGTGGTGTCATAAATAGTTAATTAAAAGTTATTATTAAATATTTTTTAGTCGCGGGTTAAGGGCATCATTAAAACCCTCTCCAACCAAGTTGATTGCCATAACAGTCATTAAAATTGCTATACCAGGTACCGTACAGACCCACCAAGCTGTTCTTAAAACAGTTCTGCCTGAACCTATTATATAACCCCAACTCATTACATTTGGATCTGTTAACCCCAAAAAAGATAGACCGGATTCAATTAAGATTGCTGTTGCAACCATTAAAGAACCTGTTACGATAATTGGCGAGATTGCATTTGGTAAAACATGTCGAAAAATAATTTGCCAGTGATTCATCCCCATCACAATACAAGCCTGAATAAATTCTCGATTTCGGATTGAAATAAATTCGCTTCGCACTAATCTAGCCATGGGTGGCCATGACACTATTGCAATTGCAAAAATAACACTACCTAATGTCGGTCTTAATATTGCAACCAGCAATATTGCAAAAAGAAAAAATGGGATTGTTTGAAAAATTTCTGTAATACGCATCAAAAATGAATCGAGCCATCCCCCAAAATAACCAGAAAGACCGCCAATGATTATTCCAACAAAGATTGCAATAATGGTTGAAAGTAATCCAATTTGTAACGTAATACGAGCACCATAAAGTATTCCAGCAGCAAGGTCGCGACCTAGTTGATCGGTGCCTAAGATTGACTCAGTAAAAGGCTCAATAAAAGGTTTTCCAACCATTTCAAAGGGGCCTTGAGGATATAGTATGGGAGCTAAAAGTGCTGCAAAAATTATGCAGATGAGAATTCCTAAACCAAAGACAGCTGGTACATTCCTAGTAAAGCGAAGAACTATGTCTTTCATTTCATTTTAATTCTATTCTCGGATCAAGAGACGCATAGAATATGTCTACTATAAGATTGACAATAACTACTAAACATGCGGAAATAAAGAAAATTCCTAAAAGGAGATTTAAATCCCGAGCAAAAAGGGAATCATAGGCTAGTAACCCAAGGCCTGGCCATGAAAAAACTGTTTCTACTACCACAGCACCACCAAGAAGGGCACCTGCTTGTATTCCAGCCATCGTCAGAACAGGTAAGCATGCATTCTTAAGAATGTGCTTCCACATTATTCGATTTTCCTGTAGTCCCTTTGCACGAGCAGTGGTCACATAATCCATCGTGTATTGTTCAATAACCGATGCACGCATTAATCGTGCATATAGCGCCAAGTAAAATAAAGTCAAAGTAATAACGGGCAACACCATATGGTGGGCAATATCGACGATGCGTATAAACCCCGTGTTAAAGGCTGCAATTTTTTCCATTCCACTGGTTGGAAACCAACCTAATTTTACAGAAAATATCACAATCAACATTAAGCCGGCCCAGAATACAGGCGTTGCATAGGTAAGAACAACCGCTGTTGAAATTAAGTTATCTTGCCATTTATTCAAGTACCGGGCAGCAATTGAACCTAGAAGAATACCAATACTAACCGACAATACAAGGACGGTGAACATTAAAAGTAAAGTTGGCCCCAAACGCGATAAGATTAGATCAGAAACTGATTTATTGTGCCGAAATGAAAATCCAAGATCCAAGGTAATTACATTTTTGACGTAATTCCATAGCTGTATGTATATGGGCTGATCTAGCCCAAATTTTTGTCTCAGTTGTTGCATATATTCAGGAGTCGCTGAGCCCGCCTCTCCTGCTAGAACGTCAGCAGCGTCACCTGGCGCAAGTTGAATTAATAAAAAATTTAGTACAACAATAAAAAAAATAACCGGCACCGCTAATAAAAGCCGGCGCCGGATATATTGAAATCTAGTAATTGCCATACTCTTTTTTAGAGTGGTGCTATTACTTATTTTTTATTTTTGCAGCCAAGTTTGATCAAAGTTTGAATATAAACCCAATGGGCTCACAAGAAAATTTTGCAATTTTTTATTGTATACAGTTATGAAGTCAAGTTCGTGAATATAAACGATGGGACTTGCCTCAACTACTCTTTTTTGAAAATCATGATAAAGAGCGGATCTTTTCTTTTGATCCATTTCAACTGAAGCCTGATTCATCAGGCTATCTGTTTCTGGCGAGCTCCATCGAGTTCCATTGACAAAGACTGTGCCAGGACGAATTGATCCGGAATGATACAGCCGGTGAACTCCAATCACTGGATCGGCCAACGTTTGTATCCAGTTATTGGTGAGTTGGTAGTCGTAGTTTGTATAAATACGACGCAGCCATGAAGGTACGTCCTCTTGTCTAAGCGTTACCTTGATGCCAATTTTACTAAGCTGTTGGGCTACATATTCACCAAATCTTCTCCATTCTTCCCCATATGGCGTGATGTCATGGGTAATTTCAAAGCGCACACCGCCAGCTCCGCGTTTATAGCCAGCGTCGTCGAGGATTTTATTTGCGATCTCAATACCTTTTGGAACATTGTAATTACGTACATCAGCCGTGTATAAGCCATTTGCTTTAAAGTTCGAATTAATTGGGCCTGTTGCAGGTCGCCCAAATCCAAACCAAATATTATCAATAATAAACTTACGGTCGATAGCATAGGCTACAGCTTGGCGAACCCTTGGATCGTCAAATGGCTTTGTTTTTGTATTGAAATCAAGCTCAACAATTGGAGATTGCATTTCATAGCCACGATTAGTGATGCCAATGTAAGGCAATTTTTCTAAGCGCCGTACATCAACCGGTAAAACCGCATTAAAGCCAGCAATTTGCGCTTCCTGAGTTTCTAGTGTTGCAGCACGGGTTGAACCATCAGCTATAAAACGAGCGACGATTCGATCAAGATAGGGGCGACCTTTTTTCCAATAATCTGGATTTTTATCAAATCTTATATATTGACCTTTTTGCCACTCTACAAATTTAAAAGGTCCTGTACCTATTGGCTTATCCGCGTTAGGATGCTTTGTTATTTCACCTATTTCAAAAATATGTTTTGGTAGCATGGGAGACTCATACCCAGATAAAGCCATTAACATATATGGTGCAGGCTCAGACATCCTCATGATTACCGTTAATGAGTCTGGAGTATCAATTGTTTCAACTGCACGAAAAGTATTAATTCCCCTCGGATGGAATTTTTTGAGTACCTCTAGGATCGTAAATTTAACGTCAGCACTTGTAAATGGCTTGCCGTCATGGAAAGAGACATTTTCCTGTAACTTAAAGGTAATGACCTTACCATCTGGACTGACGGTCCAAGATTTAGCCAAACTGGGCTGTGGGTTTAATTTAAAGTCATATTCAAGCAATCCCTCATAGACCTTAGTAGTTACTTGACCTACAGGCCCTGCGGTACTGGTATATGAAGCTAGAGTAGGAGGCTCTGGTTGAACAACCATAACCATCGTTCCCCCAAGTTGGGGTGGAGAAGCTTGTGCCATTGCCTTATGAGTAAGAAGCAATAGAGAAATCATCGCAAAAGTGATGGCCAAATTTTTGTGGATTGCTCTTAAAAACATAGTTCCCCCCGTCTTATCTATTTATAAATTAACACTAACATATACTCATAGTTTTCTGCAATAGTGGTTTAACCTTCCCCATTTTTTTCACTTACAATCAGCCTAGATTGCATGCTACTAGCTTTTCATGGCCTTTAAGCTAACCAATCTTTTAAATATTACTTGGGAGATTTTTAGCCAAAGCTTGAGTGCAGGTGAAAAACGTGGGGAAGGTCAAACTTCATTCTTAAAACTAAACTAGCTCTTTGTATTAGCTAAATCATTATAAATTCAGCTTGATTTCGCAGTTTTTTGCAATAGTTGCAAAATTAATCTTAGGAATATTGTTTTTTCGGCTAATTAAGACTCCGTAGCCGGTATTAGGTTTTTTAAACACATCAGAAGTTGTATAAGCATTCTGGGCCATAGATAGTAACTTCCAACACCTCTCTTCATCTTGCGCAATAATCTTTACTCGCAAGAGAGATTGATTTAACGAGCATAGTATTTTTCTTAATTTTGTAAAATCGTAATAGTTTGGCATTTCGTATGTTTGGCTATCATACAACTGTCTTGGGTTATGTAATCTGATTTGAGAATTACTTAAATTAATATCTTGAGTAATCGATAGCTCTTTATTTTCTATTAATTTTTTATTTAATGCATGATTTTTCTCAAATAACTCTAATAAGTGTCTTACCTCAATTTTTCCATAAAATGTATGAATTGTTGTTGCTTTCGGACTAAGATCTTGCAGTAATTTGGTAAGTTCTAATTTTTTTTCTTGTGATATTAAATCTAGTTTATTTATAACGATAAGATTTGTATTAAAAAGTTGTCTTAAGAGTGTGTCGGATAAAAATGGATCCTCTAAAAGTTCTGTAAAGTTTGTTGAATTAACAAGAACCACTATCCCTTTTAAAAAAAAACTTGGAATTAGTGAAACTGAACAGGCTATTGGGTAAGGTAAAGAAACTCCGCTTGTTTCAATTAATACAAGGTCGAAAGTATTTGCATTACTGTCAATGTCATTAAGAGAGCCAATTAGATCGCTGCCGTAATTACAACAAATGCACCCGCCAGCAACGTGCCAAATATTTTTTTCAGCTGATTCAATTAAATTTGCATCAATAGATATTTCTCCAAAGTCGTTAACTAATATTGCAATTTTTTTTCCATTTGCGTTTCTCAAGAGATGGTTAACAACGCTTGTTTTACCAGCCCCCAAAAAACCACCAATAACAATTACTGGCATTAATTTTTTTTCTGTCATTATTTGCTTTTATTGGCTTGAAAAATTCTGCCACCTTGAATTGTTCCCCAAACTGGTACATGCCTAATTTCTGAGTCTGGAACAGCATAAGGATCAACATCTAGGATTGCAAAGTCTGCCTTTTTTCCAATTTCTATTGAACCAACTTCATGCTCTAGCCCAAGGGTATAGGCCGCTCCCATAGTAATGGCATACAATGCTTGAGTTACGCTAATTTTTTCCTCTTTTCCAAGAATGCTTCCTGTAGCTGTTTTTCGATTTACAGCACACCAGGCTGTAAAAAGAGGATCAATTGGAGTTATGGGCGCATCAGAGTGTATAGCAATTGGTATATCTAAACTTAAAGCAGTGGCACATGGGTTCATTTTTTTTGCGTACTCTGGCCCCACTGTATACAGTACATGTTGGTCACCCCAGTAGTAAACGTGGTTAGCAAAAAAATTTATACACATACCTAAACTTTTTATTCTTTTTAGGAGTTGTTCATCTGCAAGTTGACAATGTTGAATTGTAAATCTATGATTATGTTTAAAGGATTCTTTCATTACAGATTCCATGCATTCAATTGCTAATTCTGTTGCTTGATCACCATTGGTATGTGTATGAACCTGAACCCCATGCTTTAATGCATAAAGATATGTGTCCACAAGGTTTTCCTTGGTTATATACCAGAGTCCATTATGTGCCCCATTGTAAAAACGCCCCGAGCGCAGTCGGGCAGTAAATCCTTGAATGGAGCCATCCACAACAATTTTGATCATACCAAGACGAAGTCTATTTGTACTTAATGCCTTGAGTTTTAACGCACGCTGAATAAGCTTTTCACCATATGATTGAGTTGATCGTAAAAGAGAGACTAATCGTATTGGATAATTTATTTCTGAGGTCACTTCTAACATCTCTTTTACTAAAGCATCGCCTAATGGGTTCGCAAAATCCGAAGCGGTAGTAATACCTTTTTTTACACATAGTTTTGCAAACTTGAGTAAACCATCAGTATCACATCCGAGAATATCATTATTGATTCCAAGTATTTTACCAACCAAGGAAATTGCTTCCGGACCACGCAACTCTCCCGTCGGATAACCATCTTCATTTAAAACAATTCCGGGGTGGATAATTCCTTGACGTAAAAGGCCCGCTTTCATAAGAGACATGCTGTTGACATAAACTATATGACAGCTCGCATGAATGAGTCCAACCTGAATGTCTTTAGAAATCAGATCGAGATCTTCTCGTAGTATTTTTTTGCTATCAAAGTAAATTGGATCAATACCCCAGCCGAGGATTGGCTGATGATTTCTCGATAGTGATGAAATAATACGTTGAATAACCTCAGCTATAGAATGTAATCCGTACCATGTTTTTCCATCAGGATCAACACGGTCAAAGTATCCGCAATAGACGTGTCGCCAAAACGTACCTTCGGTTGCATGACTGTGACCTTCAATAAAGCCAGGCAATAGTGTTTTTTCTGAGAAACGGTTGTCTATTTCTTTTAATACAATTTTGCTTGATTCAGCTTGACCAAGACCTACGATGATATCTCCATCTAACTCGATGTAATTTACGAGTGGATTTGTCGGATCCATCGTATAAATCTGTTTTGCCCTATAAATTTTTTTCATTATTTTGATATAAGCACAGGTTAAACCTGTCTGTCTTCAAAGGGTTTGAGACAAATGGGTTGATTTAT
Source organism: Polynucleobacter meluiroseus (assembly GCA_945878885.1). Taxonomy (GTDB): domain Bacteria; phylum Pseudomonadota; class Gammaproteobacteria; order Burkholderiales; family Burkholderiaceae; genus Polynucleobacter; species Polynucleobacter meluiroseus_C. The sequence goes on along the minus strand of CAMCUP010000021.1, from coordinate 2,241 downwards.
TAAAGGAGAGATTGGCTCATTGGGTTTTAAGTTTAAACGGTTTTAAGTTGGTGCTGCAAGCGCCTGATTTCCATAGTCTTTACTTTGGTTCTTCTCCTTTTTTCAAGGATCGCTTGGCCCCTGCCAAAATACAGATCTGCTGGGGTTAAATTGCCAAGGCTTTCGTGATAGCGCTCTTGGTTCGAAACGTAAAGCCTGAGTTATTAGTTAAAGTAGATCTGAATAGCCCACCTTTCAATCTACTTGGAATAGCCTAGAGCTCATCAAACAAAGTCAACTAACTCCTAGCCCTCTGTCGACTTAAAAAAGTAATCACACGCTTAAAGAACAACTAGGAGTTAAATAATCTCATCTTTCAGCCAATACCATTTATAAAGTAACGCTTGGCCTAGTCGACGAAAAGGAGCGAATAACTCCGATCTAATTTTGCCAAATAGGTTTGGGAATTCAAGCTGAGATGTATAAATTGGCAAACTAAATGCAGGCTCACTGTGATCTTTTCCTGCTATCCGCTGCGCTAACCTTTTGCCGGCCCAAGTTGAAAAAGATACCCCATTTCCACCATACCCTAGTGCATACCAGAGATTATTCTCCGGGTTAGGTTTAATGATTCTGGGCATCATGTCATGGCTCATATCAACCCATCCCCACCAGGAATAGTCGATTTTAATTCCGGCCAAGGGCGGAAATTTACGAGCCAATCCATCTAACAGCAATTGGTAATGCTTTGGATTACTAGCATCGCTGCCAGTCACTGCGCTTCGACTGCCAATTTGCAAGCGATTATCTTTTAATAGGCGGTAATAAAATCGTAATTTGCGAGTATCAGTAATAAATACATTAGAGTGAAATTTTGTGGCCACAATTTCACTGCTCGTTAGAGGTCTAGTGACTATAGAATTTGAAAGCACGGGGAGAAGTTTATTTTTAAGGGCTGCATTAAGATTTTGTCCCGTATAACCCCCAGTACAAAATGCAACACGTTTAGCTCTAACTACTCCGCTAGGTGTGTATAAATGATGAATGTCATTTATCACTTTGGATTTAGTAACAGGGCTACCTGTATAAATTTTGACGCCTAAGGCCTGTGCTTTTTTAAGCATGCCAAAATTAAATTTAAGCGGATGAATTCCTATTCCCTCTTCTTCAAGCATAGCGCCATGAGCATCATGATCATCGCAATACCGCTCTTTAATCTCAGCTTTAGTAAGAATTTTTGGGTTGTATCCAAAAATCTTATGTTTAATTTCAGCCTCATGCTGCAGATATGCCAATTTATCAGGGCGATGAGCTATATATAAGTGCCCACCAGGAGTTGCTTCACATTCAATTTCGGTAGTTAGTTGTGCAAAGTTATCAAATCCCATTCGGATTTCTTTATCAAGTTTTTTTGCTGTATCTAGGCCCCAACGATCAATCCACTGAGACCGACTAAGTCGACCACTTGCATTTTGTCCTTGGCCGCCATTGCGACTAGAGCAACCCCAGGCCGATTGATTTGCCTCAAGAATTATGGCCTGTATGCCATGTTCTTGTGCTAGGTAAAGAGACGTAGCGATGCCTGTGGCCCCTGACCCAACAATCACCACATCAACATCTATATCCCCATGAATTGAGCCATTATTTGGCGGTGGAGCACCAGCTGTAGCTACCCAGTAAGTTGGGCAATAATGTTGATTAATCCCTGGCATAGAATCTTCCAAAGGATCATGTAATGGGTTGTAGACCTGCATATTATTAATATAAATAAGTTTATTTAGATAGGAAGTTAATTGTTAAAAATATCTTAACTAGTTCTAGTTTATGTTATTAGCGTTATAGGTAGCATCGCTTTTAATCGGGTTGTAATTGTTCAGGCATAACCAAAAAAGCCAATTCGAATTGTTATTCCAAATGTACTGGCTGGAACTAATTCTGACAGATTTAACGGGGCTTTTGAAGATTCTTTAGCAAGGTTTTTAAAACGTTTATTGAGTCTGAAATGGCTTGAATACATATATAAGGGGTGGGTAACAGAGTGGTTACTGTAGATATTATTAGATATAAAAAATTATCTAAGTTATTCATCTTAATGGAATTTTTATACAATTTGTGGCGGAGACGAGAGGATTCGAACCTCCGATCAGAGTTTTAGCCCCGATGCTCCCTTAGCAGGGGAGTGCCTTCGACCAGCTCGGCCACGTCTCCGTATTCAGTCACACAAATTGCCACAGCCACTAGTTTAACGGAGTGTTGGCAAAA
>CAMCUP010000020.1 GCA_945878885.1 Polynucleobacter meluiroseus | reverse complement strand
ATACGCTTAGGCACCTTGAAATTCGCAATTTGTCCTTTGAGCGCATCAATCATCATTTGCGCATCTAATTTCACGCCTGCTTTTGGCACTACTATTGCCAACACTGCCTCACCAAAGTCAGGATGCGGAATGCCAATAACTGCACTTTCAGCTACCCCATCCATCTCATCAATAAAACTTTCAATTTCTTTGGGATAAACGTTATAGCCCCCAGAAATAATCAAATCTTTACTACGGCCAACGATCGATAAATAATTAGCTGGCACCTTACCGCTAATATTGGTGCCACCCCAACGCCCCACATCGCCAGTTTTAAACCAGCCATCGGTAGTAAATTCTTCAGCAGTTTTTTCAGGCATGTGCCAGTAGCCCTTAAAAATATTGGGGCCCTTTACTTGAACACCGCCTATTTCATCTACCTTACAAATCTGTCCATCATCGCCCACCACCCTGACACTCACTCCAGGTAAAGGTATGCCAACTGCCCCGCCAACGCGAGGATCTTGATAGGGATTAGAGGTCAACATAATGGTTTCACTCATGCCATACCGCTCAAGAATAGTGTGGCCAGTTATTTTTTTAAATTCATTAAACGTTTCAGTAAGTAATGGCGCAGAGCCAGAGATAAATAAGCGCATATTGCGACATACTGCTTTTGTAAAGGCCTTATCTGCAGTTAAGCGCACATAAAAAGTGGGTACGCCCATCATTACAGTAGAGCGGGGCATTTGCTTAATCAGTTGGTCTGTATCAAGCCGCGGTAACCAAATCATTTTGCTGCCATTCACTAAAGCGCCATGGGCAGCTACAAATAAACCGTGCACATGGAAAATCGGCAATGCATGCAATAAGACATCATTTTTTTGCCATTGCCAAAAATCTTTCAATACCAAACAATTACTACCTAAATTATGATGGGTAAGCATTGCACCTTTGCTACGCCCAGTAGTGCCAGAGGTATAAAGAATAGCTGCTAAATCATCATCACCAGAAGTCGCTGTTTTAAATTGATCACTTTGGCCAGTAGCGCGCTCAAGTAAGCTACCAGTCCGATTATCGTCTAAGGTAAATACCTGCTTCGTGCCCAACTTAAACGCCACCTTTGAAACCCAAGCAAAATTTTTGCTGCTACATACCATGACTGCAGGCTCAGCATTTTCAATGAAATATTGAATTTCAGTAGCTTGATAAGCGGTGTTTAAAGGTAGATAAACATAGCCCGCCCGAATCGTAGCTAAATATAAAAATAAGGCCTCAGGCGACTTTTCTACCTGTACCGCAACACGAGCCCCCTTAGGCAAGCCAAGACTTTTTAATAAGTTGGCTAACATCGCTGAAGCACGCTCTAAATCGCTCCACGAGTAGTACAGACCATCTTGAGTTTCGATTGCGCAAGCTTTACGATCTTTTGGAAAGCCTTTTTCCAATACTGAATACAAATTCATACAAACCTCAAAATGATCTACTAAACTACAATTAATCGAGAGTAGCGCCCGATTTTTTAACCACTGCAGCCCAGCGCTTAATATCCGAATTTACTAATTTACCAAATGCTTCGCCAGAGAGATTGGGAGTTTCAGAACCATTAGCAGCCCAAATGGCTTTTAATTTGGGTGTATTTAATGCTTTCTCAATCTCAACAATCATTTTGTCTACGATGGGCTTTGGAGTGCCTTTAGGAGCAAACATTGCATACCAAGTTGATACCTCGTAATTAGGCAGGCCCGCCTCAGCAAATGTAGGTACGTTAGGAATTGCCGTTGAACGCTTAGGTGAGGCAACCGCAATTGCAACTAATTTACCGCCATTAATTTGTTGAGCTGAGGTACCTAGACCATCAAATTCAAGATCTACCTGCCCAGCTAATAGATCATTCATGGCGGGACCGGCGCCGCGGTAAGGAATATGCGTAATAAAAGTACCCGTTTGAATTTTAAATAATTCACCTGCCAAATGATGCACAGTACCGCTACCAGCACTAGCAAAATTATATTTGCCAGGGTTCTTTTTCATCAACTCAACAAATTGCTTTAAATCACGCGCACTCACTTTCTGGGGATTAACTACCAAGACTTGAGGGGGGCTTGCAAGAAGCGCCACAGGAATAAAGCTCTTCTCAATATCGTAATCAAGATTTTTATACATCGATGGAGCAATCGTATGATGAGAAGCGCCAATGAACCAACTATAGCCATCAGGGGCCGCTTTAGCAGCAACCGATGCGCCCACAGTGCCGCCGGCACCACCGCGATTATCGATTAATACTTGTACCCCTAACTGTTCTGCCAACTGCGCGGCCAAAGGTCTGGCAAAGGTATCTGTACCGCCGCCTGCTGGAAATGGATTTAACAAGGTAATCGGTTTGGTAGGCCAAGCTTGTGCTGCAACAGCACCAGCGAAACCTAGTAAAGTGCATACAATTGCTAGGCGTAATTTTTGCACTAGCAAGCCTAAAGTAGTCGAATGATGCATCATGTTGCGGTCTCCTATTATTCTGTAATTATTTTAAGCTAAGTTGTCATTAAACGCTTAATTAAACGAGAGTAGATCACTTCACCATTCACAAAACGTTCGTGATTCTCTTCTACACTGCCTAAATCATATAGATAATTAACCATAATGCCAGCCGATTGGCGTAAACCCTTACGCGATAAGTCACCAGCCCAATTAATCTGGTGTAGTTTGGCGCCATTACCAAGATGAAATTTAGCTACTGGATTGCCATTGCGACCTGTTGAGGCATGGGCAAGATATAAAGCTGTTAAACACAACAAGGCATTTTTCTCTTTTGCCGAAGTAATATCTGGATGCCAACCCGCACTAATACGTTCGGCCCAAGAATTATCAGCTAAATTTAATGCTGCTAAAGCTTGATCACGAGTGATACGAACTGCAGGCTTAATTTGCTCCATGGTGGTTTGATCCGATAAACTCGCACCAGCGGCAATCCAATCGACCAAACCAGGTATTGGCGATAAAGTAACAAATGTTTTTAGCGATGGAAATTCGGCATGTAATTGTTCTGCAACCCGCTTAATTAAAAAATTACCCATCGATACACCACGCAAACCTGGCTCGCAGTTGCTAATAGAATAAAAAGCGGCAACTTTATATTCTTTTGATTGATTCATGGCCTCTGCCTTCTTATCTACTAATGGGGCAATCGTCGTAGGAATTTCAGGGAGCAGGCCAACCTCGACAAAAATGAGTGGTTCATCAGGTAACTGAGGATGAAAGAATGCAAAGCAACGACGATCAGGTTGCAAGCGCCGGCGCAAATCATCCCAGCCATCAATTGCATGAACCGCTTCATGTTTAATGATTTTTTCCAGTACCTCTGCCGGTGATTTCCAATCGACTCGATGCATCTTTAAAAAACCAGGGTTAAACCAAGAAGACAATAAATGGCGCATATCGAAATCAACTGTCGCTAATTCAGGATTTTTATCGAGTAATTGTAATAAATCACGACGCATTTCAACTACCGCAGCAGTACCTGCGCGGGCCCGATTAAGGCGGCGTAGTAATTCTTGGCGAGGTGACTCGGTAATTCGTTGTAAGCGCACGTAATTGCGCGTATTGGGCTCGGCCGCAAAACTTTGTGCAGCTAACAAAACTTTATCAGCCTCAGGATTATATTTTTGCGCCAAAGCAGTAAAAAACTTAGTGTGCTGATCTTTATCTAATTTACGATAATTATGAATTAACTCGTCGGCCATACTTACTGCATTCGATTCGCCGCGCTCTGAAATGAGGCGATTTACCGCCCCAATAGCGCGCGATAAAAAACGTGACTTAGCAAGCTTTTCAAGCATGAACTTCCTTGGTAACTAAATAATCAGATCGATAACCCCCTTTAGAAAAACTGGGAACACCAGAAATTTACCCCTTGAACTGCATTAGGTCAATTACTGTTGTGCATTATTGAACACTATTTTAAGTTTAGCTTTTTATTGTGGTTTTTTTCTCAACAGCAAATACATCCCTAGGGCAACCATTGGTAAAGAAAGCCACTGGCCCATTGATAGCCCAAAGCCTAGCAAACCTAAAAAGGCATCGGGCTCACGGGCAAACTCAGCTAGGAAACGACAAATTCCGTATCCCACTAAAAAGAAGCCGGATACCTGCCCCAGCCTGCGTGGCTTTCTCGCGTATAGCCAAAGCACAATACCCAACAAAAGCCCTTCCCCACCTAATTGATAAAGCTGTGAAGGATGGCGTGGCAAATTATCGACATACGGAAAGACCATCGCCCAAGGTACGTTGGTGGGGCGACCCCAAAGCTCACCGTTAATAAAATTACCAAGGCGACCAAAAGCTAGGCCAAAGGGTACTAGTGGCGCAACTAAATCACTCACCATTAAAAATGTGGTGTGGCGCTTGCGGGCAAACCAGTACAAGGCCACAAATACCCCCAATAAGCCACCATGGAAAGACATTCCTCCCTCCCAAACTTTAAAAATATTGAGTGGATGCGATAAATAGAACGCTGGCATATAAAAACATACATAACCTAAGCGGCCGCCAAGAATAACGCCCAATACCCCAGCGAATAAGAGATCTTCTAGGTCTTTATTAGTCCAGCCTAGGGCTTTAAATTGCGGCATACGAATGCGGATCCGGCCGAGCAAAATAAATTGGGCAAACGCCATTAAGTACGTTAGGCCATACCAATGAATACCAAAGGAGCCTAGATGAATGGCGACTGGATCAAAATTAGGATGAATTAGCACGATCTGGGCTCAGGTTTTGGTTTGGTCAAAATTGTGTAGCTCGTGGCCTAAATCACGGTAGGCTTTAAAGCGGGCGCGCCCAGCTAAGCGCTCTGCTTCATTGGCTGTTACCACCTCAACAATCCGAGGGAAGCGCTCAACCAAGGTAGCCACATCGCTAGGCATATTGTTACCTAATTGAATCAAAATATCGGCGTGCGGAATCGCTTGCAAGCTGTGAGGTGTGCAATCTTCAGTTAATACAATTGGAGTTTCAGGAGCCGACTCATGATCGGCAAAACAATGGGGCAAAAAATCGGTTTTGCTAAAGGTCCAAAGTAATTCATTCAGGCGCTTAAGCTCGGCTTTCTCGGCCATAATCACAATGGGCCTTACGGGCTGACCCTCTAGCGTCCCACTCCAAATTTTGCGCGTCAGCCGACAAACATAATCTAGTTTGTCGCCCACATTGCTGTGAAAATCAATTCTTGCCATACCTAAATGCGCTTAACGTGCTCCGTAGGTCAGTAAGTAATTAAATAACAAAGGTACAGGGCGCCCAGTCGAGCCTTTCATGGCGCCACTTTTCCAAGCGGTACCAGCAATATCTAAATGCGCCCAGCAATATTTTTCGGTGAAGCGCTTTAAGAAACATGCAGCTGTAACGCTGCCTGCGGGGCGCCCACCAATATTAGCCACATCAGCAAAATTTGATTTCAATTGTTCTTGATAAGCGGCATCTAAGGGCAAACGCCAAACGGTATCTAGCGCCGCCTTGCCTGCCTCACTTAGGTCTTTTACCAAATTTTCGTCATCAGAAAATAAACCACTGTGCACACTGCCTAAAGCAATAATACAAGCGCCAGTTAGGGTGGCCACATCAATAACGGCACGAGGCTTAAAACGCTCTACATAAGTTAAGGCATCACATAAAATTAAGCGCCCTTCGGCATCCGTATTTAAGATCTCGATGGTTTGGCCTGACATGCTTTTGACTATATCGCCTGGTCGGGTTGCCTTACCGGAGGGCATATTTTCACAAGTGGGAATGACAGCAATGACATTTTGTTTTAATTTAAGCAGCGCTGCTGCATAAATTGTGCCCATTACCGAGGCTGCGCCGCACATGTCGTACTTCATCTCGTCCATGGCATCGCCAGGCTTTAATGAAATCCCACCTGTGTCAAAAGTAATGCCCTTCCCAACCAAAACCGTTGGCGCTGCAGTTAGCTTGCCCCCTAAATAACGCATGACAATAAATTGAGGGGGTAACTCTGATCCTTGAGTAACCGAGAGAAATGAACCCATTCCCAAAGCTTCCATTTGCTTGCGACCTAACACCTCTACTTTCAAAGTTGTCTTTTTTGTCAAAGTTTGAGCGGTATGCGCTAAGTAAGCTGGAGTGCAAATATTGGGCGGTAAATTGCCAAGGTCTTTAGCTAAGTTCATGCCTTCTACTAAAGCAGCGCCCTCTAGAACTGCTTGCTTCAATGCATTAGCCTGCTTACCACCACCCACAAAAATTAAGCTCCGCAACGGATCAGACGTATCTTTAATCTTAAAGCGCATTGTCGGCTGGCGAACCCCAAAGCGATATACCTGATCACCCGCTAATTGCATCGTCAAGCGCGCCAACCCGCCAACAATTTCTGTGGTTGGTTTAACAGTAAAGCTAGGTGTCAGCCATAAAGCAGTTTCAATGGCGCCACCGCTCAAAACCTTCAAAGCAGCGCGGGCCAATTTAGCATAGCCTAGCGATTCCACAACATGCTTTTGTGCGGTATCGCCTAGGCCCACTAATAAGACCCGCTTTAGCTTTACACCCTGCGCTACCCAGCTAGGATCAGCCCTGAAAAGGGTTGTAATGGCCTCTTTTCCATCTAAATCACCGCTAAGCATCGCTCGTAAAATTGCTCCACCTAAAAACGAGTCAAGTACTGCTAAAGCCCCTATTGCGCTCGAATTAAGCGCTTTGCTAGCCTTTTTAGCCCCACTTGGTGTTGCCGCCTTACCCTGCAAACTAGCCAAATCAGCCTTGGAATAAGCCATTACCAGGCAATCACTGTCTTGCTTAACAAGCAACGCAAAGGCAGGTTTTAGGTTTTTTGCCGTTGTAAAGTCGGCCTGTGCAAATAGTTTCGTGCTAAATTGGATTGTCATGATGTGATGTAATTAAAGAGGTTTTATCATTATCCTCCGACACGCAATCCGAACCGCGAAACCAACTATTTAGGTCGAAAGATATTCTCAGGCATGATATTTCAACGCTCTCTCCGGCGCGAGCTTAGCTTTACTACAGGTGGTGTTTTTCTGGTCTTAGTTACGATCATGATCACTACTTTAGTTATTCGTATTCTTGGCTTTGCTGCTAATGGGAAAGTAAATCCCGAAGATGCTCTGGTATTAATAGGTCTTGCGACCCTCGGTTACACCGCAGTTTTACTAACTGTTTCTTTGTTTATTGCGGTACTGATTGTTTTAGTGCGCTGGTATAAAGATTCAGAAATGATTGTTTGGTTTTCGAGCGGGCTAAGCATCATGAGTTTAATTCGGCCAGTACTTACCTTTGCTTTGCCGCTCATAGTAATCATCGCTGCATTAGCTATTTTTGTTTGGCCTTGGGCTAATCGCGAATCTACCATTATTAGCCAACGCTTTCAACAACGCGATGACGTCTCAATGGTCACTGCGGGACAATTTCGGGAATCAGCGAAAGCTGAACGAGTCTTTTTTATTGAGCAAATTGATGTTGATAAAAACATTATTAAAAATATCTTTGTTGCCGATACGCGCAATCAGCGCTTGAGTATTGCTGTCGCTTCATCAGGTTACCTAGAAAATTCACCCAATGGCGAAAAGACGGTGGTACTTAAAAATGGACGACGCTATGATGGGCAACCCACCCAGCCCAATTTTCGAATACTAGAGTTTGAAGAATATCGCACCAAAATTCGTAGTAAAGAGATTAAAGTGCCGCCACCTCGTGACCGTGAAAAAGATCTAGTTGAGTTACTTGCTAATCCTACCGATCAAAATAAAGGTGAAATCTTATGGCGGCTTGGCTTGCCGTTGATGGCCTTGGGTTTAGTGCTCATTGCAATTCCCTTGGCCTATGTCAATCCACGCTTAGGCAATTACACCGCGCTCTTTTATGCAGTGCTTATATACCTAATTTATAGCAACCTACTTAACTTAGCGCAAAATTTTGTTTCCCAAGGCAAGTTAAATTTTTTCATGGCAATTTGGCCAATTCATTTAATCGCACTAACAATTGCTTTCTTACTAATTCGCAATCGTGTCAACCCCTCAATTTCCTGGTGGCGGCGGCAAATTCCTGCAATCTTTGGTCGTAAATGAAGCTACTCTTTCCCTATATCTACGAACGTTATTTTGCTAAGCAAATTTATATTGCCTTTGGCTTCATTCTTTTTGCACTCGTTGCACTATTTTTATTTTTTGATATCTTGGGTGAGTTAAGTTCAGTTAACTCAAAATACACCTTACCCATTGCTTTGCTGCATGTACTACTCAAAGCACCCAATCGAATGATTGAAATTATTCCAATCGCAGGCCTAATTGGCAGCATTTATGTCTTTGCAATGATGGCAAGTCAATCTGAATTCACTATTTTTCGCATGGCAGGTTTGGATGTAAAACGAGGACTAATAACCTTAGCAAAAATTTCCTTACCTTTGGTCGTGTTGACCCTGGTAATTAGCGAATGGGTTGGCCCCTACAGTGAGTCGATTTCTGATCAAATTCGTACCCGTGCACTAGGGGCCAATTTTGAATCACAGTTTCGCTCTGGCGTCTGGGTTAAAGATCGCTTACGTGATGAAGATGGCTCTGGCCCAGTGCGACCAGGCATTCGTTATGTCAATGTGGGTGATATTAAAAACGATAATGAAATTCGTAATATTCGGATGTATGAGTTTGACGTTAATTACCGCCTTTTATCCATTCGCAATGCCATTTCTGGGCGCTTTGATAGATCAGGTATTTGGGAGCTAAATCAGGTCACTGAAACTCGCTTTAAAGAAGCTAAAAATAAAGATCCGCTTGATGCTGTTTATTCAGCTGCAACCAAAACTTATCCCACCTTAAAGCTGATGTCAGAAGTCACTCCGCAGATCTTGGAAGTGTTGCTACTTAACCCCGAGAAAATGTCAATTTACAGTTTGGGGCGGTTTATTGACCATTTAACCGAAAACAAACAAGATACCCAGCGGCACTCGATAGCCTATTGGAAAAAACTGGTTTACCCATTCATTATTTTCGTGATGCTCACCCTAGCTTTACCGTTTGCGTATTTGAGGGTTCGGTCTGGTAGCGTGGGAATTAAAGTATTTGGCGGCATTATGCTCGGCATGAGTTTTCAACTTTTTAATTCGCTTTTTTCCAATGTCGGCTTGTTGGGTTCTTGGCCAGCCATTCTGACGGCCATTATCCCGCCACTTTTTTACTTTGCCTTAGCCCTTTTTGCATTGCAGCGCGTCTCGCGCGCATAGTCATTTAGAATGCATCTTTAGTGTCCTCGGTCACTTATTTGGTCGCTTATTTAGCAAAGGTTAGGTAGAGCTAACGATGAACTTGCATCAATTTCGCTTTGTGCGTGAAGCAGTCAGGCAAAATTTTAACCTCACCACTGCCGCTAAAGTACTCTTTACTTCTCAGCCCGGCGTATCAAAAGCCATTATCGAATTAGAGGGAGAATTAGGTGTCGATATTTTTCGTCGTCATGGCAAGCGAATACGCTCATTAACCGAACCAGGTAAACGTATCCTTGCTTCTATTGAGCATATTCTTGATGAAGTGGAAACACTTAAACGCGTTGGCCAAGATTTTGCTAGCCAAGACCAAGGTAATTTTGTGGTTGCTACCACACATACTCAGGCACGTTACGCCTTACCCAAAGTCTTAAGCGAATTTACGAAACGTTTTCCTAAAGTACGTGTCAGCTTGCAGCAAGGTAATCCTAGTCAAATTGCTGAGATGCTGATCCACGATCGTGCTGACATTGCCATTGCGACGGAGGGTATTGCCAATACACCCGGCATCTTAGCGCTACCAGGATTTCAATGGCAGCATGTCTTAATCGTGCCACTAAGTCACCCCCTCTTAAATGTCGCCGTGATTACGCTCGACGATTTATGTAAATACCCTTTAATTACTTATGACAAAGCGTTTTCTGGCCGCGCCAAAATCGATGCAGCTTTTGCCTCGCGTAATTTACAGCCCGATATTATTCTGGAAGCCATTGATGCCGATGTCATTAAAACGTATGTAGAAACTGGTATGGGTATTGGCATTATGGCGGGAATGGCTTATGACGCCGAGCGTGATCGCAATTTAAAGGCTATCTCGGTTGGTCATCTCTTTGGCAATAATGTGACCCATTTAGGCGTTAAGCAAGGCGCTTATTTACGCTCATTCATCTACACCTTCATTGAGCTATTTTCGCCAACCCTCACGAAAAAGATTGTTGAACAAGCGATGTCGAGTACTGCAGAAAATTACCAGATCTAAATGGTGCCTCGGGTCGGACTCGAACCGACACGCCTTGCGGCACCGGATTTTGAGTCCGGCACGTCTACCAATTCCATCACCGAGGCTAGTGAAAACGCTATAGAGGCTAAAGTTTAACAAACTAAGGAATCAAAATCGTCGAACCTGTAGTCTTACGCCCTTCTAAATCAGTATGAGCTTGAGCAACATCCGCCAAACGGTACTCTTGATTAATTTCAATTTTGACTTTTCCACTTTGAACCATGTTAAATAATTCAGCGGCCATGGGCTCAAGCAAACTCCGGTTCAAAACATAAGTTGATACCGTAGGGCGTGTCACTTTTAAAGAGCCCTTGCCAGCTAAGATACTTAAATCAAGCAACGGCGGCGAGCCCGATGCGCCACCAAAAGATACTGCCAAACCCAATGGCGAAATACAATCGAGCGTTTGCATAAACGTATCTTTACCAACTGAGTCGTAAGCCACTGGCACACCTTTACCGCCGGTAATTTCTTGTACGCGTTTTACAAAATTATCTTCACGATACAAAATCGTATGATCACAACCATACGATTGCGCTAGCTCGGCTTTTTCCTTGCTTCCTACTGTACCAATCACCGTGGCGCCAATCGCCTTTAACCACTGACAGGCAATTAAACCAACCCCGCCAGCAATGGCATGGAACAAAACGGTATCGCCTTTTTGCACTTTATAGGTGCTAGTTAATAAATAAGCAACTGTTAAGCCTTGCAACATCATGGCTGCGCCAGTTTCAAACGAAATTGCATCAGGTAATTTAACTAAGATATCTGCAGGCATAACTCGGGCCGCGGCATAAGCTCCTGTGGGTCGTCCGGCATAAGCAACTCGATCACCAACTTTGACATGGGTTACACCGGTGCCAACTTTTTCAATTACACCAGCTCCTTCCATGCCTAAGCCAGCAGGTAGAGGTTGCGGATAATAGCCCATTCGAAAATACACATCAATGTAATTCAGGCCGCAGGCATGCTGACGAATTAATACTTCTCCAGGTCCGGGCTCACCCAATTCCACATCAACATATTTCATTACCTCTGGTCCGCCTGCTTCCTCTAGACGAATTGCCTTTACCATTTCTTTTGCCATGCTATTTCCCACTTTTCTTAATTGATGTCTCGTTTAGTTACCTAAGATTAAGGCCATAAGCCAAAAGCCAGCGTTTCTTGCTTTTATTCTATTCCAGCTGAAATACGCCGTAGGAACTGTAAAATAACCCAAAAAGGATACTTCTGCATGGCAGGTCACTCAAAATGGGCCAATATTCAGCACCGCAAGGGTCGTCAAGACGAAAAGCGCGGCAAAATTTGGACCAAACTGATTCGAGAAATTACCGTTGCCGCCAAACTTGGCGGGGGCGATGTCGCCACGAACCCACGTTTGCGGCTAGCCATTGATAAAGCCAAAGACTCTAATATGCCTAATGACAATGTTCAGCGGGCAGTACAACGCGGCACAGGCTCGCTTGAGGGTGTGAACTATGAAGAAATTCGCTATGAAGGCTATGGTATTAATGGTGCCGCTATTATTGTTGACTGTCTCACTGATAACCGCACTCGCACTGTAGCGGAAGTGCGCCATGCCTTTACTAAAAATGGCGGCAATATGGGGGCCGAAGGTTCGGTGGCTTTTTTATTTCGGCATTGTGGTCAGCTTTTATTTGCTCCTGGCAGTAATGAAGATCAACTTATGGAAGTGGCCTTAGAGGCTGGTGCTGACGATGTAATAAGTCATGAGGATGGCGCAATTGAAGTGCTAACCTCGGTAACGCTTTTTTCCAAGATACAAGATGCCTTGCAACAAGCCAATTTCAAGGCCGAATTAGCCACTGTTAGCATGCGACCCGAAACGGATGTTAGCTTGACGGGCGATCAGCTCGAGGCGATGCAAAAATTACTCGATGCGCTCGAAAATTTAGATGACGTACAAGAAGTTTTCACAAACGCTGATTTATGAAATACATCGCATGAAATTATTACTCATTGGTTCAGGTGGTCGCGAGCACGCTTTAGCATGGAAAATGGCGCAATCGCCACTAGTACAAAAAGTATTTATTGCCCCGGGCAATGGTGGCACTGCTCTTGCGACACAACAACATGCTGGCCTTGAAAATCTCGCCATTAGCGATTTCCAAGACTTAGCCGATTTTGTCAAACGTGAAAATATTGCCTTTACCGTAGTTGGTCCAGAAGCGCCGCTAGCTGCTGGCATCGTTGATGTCTTTCGTCAGCAGGGATTACGAATTTTTGGTCCTACCCAGCTCGCTGCGCAACTCGAATCATCGAAAGATTTTTCAAAAGCCTTCATGAAGCGCCATGGCATTCCTACTGCCGACTACCAAACTTTTAATGATCTAGCGGCTGCACATGCTTATCTGGATACTAAAGGCGCACCCATTGTGATTAAAGCCGATGGTCTAGCAGCTGGCAAGGGAGTAGTGGTGGCAATGACCCTTCCCGAAGCACATGCAGCAGTCCAAATGATGCTGGCCGATAATCAATTTGGCAATGCGGGTGCGCGCGTCATTATTGAAGAATTTTTAAGTGGTGAAGAAGCAAGTTTTATTGTGCTGGTTGATGGCAAAAATATTCTTGCTTTAGCAACGAGCCAAGATCACAAAAGACTGTGCGATGGTGATCAAGGTCCTAATACAGGTGGCATGGGGGCTTACTCGCCCGCGCCCGTTGTCACTCCAGAAATTCACGCGCGCATAATGCGTGAAGTCATCATGCCAACCGTTAAAGGCATGGCCGAAGATGGCATACCCTATACGGGTTTTTTATATGCAGGTGTGATGATTAGTCCCAATGGGGAAATTAAAAATTTAGAATTTAACTGCCGCATGGGCGACCCAGAAACACAACCCATTATGGCGCGCTTACGAAGCGACTTAGTGCCAGCATTAGATAAAGCTATCGATGGCAAATTAAACGAAGTAGAGTTTGAGTGGGATCGGCGTACCGCCCTTGGGATTGTTTTAGCTGCACATAGCTATCCCAATACGCCGCGCGGTGGTGATGCCATTACTGGCATTCCCGCTGACTCTGCAGAGCATCTTACCTTTCATGCGGGCACTAAACTCAGCGGCGATACCCTTCTTACTTCTGGTGGCCGTGTATTGTGCGTAGTTGGTCTCGCTGATTCGGTACGAGCAGCACAAAGCAAAGCTTATGCAGCAATCGACAAGATTCACTTTGATGGTATGCATTATCGCCATGACATTGGTAATCGCGCCATTAAAACAATATGACCACTAGCACAATCGATATCGCCCTTATTAAAGACTATTTTTTAGGCCTACAAAATCGTATTACTACAGCGATTAGTGCTTTAGACGGTAGAGCGTTTATGGTCGATGAATGGCAGAAGCCTCCCGAGAGCAAACTTAGGGGTTCGGGCCGTACTTGTATTTTAGAAAACGGCAATGTGCTCGAAAAAGGCGGAGTTGGTTTTTCTCATGTTCATGGCGACCAAATGCCTGGTGCAGCCAGCCAAAATCGTCCTGAGGTTGCAGGTCGCGGCTTTGAGGCAATGGGTGTCTCATTGGTATTTCATCCACACAATCCGAAGGCGCCCACTACCCATATGAATGTTCGCTGCTTTATTGCTCAAGCGCCTAATCAAGAACCTATTTGGTGGTTTGGTGGGGGCTTCGATTTAACACCCTACTACGGCTATGACGAAGACTGCCGTCACTTTCACCAAGCTGCTAAAGACGCCTTAGATCCTTTTGGTGCCGATTTACACCCCCGCTTTAAGCAATGGTGTGATGATTATTTTTACCTTAAGCACCGCGAAGAACCACGCGGTATTGGCGGCATCTTTTTTGATGACTTTAATGAGCTAGGTTTTGAAAACAGTTTTGCGATGATGCGCGCAGTCGGCGATGCGTTTATTAACGCTTATCTACCGATTCTGCAACGCCGCTACCAAGAACCCTATACACCCGAAGAAAAAGAATTTCAAGAATATCGCCGAGGCCGCTATGTTGAATACAACCTCATTTTTGACCGCGGTACTATTTTCGGCCTGCAATCCGGAGGTCGTTCAGAATCGATTTTGATGTCGCTTCCGCCCATCGTCAAATGGCGCTACAACTGGCACCCTCAGCCAAACACTCCCGAAGCAAAGCTATACGACTATTATTTGCAACCGCGCAATTGGTTGGCTTAATTGATGACATCAGAAAAAAATGGTCGTTTGCAGCAAGTTATTGGTATTTTGGGTGGCACCTTTGATCCGCCACATTGGGGTCATCTCGAACTAGCTAAATATTTTTGCGCACAATTTAATCTAGATGAACTCATTTTGATTCCAAGTGGTCAGCCTTGGCAAAAAAGTACGCAAATTACGCTAGCAGCCATCCGACTGCAATTAGCCGAGGCGGCGGCGCTTACTTTAAGAGCAGAATTAGCCACCCAGCACCTCAAGACTGTAATCACCGTCGACCCAATGGAAATCGAACGTGGTGGCCCAAGCTATACCATCGATACCGTCCAAGCCTTACGTCATGTGCTGGGTAGCGAGGTCAGTATTATTTGGTTGATGGGGGCAGATAGCTTGATGCAATTACCCACTTGGCATGATTGGCAAGGATTACTGCATTATGTTCATTTAGCCGTTGCTAGTCGGCCTGGCCATCCCTATGCACTCGAACAAAATCCCGCATTAGCTGAGTTTGTCAAAGCGCATGAAGCCCATTCAACTCCTGAATTAGAAAAGCTGCCTAAAGGAAAAATCCTTCTCGACCATCAGTTTGCAGTCGATTTATCCTCCTCTGCCTTGCGCCAGCAAAGCACAGAGCCTGATTTATCCTCTGGGTTGCCAAAAAATATCAGTGACTTAATTAGGCAATTGGGTTTATATCAAAGCAATGTGCAATAAACACCGATAATGCAATGCTAACTATTTTTTAATCACCTAAGAGCCCATGGAACTTCGTAAATTACAACGCGTCATTGTTGATGCCCTTGAAGATGTAAAAGCCCAAGATATTCGGGTCTTTGATACCAGCGGTCTCAGTGATCTCTTCGACCGCGTGGTTATCGCCACTGGCTCGAGCAATCGGCAAACTCGCTCACTAGCGCTATCTGTGCAGCAGGATGTCGAAGCCAATGGCGGCGAAGTTATTTCTATTGAAGGATTAGAAACCGGCGAGTGGGTCTTAGTCGATTGTGGCGATATCATCGTACATATTTTGCAACCGATGCTACGGGCATACTATCAACTAGAGGGTATGTGGGGTGCTAAGCCAGTACGCGTAAAATTAGCTGCTACCAAAAAATTAGTTAAGGCCAGCGAGTAAGTCGACTTACTGTGGGCTAACTTCATTCAGATGCACCTCACCATTATTTCAGTTGGCCATAAGATGCCCGCTTGGGTTACAACGGCAACCCATGATTACATCAAGCGAATGCCTGCGGATTGCAGTATCAACATTAAAGAACTTAAGCCGGCGCCAAATTCCGCTAAAGACGCAATCCAAATTGAGGCGGCAATTCCTAAAGGCGCCCACGTCATTGCCTTAGATGAACGTGGTCAAGATATTAGTACCCAAGATCTTGCTAATCATTTAGCGCAATGGCGCCAAGCTGGTATTAACATCACTTTTCTCATTGGTGGCGCTGATGGTTTAGACCCAAACTTAAAATTGCGGGCTAATGCGCTCTGGAAGTTATCTAGTCTTACTTTGCCACATGCCTTTGTCCGCGTTTTACTAAGCGAACAACTGTATCGGGCCTGGACTATTCTTCAAGGTCATCCTTACCATCGCGAATAACCATGTTTGCTTTTATTTATCTTGCTTCCCAAAGCCCTCGTCGTCAAGAACTACTCACTCAATTGGGAGTCCGCTTTGTTCCGCTATTAGCGGCAAGCAATGAAAATGTTGAGTCTTTAGAAATCCCCTTGCCTCATGAAACTGCATACGCCTATGTTGAACGTGTCACCCAAGCCAAAATGAGGGCCGCCCAATTGCGCTGGAAAAACCGTATGCAACAGGGTGAAAATTTACCTTGGGCGCCCATTCTTTGTGCTGATACTACAGTGAGTCTTGGTAGTAGCTGGGCAGATAAATCGTCGCAAAATACTGCGTTGACAGCGGGAGAAATTATTGGCAAGCCCCAAGATGCCCGTGATGCTCAAGGTATTTTAGAAATGCTGAGCGCTAAAGAACATCAGGTACTCACTGCAGTTTGCGTCTTAGCCGCACCAGATCAAGCTCCCAGCTGTGTCATACAAACTTCTCACGTACGTTTTGCAAACCTCGATAAAGCCACTATTGAATCTTATATCGCGAGCGGGGAACCCCTTGGCAAAGCGGGTGCCTATGGTATTCAAGGCCTCGGCGGCGCCTTGATTGAATCAATCACTGGCAGTTATAGCGGTATCATGGGCTTACCCCTTTATGAAACTGCTCAGCTACTGACTCAAGCTAAAGTCAGCTTTGCCCTTAATCACACCAATACTAATTAGCATGAACGAAGAAATCCTCATTAATATAACTCCCCAAGAGACACGGGTAGCGATTATTCAAAATGCCGCCGTACAAGAGCTACGCATTGAACGCACTCGTCAACGTGGCATAGTCGGCAATATTTATCTTGCTAAAGTTGCTCGTGTCTTACCTGGCATGCAATCGGCTTTTATCGATATTGGCCTTGAGCGCACTGGCTTTATACATGTAGCCGATATTAATCAAAGTAATAACCAAACGCAAATTGAGAAACTCTTATTTGAAGGTCAAACTTTATTAGTGCAAGTCTTGAAAGACCCCCTTGGCACTAAAGGCGCACGCCTCACTACCCAACTAAGTATTGCGGGGCGCAATTTAGTTTATTTGCCCGATCTGGGCCGTGCCGATCAAACTGAGCCACATATTGGCGTTTCGCAAAAAATTGACCAGCCCGAACAACGCGAAGCCATTAAGACGCGCATTAGTACGCTAATGCCAGTGGACGAAAAAGGCAGCATCATTGTACGTACTAGCGCTTTGGATGCAAGTGATACGGAACTGCAACTTGATTTTCAATACCTTGCCACGACTTGGCGCAATATTCATCAAGGTACGAGTCAAACTAGTGCGCCCGCTTTATTATTTCAAGATTTAAGTCTTGCCGAACGCGTCTTACGCGATCTTGCTGGTGAAGCGACTACGCAAATTCGAGTTGATTCTGCCGAAAATTTTGAGAAGCTCAAATTATTTGCTTCCACCTACACTCCCAATTTAACTAATAAGCTGGTCTTACATCGTGGTGAGCGTGCACTATTTGATTTATTTGATGTCGACGCTGAAATTAATAAGGCACTTGGGCGCCGGGTTGACCTTAAATCGGGTGGCTATCTAATGTTTGATCAAACCGAATCGATGACCACTATTGATGTCAACACGGGAAGTTATGTGGGTGCTCGCAATTTAGATGACACCGTCTATAAAACAAATTTAGAAGCAGCCCAAGCAATAGCTCGTCAACTGCGTTTACGCAATTTGGGTGGCATCATCATTATTGATTTTATCGATATGGATACTAAAGACCATCAAGATGCAGTCTTACATGAATTAAATCGTCATTTAGAGCGCGACTACACGCGTACTTCTGTCAACGACTTTTCTAGTCTAGGTTTAATCGAGATGACCCGCAAACGCACGCGTGAATCCTTAGCGCATATTATGTGTGAACCATGCCCAGTTTGTACTGGTAAAGGTGAGGTGAGAACGGCCCAAACAGTTTGTTATGAAATTTTGCGCGAAATTATTCGTGAGCACCGTCAATTTAATCCCAAAGAATTTCGTATTGTTGCCGCACCCGATGTAATCGATCTTTTTCTAGAAGAAGAAAATCAATTTTTAGCAATGCTCAGTGACTTTGTTAAAAAACCGATTCGCTTACAAGCAGAAGGTAGCTTTCGTCAAGATCAGTACGATATTGTCTTGAATTAAAGTCTGCACAATGCCTACTGGACGGGAGTGCCTAGGCATTGGCAAATTGCAGGCGATGTAAATTTGCATAGAGCCCATTGTGAGCAATGAGTTCAGAATGTGAGCCATTCTCGACAACTTTGCCATGCTCTAAGACAATAATGCGATTAGCATGTTCTATCGTCGATAAGCGATGGGCAATTACTAAGGTAGTACGACCACTCATTAAGCGCTCGAGGGCATCTTGTACCTGCCGCTCCGATTCTGAATCTAAAGCTGAGGTGGCCTCATCGAGAATCAGAATGGGGGCATTTTTATAAATTGCGCGGGCAATTGCTAAACGCTGTCGCTGCCCACCCGACAAACGATTACCGTTATCGCCAATTAAGCTATCAATTCCTTCAGGTAGCTCGCGCATCAGTGCAGTTAAGTTCGCGGCTTCTAGAGCCTCAATCACACGACCCCGATCAATTCCGCCTTGAGCAGCAGATCCATAGGCTACGTTAGCGGCAATAGAATCGTTAAATAAAATAACGTCTTGGCTCACAAAAGCAATTTGGCGTCGTAAGTCGGTTAAAGAAAGTTCTTCTAATGGAATACCATCGAGAGTAATAACGCCTTGGGTAGGCTTAAAGAACCGCGGCAATAAATTAACCAATGTCGACTTACCACCTCCTGATGGACCAACAAAAGCAACCACTTCACCAGGCTGAATCTGAAAATCAACCTGCTTTAGGGCATCTTGGCGGTTATCTTCTTGCTCATAAGAAAACGAAACCTGTTTAAATTGAATTTCGCCACGCGCCTTAGTCATTGGCTTTGCGCTAAGTTGTTGGCCTTGGTCCTCCTCAATTGGCTGATCAATTAAAGCAAAAATCATTTCTGCCGCTGTCAGGCCGCGTTGCAAAGGTTGATTAATGTCGGCTAAATGTTTCAAAGGCGAAATAACTAACATCATTGCAGTAATAAACGCTGCAAAGCTGCCAACGGTTACGCCTTCAGTTGCCGATTGCATTAAAGCCACTACCAAAACAACCGATAAGGCCATCGATGCGATCAGTTGGGTAATGGGCTGGTTTAAACCACCTGCAATTGCTGACTTCAAACCAAACTCGCGCAAACGATTAGCCTTTTCCATAAAACGTTGCATTTCATAATCTTCGCCACCATGTACTTTAATAATCTTGTGACCACCCGCCGTTTCTTCAACGATATAAGCCAAATCACTAGTTAAGGTTTGCTGCTGGCGGTTTAAAGAACGT
Source organism: Polynucleobacter meluiroseus (assembly GCA_945878885.1). Lineage (GTDB taxonomy): Bacteria > Pseudomonadota > Gammaproteobacteria > Burkholderiales > Burkholderiaceae > Polynucleobacter > Polynucleobacter meluiroseus_C. The sequence goes on along the minus strand of CAMCUP010000020.1, from coordinate 11,303 downwards.
AGCCGACGATTAATACGCCCCATAATGAATGCAATTACAGGAAAAATAATCAACACCAATAAAGTCAGTTGCCAATTCAGATAAATTAAATAAGCAATGAGCCCTATCACAGTGAGAGAGTCTCGCACTAAACTGATTAGCATACCGCCCATGATCGAAAGGACATTATTAACTTCAAATACCACTGCATTAATTAAGTGTGAAGCCGAGTTTTTTTGAAAAAAATCGGTTTTGGCTCGTAATAGGCGATTAAACATTTGCTCACGTAATTTGAGCAAAACCTCGGTAATTACCCTGGTTAAGAGGTAGTTAGAAAAAAACTGGGCAAAACTCCGAATAATGGCTAAACCCACCAAAAAAGCCGGAACTTGCCATAATTTATCGTTTAACTGGCCAGTAAAACCCCGATCTAACAAGGGCTTCATCAGGGCTGGAATAGCGGTTTCAGACCCCGCAACCAAAGCCATAGAGAGGATCGCCCCTACAATAAGGGCTACGTGGGGCCGTAAATAGTGAACTAAACGGGTCAGGGCTACACGGTCTTCAGCATTCATATAATCAATTATGCCCACCTTATCAGTCATCCTCATAACTCGCAATGAACAGGCCAATTTGGCCGACTGTCTAAATTCCCTTGGTGATCTGGCTAACCAGATCGTGGTGGTAGATACTGCAAGCGTTGATGAGACCCTCACGATTGCCCGGCAGTATCGGGCCACTATCGCCACACCCACCGATTGGCCTGGCTTTGGACCTCAAAAAAACCGTGCCCTCGACCTAGCTAACGGCGATTGGGTTTTATCGCTTGATGCCGATGAGCGCCTCACCCCAGAGTTACGTGAAGAAATTCGCCAAACAATAAACCAAGCCCAAAACCAAACCTGCTTTGCGATTCCACGCTCATCTTGGTACTGTGGCCGTTTTATGCGTCACTCGGGTTGGACCCCCGATTACGTCAGCCGACTTTTTTTACGTGGTACCGCCCGCTTTTCAAGCGACATTGTTCATGAACAACTGATCAGCAAGGCAGGCTCTGACAAGCCCATAGGCAAATTACGGCAGCCGATGCTGCACTATAGCTTTATGAATGCAGCGCAGGTGCAAGAAAAAATGGAGCGCTATGCCACTGCTGCTGCCGAACAAGCTTTTGCCCGCGGTAAACAAAGTTCGCCACTTAAAGCAATCTTACATGGCGCATGGACGTTCATACGAACTTATATTTTACAAACTGGCTTTCTCGATGGCTCACAAGGCTTTAGTCTGGCGATCTCTAACATGCAAGGCACGTATTATCGCTATATGAAGTTGTGGCGACTTAATCAACAGCAAGCGGCTGCCAAAGGAAGCTCGAAGGTATGATTTCGATTCTGCTAGCAACCTATAACTGGCCCGAAGCCTTAGCCCTTTCTCTCGATTCTTTACGTACGCAAACCGACCTCGATTTTGAAATTGTCATTGCTGATGATGGCTCAGAAATAAGCACACGCGCCATTATTGATGCCACTAAAAATCATTTTCCCGTACCTATTACGCATCTTTGGCAAGCCGACATGGGTTTTCGTAAAACCCAAATATTAAACCAAGCTATTCAAGCAGCTAGTGGTGACTATTTGATTTTTCTCGATGGTGATTGCTTAGTACAACCCGATTTTGTTGCTCGTCACCGCCAACTCGCAGAGGCAGGATATTTAGTAACGGGTAGTCGCATCTTAGTTAACGATACCCTCACCCAGCAAATTTTACGGTGGCCACAATGGAATTTTGCCCAATTCAAAGACCATAGTTGGCGATATCGCCTCAACCAAGCTATTAATAAGTATTGGCCTTTACACCTTAAGTTGGGTGATGGTACTTGGCGCCATTACCGTCAATTTGTCTGGCGCCGCATCAAGGGTTGCAATATGGCCTGCTGGCGTAGCGATGCTCTAGCTATTGAGGGCTTTGATGAAAATATTACTGGCTGGGGGCATGAAGATGCAGATTTTGTCTTTCGTCTGCAAAAAAATGGAGTAATCCGTAAATCAGGTTCGTGGTCAACCGAAGTGCTCCATTTATTCCATCATATCCATGATCAATCGAATGCTGCAGAAAATGCGCGGCATGTACGTGCTCAAATACAAACTAAAGATACGTTCGATAAAACGACGCTTAACTTAAAGCCGCCCCAGCGTGTGCTCTTTATCGCTACACGGCAAATTGGCGATGTCTTAGTTACTACCCCACTCATTCGGCAGGCCCGCCAATTGTGGCCCACGGCCGAATTTCATTTTCTGGGTTATCGCGGTAAACTTGACATGCTCAAAGGCAATACCGACATACAAGAGTACATCGAAACAGCCGATCATCCTAGTTTCAGTGAGTATCTATCCTTGTTGATGCGTTTATTTCAACGCTACGATTTAGCCTTAGTGACCCAACCAAGTGATCGAGCCTATTTTTATAGCTTAATAGCGGCGCGTCGGCGCGTCGGCATTGTGGCTAACCATCCGCAAGGCCAAGCTGACATAAAATCTAAAGGCCTAAAAAATGCTTGGAAAAAATGGGTTAGTCTGCAAAATATTGAAGTAGATTATTTTCGCCAACACGTGGTGGTTGAAAAAATGCGTTTACTCGAACCCTTTATTAATGAGGCTTCATTATTTGTAAATCCAATTGCGCTTATCCCTCCCGTAGCAGAAGAGTTAAGCCCCTTATTTTTGGAGCAAATTGCCAGCGGCCTAAGCAATAATAAATTAGCAGTGCTCCATACTGGGCCATTAATGGCCTACAAACGTTGGCCATTGGCGTATTGGCAAATACTCGTCACTTACCTTGTTAAAAAAGGTTGGCAAGTAGTGCTCAGTGCATCATCTGCCCCGCAAGATCTCGAACTAAATGCTGCCTTAATCTCTTTACTAGACCCTACTATCCAAGCGCAGGTAATTGATACTAAGGGTTGTTTATCGATACCGCAAATGGGCGGCTTATTACGTCAAGCGAAACTTTATATTGGTGTCGATACTTCTATTACCCATTTAGCCGCTGCCTGCGGCACCACCACAATTGCGCTCTTTGGCCCCACCCCACCCAGTAATTTTGGTCCTTGGCCCAATGGCTTTATTGGACGTGCGCCTTATGTCCTGAGGGCCCGCAGCCAAACAGTAGCAAACGTAACGATTTTGCAAGGGCCTGGGGAATGCGTACCTTGTCGGCAGGCTGGCTGTGATGATCGCGCCGATAGTCGCAGCGCCTGCCTCGACCTCTTAGAGCCAAGTGAAGTAATTAGCGCTATCGAAGCAACTCACTGATACTGCACAACTACACCATCGGTTTGCTGCGCAGCAAACAACTGGTGCAAGCTATGCAAACAAGCATCATCTGGATATAAACGCAATTCATCAGGAAATTGCATTAGGCAGGCGCCACCGTTAGCTGTAACTGCGGCAGTGAGAGGTAAACCACGCACCAAATCATTACTAGGCTTCACCCGATTAGCAATTAAATAGGGGTCAATTTGACTACGTAACATTTTTAAGTCAATTCCTGCATCAATACAAACGTGTACATTACGCGCAAAGCGAATTCGTGCTCCGGCAATATCCATCACCTGCTCAGCAACTACTCGCATACCACCTGAAAATTTATCAGGCATGACATTGACTTTAGCGATCAGCAACTCATCTTCCTTTAGCCAAGGCCGATTGGGTTCATAGACTTCGCTATAAAGAGTCACTTCAAGCGCAGCTGATCCATCATCAATCGTGGCAATCATCATGCGGCCCCGCTGACCCGTTAGCATTCGCGCCGAAGTAATAATGCCAGCCACTAACTGATCTTTACCTTCGGTAATTTTATTTAAAGGTTGGCGCACAAAATGCTCTACCTCAACCCGATAAGCGTCAAACAGATGGCCCGTTAGGCATAAGCCTAAAGCAGTTTTTTCTTCTTGCAAACGTTTCTTTTCTGGCCATACAGGCTCGCGTACTAACTCTGGTAAATGTCGATCACCATCAGCCACCGAATCAAATAGGCTCACTTGATGAATTGATGCCTCAGCCTGCTCTGCCGCTTCAATTGCGCGCGCTAACGAGGCCAAGAGAGAGGCGCGAATGTCATACGGCTTAGCGCCTGGGGTCTGGGCAAGTGGATATAAAACATCAAAAGCACCTGCACGCAATAAAGCCTCTATTGCCCGACGATTCACTTGGCGACGATCAATGCGGGCACAAAAATCAAATAAGTCTTTAAAGGGACCGCCCTGTTCACGCACCTTTACTAGGGCCGCAATTGCTGCTTCACCAGTACCACGCACAGCGCCTAAACCATAACGAATTTGATGTAGCGGTAAATCAACATCTTCTTGGGCAACTCGCTGGGGCGTAAACTCATAAGTACCAGTATTAATATTGGGCGCTAACACCGTGAGCTGATTTTGCACACAATCGTCGTACAAAACCTTAACCTTATCGGTATCGTCCATCGCTAACGATAAGTTAGCCGCCATAAATTCGGCAGGATAATGCGCTTTAAGCCAAGCAGTTTGATAAGCTAATAAAGCATATGCTGCAGCGTGTGATTTATTAAAGCCATAACCAGCAAAACGCTCCATCAAATCATAAATTTCGTGGGCCTTACCTTCGCTAATTCCACCAAGCTTGGCCCCTTCGCTAAAAATTTTCCGATGTTGAGCCATTTCTTCGGGCTTTTTCTTACCCATCGCTCGCCGTAATAAATCGGCGCCTCCCAAGGAGTACCCGCCAATAGTTTGGGCCATTTGCATGACTTGCTCTTGATACACCATGATGCCGTAAGTCTCGCGTAATACAGGCTCGATACGAGGATCTGGATATTCAACTTTTTGTCGGCCATGCTTGCGGCTAATAAAGTCGGGGATTAAGTCCATTGGGCCAGGACGGTATAAAGCAACAAGAGCAATAATGTCTTCAAAGCGATCTGGCTTAGCTTCACGCAGCATACTTTGCATGCCACGACTTTCCAATTGGAATACCGCAACGGTATTGGCTTTTTTCAAAAGATTGAATGGCGCCGAATCATCAAGCGTAATTTCGCCAATGCTCCAACTGTGGCGATCGGCATGTAAGCTGCGAATCCACCTTTCAGCTGCAGCCAAAATAGTAAGTGTGGTTAAGCCTAAAAAGTCAAATTTCACTAGGCCAATAGCCTCGACATCATCCTTATCAAATTGACTAATAACCGAATTATTATCTTGATCTTTTGAGTCTTGTGTATATAAGGGGCAAAAATCAGTTAACTTACCAGGTGCAATTAATACGCCACCAGCGTGCATTCCCACATTACGAGTAATGCCCTCTAATTGTTGCGCTAAAGCTAACAATTGTTTTACTTCATCTTCATTTTTTTCGCGCTCGGCTAATTGCTTTTCTTCTTTTTTAGCCATTTCAATCGTGACTACTTGACCAGGCTTGTTCGGCACTAACTTCGCAATACCATCGACAAAGGTATAACCCTGCTCTAACACGCGCCCCACATCACGAATCGCAGCCCGAGCCGCCATCGTGCCAAAAGTTACAATTTGACTTACGGCATCAGCACCATACTTATCTTTAACATATTGAATAACTCGATCGCGACCATGCTGGCAAAAATCGATATCAAAATCGGGCATCGAAACCCGTTCTGGGTTTAAGAATCGTTCGAAAAGTAAGTTGTACCGTAAGGGGTCAAGATCGGTAATGCCTAAGGAATAGGCCACCAAGGAGCCCGCGCCAGAGCCCCGGCCTGGGCCAACTGGTACGCCATTATTTTTGGCCCAGTTAATAAAGTCAGCCACAATTAAAAAGTAACCTGGAAAGCCCATTTGCTCAATGGTTTTAACTTCAAAGCTTAAACGCTCTCGATAGTGGGCTTCATTAGCAGCACGCACTGTAGGCTCTGGAAAATTACGCTCAAGATGGCGCACTAAACCGCTTTCAGCCTGCTGAAATAAATAATTACCCAAAGTAATACCGGGCGGCGTAGGAAACTCGGGCAAGCGCGGCTGACCCAACACTAAAGATAAATTACAGCGCTGGGCAATTTCTACACTATTTGCTAGCGCACTAGGTATATCGGCAAACCGAGCCACCATTTCAGCTTGGGTTAAAAAATACTGCTCTGGAGTAAATTTTTTCTGTCGCCGAGGGTTGCCTAACAACTCACCTTCAGCAATACAAACCCGCGCTTCATGGGCAGTGAAATCAGTTTTTTTCATAAACTGCACAGGATGTGTGGCAACTACAGGTAAACCCATTTCACTCGCAAGTTGGCAAGCAAGTTGCAGATATTGCTCCTCTTGCGCTTGGCCAGCGCGTTGCACCTCAATGAAATAGGCATCAGGAAAAATAGTTTGCCAACGTTTTGCTGCAGCCCGTGCTAACTCTACTTGACTGTTAAGTAATGCTTGGCCAACCTCACCTAGCTGCGCACCAGAAAGCGCAATTAAACCACTAGCTAAGGTTTTACCTGCAGCACGCTCTGACTCTTTTGCAGCGGGCTCTAAAAACCATTCGGGCTTAATTTCAGAACGCCCACGAGCTTGATTTTCTAAAGAAGCCCGACTTAACAGTTGGCATAAATTGAGATAGCCTGCATGGTTTTGTACTAATAATAAGAGTCGATGGGCTTGATCTGGCTCTTGGGCATTACTGATCCAAACATCACTTCCTGCAATTGGTTTGATACCTGCGGCGCGTGCCTGGCTATAAAATTTGACTAGACCAAATAGATTACTTAAGTCAGTTAAAGCTAAAGCGCCCATTTGGTCTTTTTGCGCTGCTGCCACCACCTCGTCAATGCGTACTACTCCATCCGTAATCGAAAATTCGGAGTGCAAACGTAAGTGAACAAAATGGGGTGCAGCCATGAGATGATTTTAGCTGTGTCTATACTTCAACCCGCCACAATTTTTGGGTCCAGCTATCGGGGGCGCTTTGCGCCTTCACCCACTGGGCCCTTGCATTTAGGATCCCTTGCTACAGCCCTAGGAAGCTGGCTAGACGCCCGCGCCCACCAAGGGAAGTGGTTGCTCAGAATTGAGGATGTCGATGTCCCTAGGTCCTTACCTGGGGCAACTGAAACCATCCTGTATCAACTTGGTGCCTGTGGCCTGCAATGGGATGAGGATCTCATCTACCAATCTCAACGCACACCACATTATGAAACCGCCCTACAGCAGCTATATCAAGCGGGCTTGGTTTATCCCTGCACCTGCTCTCGACAGGGTATTGTTAACGTTCTGGCGGCCCAAGGTATCCATCCTAGACGTCATGAAGAGCTCATTTATCCACGTATTTGTCGCCCTACTCACATTCCCCACTCTTTAGCCAACGCAGAATTCTTTAATTTGGCCGGCCCAGGAGCATGGCGTATTGCGCTCCAATCAAAGGAACTCAATCAAAGCGTGGGGGATTTTGTTTTGCGGCGTGCTGATGGCTTTTTTACCTACCAGATGGCAGTAGTGGTCGATGATGCCAGCCAAAATATCACGCATATCGTGCGTGGCGCCGATTTAGCCAGCAATACTGCTCGACAAATTTATTTACAAAGCGTTTTGGGATACCCCACACCACATTATCGCCATTTACCTTTAGTGCTGGATGCCCAAGGTGAAAAACTCAGCAAGCAAACTTTGGCTTCGGCAATTCATACAGAAAATACAACATTATCCTTGCTGGCACTTCAGCAAGCGGCACGCCATTTGGGTCTGAGCGACCTGCCTAATGATGCGCACTGCACTATTGCAGAATGGCTTTTAGCAGCAACGCAAGCTTGGCGTGAACAGAAAATCTAGAGCGAAGCTTGGCTTTTTTGATTAGCTCGATTTTTTCTTACTGCCACCCAAGAGTGCCCCAACGAGTGGTTTAGCGGAGGTAATTCCGAGTTTTTTGGCTGACGGTTTATTGGCGACATCAACCTCACTAACAGCGTTACTACCAGCCTCACTACTGGGCTTAGGGGAGGCTTCATACGGTTGATAAAAGAAGGCATCAACCGCTTGCTTTGGTGGTGATGCCGACTGGTTCTCATCACTTCGCCGCCCCGAGCTTCTACTGGCGCTATTTCTACCCTGACTACTACCATCACCCCTAGCGCTACGCCCCTTGCTAGCTGCGTTATTAGAAATAAAGTCAGACTCAGGCAGTGGAGCGATATCCAACTTTCGTTTTAATAACTTTTCAATGTCATCAAGTAAACGCTTTTCACTCGAATCAACTAACGCGATTGCATCGCCTTTACTACCGGCTCGACCAGTACGACCAATGCGGTGAATAAAATCTTCAGCACTAAACGGTAACTCATGATTAATAACGCAAGGCATATCAGGAATATCTAATCCACGAGCCGCAACATCCGTAGCTACCAAAGCTTCAATGATCCCTGATTTAAAGGCATCTAAAGTCAAGGTGCGTTCACCTTGACTTTTATCGCCATGTAAGGCGCCTGCTTTAATACCATCGCGCTCTAAAGCACGCGCTAATCGTGCGCAACCTAAGCGACTATTGGTAAAGATCAAATATTGCCGTGGAAAACCCGCTTTAGTGCGCTCATGAATAATGCTGACAATAGCTGCCTGCTTATTTTCAGATGAGACTAAGTGAGCCACCTGCGTCACTGTATCAGCAGCCGCGTTTTGTCGAGCTACTTCAACAGTCACGGGATTACGCAAATAACTTTGCGCGAGCTTTTTAATTTCATGTGAAAAAGTCGCTGAAAACAACAGGGTTTGTCGTTTAACAGGAATCAAATTAATAATGCGCTGCAAATCTGGCAAAAAGCCCATATCTAACATGCGATCGGCTTCATCTAAAACCAAGATTTCTACTTGCGACAAATTTGCAGTCTTTGATCCCAAGTGATCAAGCAGGCGACCTGGTGTAGCAATTAAGATTTCGACTCCGGCACGTAAAGCCGCTACCTGAGGTTGCATATCAACCCCGCCAAAAACTACCGCAGTACGTAAATCGGTGTGCCGCGAATAATTGGCCGCATTTTCAGCGACTTGATCGCTGAGCTCACGAGTAGGAGTTAATACCAAAGCCCGAATTGGGTGGCGTGCGGGTGAGGCGCTACTGCTAGCTAAGGGTAATAATTTTTGAATAATCGGCAAGATAAAGGCGGCGGTCTTACCTGTACCGGTTTGCGCAGCGCCCATGACGTCTTGCCCCGTCAGCACAATGGGAATCGCTTTTGCTTGAATTGGGGTAGGCAGGGTATAGCCCTGCTCAGCGATCGCCTTCAGTATGAGGGGATCTAAAGCAAAATCAGTAAAGGCTGCCACTGGGGCATTAGGAGAGTCTTCAGATCCGCCATTGGGCGGGGAATTGGCAGGGGAATTTACTTCAGGAGCAGAATTAATCAAAATACCTTATCAAAATACAAAAAGCCCTTTTAAATTAGCGGCTTACGAAAGAGCGGCAATGCCGGCTTGGGCGATGCTAGCATCCTCAGCAGATTTAACGCCAGATACGCCTACAGCCCCTATAGTAAACCCATCGACCACGATATTGATCCCACCCTCTAACATGCCACCAATATGCGGCGCTGATAAGAAGGAAATGCGTCCATTATTAATAATCTCTTCATAGACGCGACTTTCACGTTTACCCATTGCGGCAGCACGTGCTTTTTCTTCGGCTATATAGGTTGAAACAGGAGCGCACTCATCACGTCGAATTAAACCTAAGAGATGACCCCCATCATCACATACGGCAATCGTCACCGCAAAATTACCAGCTGCTGCAAAAGCATCTGCCGCATTCAAAATTTTCTGCACATCAGCTTGAGTGAGATAGGGCTTTTTAGCTAGCATGGTAATTTTTTTCAACTAAAAACAGGGCTGGCGGCTTCTCTTTCGACCTTATTAAAAGCTGATTTTAAGAAATCTTGCGCGGCTACTACGCCACTGGCTTTGGGTTTGTAACCCATATTTTGCAGACCCATTTCAACCCCACTTAAGGCTGCCATGAGGGTTAAGTCGTTGCAATCACCAAGGTGGCCAATACGGAACACACGACCTTTAACACGACCCAATCCTGTACCTAAGGCCAAATTGAAGCGCTCTAAAATGTGTTTACGCAAAGCATCGGAATCCATGCCCTCAGGCGCCAAAATTGCAGTATTCACTGGTGAATAGGCGTTTGGATCTTGACATTGATTTTCTAGACCCCAAGCGGCCGCAGCACGACGGCAGGCTTCACCTAAACGTTTATGCCGGGCAAAGATATTGTCCAAGCCTTCAGTATTCATCATATCCAAAGCTTCGTGCAAACCATAGAGCAAGTTGGTATTAGGCGTACTTGGCCAAAAGCCTTGCTTGTTAAATTCAATGATGTCGGCCCAATCCCAATAGGCACGGGGAATTGTGGCTTTCTTACTAGCATCGATGGCTTTTTGCGAAACCGCATTAAAACCCAAACCAGGTGGCAACATCAAGCCTTTTTGTGATCCAGCAACGGTCACATCAACACCCCACTCATCATGACGATAATCAGCAGAACCTAAACCAGAGACAGTGTCTACTAATAGCAATGCGGGATGCTTCGCATTATCAATTGCCTTGCGTACCGCAGGAATATTCGAAGTAATGCCAGTAGCAGTTTCGTTATGGACTACGCAAACTGCTTTAATTTCGTGTTTAGTATCTTGCTTTAAACGCTCTTCAATTAAATTCGCATCAACGCCCCAACGCCAAGCAGCATCACCAGGCTTAGAAATAATTTCAGCATTTAAGCCGAGTTTTTTTGCCAACACCATCCACAAGTGGGCAAATTGGCCAGTTTCGTAACCTAAGATTTTGTCACCAGGATTTAAGATATTCACTAAAGCGCTTTCCCAAGAGCCAGTGCCAGAGGCAGCGTAAATAATTACGGGTTGCTTGGTTTTGAAGACTTTTTTAACGTCCTCTAATACCTTTAAAGCTAAAGCTTGGAACTCCGGGCCGCGATGGTCAATGACCTGAAAGCTAATTGCGCGCAAAATACGGGGTGGTACTGGGCTTGGGCCAGGAATATTGAGAAAATGGTGGCCCGAAGGGTGTGTGTCAAGTTTCAACATGGAGTCTCCTAAATTAAAATTATGTTTAACGCTATTGATAGCTTGCTAAATACGGTTCTTTACAGCATTTTGCCATATCTTGCCATATGCTGAGGAATTACGTATTCCCTCCTGAAATTGCGACCCGTTTGCGTGAAAACGTCAAGGGTGCCTTATTCACTGATGTCGCCAATCGGGGTCGCTATGCCACTGATGCGTCGATTTATCAGCAATTTCCTCTAGCGGTCTTTATTCCAGAAGATGCTGAAGAC
>CAMCUP010000019.1 GCA_945878885.1 Polynucleobacter meluiroseus | reverse complement strand
GCTCCGTTGGCACTTATCTCAAGTCGCAACACATCATTTTCAAGGATGAATTTTTCGGCGGTATTTTGTGCCACTACACTTATGGTAGAGAGGCTGGCTTCTTTTGGTGGGCTTGCTGGCGCATTGCTTGGTGGGCTTGCTGGCGCATTGCTTGGTGGTGCAACGGCGGCTCCGGCTTGGGGTGGTAAATCACCCTTGGGGCTTGTTTCAAGTGGTTTTGTGGCTTTTGTACTGGAGCCCGGTGCAGCTGCGCCAAGAAGGCTTGGGCGCCCCTCATGTAATAACCAGTTATCGTAAAGCATCAGCGCAGAAATAGCAAAAATGGCCCAAAGAATTGTTTTTTTAATATCCATAAAAAATTGAACGCCTACGTATCGATAGATTGTTTTGGTTTAACTGCTGGGTCGTATCCCCCATGGGTCCATGGGTTACAGCGCAAAATTCGCCAGACACTTAAGCGAACGCCCTTAAAAAAACCATAGCTGCGCAAACAGGCGCAAGCGTAATGCGAACAACTCGGCTCGAATTTACACTGACCACCCCAAAATGGCGCTATGCTTAACTGATAAGCGCGAATACAATAAATTCCAAGAAAGTTAAGCAGTCGCATTAAATTAATTCCCGTATTTTGCTGCGCAAAGTTATTAATTCAGCTTGTCGTAACTTGCCCCGAGCATTTTTGCCAACTGCATGTCTTAATTTAATTACTGCGTCGCATTGTAGGGTTTTGGTTTGTGCTTGCCATACTAATTCACGAATCATGCGCTTAAGTGCGTTGCGATCGACCGCTCTTTTGACTAATTTTTTTGCTACTGCAATACCTAAGTCGGCTTGTTTTGGTGTAAGTGGCTCAGCAAAATAAGCGCCCCACGAAATATTTGCTTTCGGGGGCGTTTTTAAGAGCTCTGCAAATCTGGCGCTTTTCAACGCAATCTTATACGGCGAGGCGTTTACGGCCCTTGGCACGACGGGCATTTAATACTAAGCGTCCGCCGCGCGTTTTCATACGGATACGAAAGCCGTGCGTACGCTTGCGGCGGGTTACTGATGGTTGGTAAGTTCTTTTCATGATCAATCCTAGGGAAGCCGACTATTTTCATTGCAAGTGCGCAAAAGGTCAACCAAAGAATCCACTTGTTACCAGGGATTTCTAATTTTTATGCCTGATTTTCTGCTAAACAACTGTTTTTATGGCTTATTTTTTACTTGTTAACAAGTTATCCACAGGTTTTCCACGATTTTGGTGCTTGTGGATAACTTTAAGAGCTGGCTACAATCAATATCTCGGAAATATGTCTAACCCTCAAAACCCTCCCGCATTGCAACCCCTAAGCCCACTTGTTTTTTGGGATGAGGCCTTGGGTTTGCTTGCCCGCGAGCTTTCACCGCAACAATTCAAAACGTGGATACAGCCCCTTAAGTTTCGTTCTTACGTAGAAAGTGAGCACTTGCTTACTATAACAGCCCCAAATCGATTTAAGCTTGACTGGATTAAAAAGACTTTTGCCGATCGGTTTCAAGAGTTGGCTTCAGCCTATTTTGCCGTTCCAGTCAATTTAAATTTTGCACTTGAGCTCGACCCTGATGCACTCAACCGGCAGCTACCAGGCGCTGGTGCAGGCCCCGCCTTACCAGACCCCAGTTCTAAGCAAGTCGGCAATGGGGCTGATTCAATTTTTGATGATGAAGAGTTGGCGGGCTTTAGTGACGAGCAAGTATTTGATATTGAGGACCACTCTAAGCTCAATCCAGCCCTTACCTTTGATACTTTTGTTACTGGCAAGGCCAACCAGCTGGCCCGGGCCGCCTCAATTCAGGTGGCACATAACCCCGGCACTTCTTATAACCCGATGTTTTTGTACGGTGGGGTGGGCCTTGGTAAAACCCACCTTATTCATGCTATTGGCAACCACCTTTTAAAAGAAAAGCCCGGAGCACGTATCCGCTATATTCACGCCGAACAATATGTGTCGGATGTGGTGCGCGCGTACCAGCAAAAGGCCTTTGATCGCTTTAAGCGCTACTACCACTCACTCGACCTGCTTTTAATTGATGACATTCAGTTTTTTAGCGGCAAATCCCGCACCCAAGAAGAGTTTTTCTATGCTTTTGAGGCCTTGCTTAGCAACCGCTCGCAGGTCATTATTACTAGCGATACCTACCCAAAAGAAATGGCAGGAATTGATGAGCGCCTAATTTCGCGCTTTGATTCTGGCTTAACAGTAGCAATTGAGCCCCCCGAGCTAGAAATGCGCGTCGCCATCCTGATGAAAAAGGCGGTACAAGAAGGGATTCCAATGTCTGAAGATGTGGCTTTTTTTGTCGCCAAACACCTTCGCTCAAACGTCCGCGAGCTTGAGGGGGCCTTGCGGAAAATTTTGGCCTTTGTACGCTTTCATGGGCGCGACGTGACCATCGATGTGGCGCGGGCCGCCCTTAAAGATCTGCTCTCTATCCAAAATCGCCAAATATCGGTTGATAGTATCCAAAAAGCTGTCGCAGACTTCTATAATATAAAAGTAGCCGACATGTACTCGAAAAAGCGCCCCGCCAATATTGCCCGGCCGCGCCAAATTGCGATGTTTATGGCAAAAGAATTAACCCAAAAAAGTCTGCCTGAAATTGGCGATCTTTTTGGTGGTCGTGATCACACGACGGTTTTACATGCAGTTAGAAAAATAGCCGACGAGCGAGCGCACGATAGTCATCTGAATCACGAGATTCATGTTATTGAGCAAACACTTAAAGGCTAGTTTAGTGCGCGGCATGGGGTGTGGATAAGTTGTTGGATAAGTTGTGAGTAATTTGTGGATAAGTTTTTTTCGAGCATTTTTCTTGCGGCCAACATCAAGTTATCCAGAAGTTATCCAGCATTTATACAGGGTTTATCCACAGCTTTTTTTCGCTGTAAATTATTGTTTTAAAATAAGAATTTGAGTTATCCACAGATTTCCCCGGCCCTATTACTATTACTATGAAGATATATACAAGGACTTAAAAGCAATGCAACTGGTTAATACATCAAGAGATAGTTTATTAAAGCCGCTACAGGTGGTCAGTGGCATTGTTGAACGACGCCACACCTTACCAATTTTGGCTAATTTATTATTTAAAAAGGTTGGCGAGAAAATTGCTTTTGTTTCTACTGACATTGAAATTCAAATTACTACCTCAGCTAATTTCGGGGTTGGTACTGAAGATGTCACCACCACTGTTGCAGCAAGAAAATTACTGGATATTTTGCGCTCATTACCCGAGGGCCCTGTAGCGCTTAATTTAAAAGACGGGCGCATGGTAGTACAAAGCGGGCGTAGCCGATTTTCTTTGCAAACGCTTGCGGCGAGCGAGTTTCCGGTAATGCAAAGTGTTGGTGAAATAACCGCTTCGTGGAACATGCCGCAAAAAGATTTTCGGCAACTGATTAGCCAGGTTCATTTTGCAATGGCCCAACAAGATATTCGTTATTACCTAAATGGCATGTTGTTGGTGCTTGAGGGTAAGCAGGTTATTGCCGTGGCTACCGATGGACATCGCCTTGCGTTTAGTCAAATCGAGTTGGCTGCTGCGCCTAGCGGTAATGGCGAAAGACAAGAAATTATTATTCCAAGAAAAACAATTTTAGAGTGTCAACACTTGCTGGAAGAGACTGATGCGGCTTTACAAATTAGCCTCACCGCCAATCAAGTAAGGTTTAGTTTTGGTGACATTGAATTAATTTCAAAACTGGTCGAAGGCAAGTTTCCAGATTATCAACGCGTTATTCCAAAAGGACAAAAAAACGTTTTAAGCGTGAAGCGCGAAGAACTACAATCTGCCTTGCAACGTGCAGCTATTTTGACTACAGAAAAATTCAAGGGTGTGCGCTTTTCTTTAAACCCCGACCGCATTACCATTCAATCGACCAATGCTGAGCAAGAAGAGGCACAAGAGGAAATCGAAACCCAATATAATGGCGATGCGGTAGAAATTGGTTTTAATGTTAGTTATTTGCTTGATGTGTTGGCCAACCTAAAACAAGAAACATTACAAATAAGCCTTGGTGATGCCAACAGTAGCGCGGTCATAACGCTTCCGGGATCAGAATCTTTTAAGTATGTTGTGATGCCAATGCGGATTTAAATTAGAAAAAAATGACTGAAGAAATTAAAGTAGTTGAGGAGTACGGCGCTTCATCAATTCAAATTCTCGAGGGCCTCGATGCGGTGCGTAAGCGCCCCGGTATGTATATTGGCGACACCTCTGATGGCACGGGCTTGCATCATTTGGTGTTTGAGGTTTTAGATAACGCCATTGACGAAGCCTTGGCGGGTTATTGCACAGAAATAACGGTTGTTATTCAAACCGATAACTCATTGTCGATTGTTGACAATGGCCGCGGCGTGCCAACCGGTATTAAATACGACGACAAAAACGACCCTAAGCGCAGCGCCGCTGAAATTGTTATGACCGAGTTACACGCAGGCGGCAAGTTTGATCAAAATAGCTATAAAGTTTCAGGTGGCCTTCATGGGGTTGGGGTAAGTTGTGTAAACGCCCTTTCTAAATGGCTCAAGCTCACCATTCGGCGTGGCGGCAAAACCCACTATATGGAGTTTGCCCGCGGCGTGATTCAAAACCCCAACATTCAAATGGAAAATGGCTTTGCTATTTCGCCGATCTTGGTAACCGGTGAGACGGAGCTGTCCGGAACCGAAGTGCATTTTTTAGCTGACGAAACTATTTTCGGTAAGGTTGAATATCACTATGAAATTCTAGTTAAGCGTATTCGCGAATTATCCTTTTTAAATAATGGTGTGCATATTCGCTTGATTGATCAGCGCAGCGGGCAAGAAGAAGACTTTGCATTTTCTGGTGGCGTGCGCGGTTTTGTTGAGTACATTAACCAAACCAAAACAGTCCTTCATCCCAACATTTTTTATGCTGAAGGTATGCGCCCCTCAGACCTTGGCGGCCAGATCACCGCAGAAGTGTCAATGCAATGGAACGATAGCTTTAGCGAGCAGGTGCTTTGCTTCACTAACAACATCCCTCAGCGCGATGGTGGCACACACTTAACGGGTTTGCGCGCGGCGATGACGCGGGTCATTAATAAGTACATTGATGAACACGAAATAGCAAAAAAAGCTAAGGTTGAAATTTCGGGCGATGATATGCGCGAAGGCCTTACCTGTATTTTGTCGGTAAAGGTGCCAGAGCCAAAATTTTCAAGCCAAACTAAAGACAAATTAGTGTCGAGCGAAGTACGAGGCCCAATCGAAGAAATTGTTGCTGAGGCTCTAAGCGCTTACTTACAAGAGCGCCCACAAGACGCCAAAATTTTGTGTGGAAAAATTGTTGACGCAGCACGTGCTCGGGAGGCGGCGCGCAAGGCCCGCGATATGACACGGCGCAAAGGGGTATTAGACGGCCTTGGATTGCCCGGTAAGCTAGCCGATTGCCAAGAAAAAGATCCTGAAAAATCTGAGCTTTTTATTGTTGAGGGCGACTCTGCGGGCGGTTCGGCCAAACAAGGGCGTGATCGGCGTTTTCAGGCAATTTTGCCGCTCAAGGGAAAAATCTTAAATGTAGAAAAGGCTCGCTTTGACAAAATGTTGGCGAGTCAAGAGGTGGTTACTTTAATAACTGTGCTTGGAACGGGCATTGGCGCGGAAGAATATAAGGCCGACAAGCTGCGCTATCATCGCATCATAATTATGACCGACGCCGACGTCGATGGTAGTCACATTCGCACTTTATTACTCACCTTTTTTTATCGACAAATGCCCGAGCTAATTGAGCGGGGCCATATATACATTGCACAGCCCCCCTTATATAAAGTGAAGTTTGGTAAGAGCGAGCAATATATTAAAGATGATGTAGAGCTAAACCAATTACTTTTAAAAATAGCGCTTGAGTCGGCCTCAATTGAAACGCCTGCCGGAGAAGTTATTGCTGGAGATGGCTTGGTTGAGCTTGCAAAAAACTATCAAGTAATTCAGTCGGTGGTTGATCGGCTGTCGCGCACCATTGATGAAGATGCTTTGCGGGCAATTGCAGCCGGGGTCCCCCTGAACCTAGATACTGAGATTGAGGCCAACGATTCGGCCAAGCGCCTACTTGCTGCCTTATCCGAGGGATTAAACCCCTTGGTTTTGCCGCCTGAGATTACTGTGCAAAAAGAAGATCGCACTGAGCGTTATAAATTGTTGCTGTCACGGCGTATTCACGGCAACTTAAAACTATCAGCAATTAATTCTGATTTTGTGCATGGTAATGATTATCTAAGCCTTACGGGAGCTGCTCAGGCCTTAGCGGGCAGGGTGTTGCCAGGCTCTCGTGTGCGCCGCGGCGATCCGGAAAAAAATCAAAAGGAGCAGCTGGTTCAAAACTTTCGCACTGCCTTTGCTTGGTTGTTGGCTGAAGCAGAGCGCACGGTCAGCCGCCAACGCTACAAGGGTTTGGGTGAAATGAATCCCCAGCAGCTATGGGAAACCACTATGGATACGGCAACCCGCCGCCTCTTGCGGGTACAAATTGAAGATGCCATTATGGCCGACCAAGTTTTCACAACCCTAATGGGCGATGAGGTTGATCCACGGCGTGCGTTTATTGAAAAGAATGCGCTAATCGCCCGCAACCTCGACGTTTAAACTATGGCAAAGAAAAATCTTAAACCACCCAAGGTGGATCGGTCGTGTATTGTGGTGCGCTCGTCTGATATTCATGGTAAGGGCGTCTTTGTGGCAAAGCCCATCAAAAAAGGCACACCCATTATTGAGTACAAGGGCAAGCGCATTTCTTGGAAAGAGGCGGAGCGTATTCATCCGCACGATCCCAAACAACCAAACCACACATTCTATTTTTCACTAGATGATGGTCGTGTGATTGATGCAAACCAAGGCGGAAATGCTGCTCGCTGGATTAATCACTCATGTAAACCCAATTGCGAAACCCAAGAAGAGCGCTATGCCGGCAAAGCCAGGGTATTTATTTTTACCAAGCGCGCACTAAAAGTAGGGCAAGAAATCTTTTACGATTATTCCCTTGATGTTGAGGGGCGCATTACCAAGACCATGAAACGCGATTACGCTTGTCGTTGCGGTGCAAAAAGTTGTCGCGGCTACATGCTGGCCGCTCAAGACAAATAGCTTAGGCACTATTTGTGTTTGTCACAATTCAAGAATTAGAGGCCGCCATTAATTTTTGGCGACAACGCACGCCCCCCTTGGGCGAAGAACAAACGCTTTCTGCTGAGGTTAGTGCCCTAGCAAAACCTTATGCGCTCTTAATTATGCAGGGTGCCCAGCGAATGCCTATCGACCTGATGAGCCCCTTGGCACAGTTGGCTATTACACAATATCAGGCCAAAACAATGACAGGCTAAGACGTGACGCAAATTTTCTTGGCCCTGCTTGTTCGGGGTTATCCCTATACAAGGTAGTTCGCACCTGGGCTATTCTCTAGGGCTGACCTGTAAAAGTAATTGAGAATTTGTGGACCAAAGCGATATTATTTTAAAAACTGTTAATTTAGGCAAAACCTTTAAGGGGTTTGCAGCAGTTACCGAGGTAAATTTAGAGGTGGCTAGAGGTGGAATCCATGCCTTGATTGGTCCAAACGGGGCTGGCAAAACCACTTGCTTTAATTTGCTCACAAAATTTCTTGAGCCGAGTTCGGGTCATATTTATTTTAACGGGATTGATATAACCAAGGAGCGTCCTGCACAAATCGCGCGGCGCGGCATTATCCGCTCCTTTCAAATATCGGCTGTTTTCCCGCATTTGAGTGTGCTTGAAAACGTACGCATCGCCTTGCAGCGTAAGCTAGGAACCGAATTTCACTTTTGGAAATCACCCAGCTCTTTAAATGTTTTAAACAATCGGGCAATGGAATTATTGCGGGAGGTAGGGCTGGCAGAAATTGCTGAAGAGCAAACAGTTAATTTGCCCTATGGTAGAAAGCGGGCCCTTGAAATTGCTACCACTTTGGCGATGGAGCCCGAGTTGATGCTATTAGACGAGCCCACCCAGGGCATGGGGCATGAAGACGTTGCACGGGTTACCGAGCTCATAAAACGGGTGGCCGAAGGGCGCACAGTATTAATGGTTGAACATAATATGAAGGTAGTTTCGGCAATTGCTGACAAGATCACCGTTTTACAAAGAGGCTCAGTCTTGGCCGAGGGGTCATATAGCGAGGTATCTAAGAATCCGCTGGTAATAGAGGCCTACACTGGTAGCGACGCCGAGGCACAAGCATGAGTGCAGTAGCTTTAGACGTGAAAAATCTCGAGACCTGGTATGGCGAGTCACATATTTTGCACGGCATTGATTTTCGCGTTGCAGATGGCGAGGTAGTAACTTTGTTGGGCCGCAATGGTGCGGGCAGATCAACTATTCTGAAAGCTATTTTAGGGTTAACCGGTAGGCGCACTGGCTCAATAGAAGTTAACGGCCAACAAACCATTGGCATGCCGACCTACAAAGTAGCCCACCTCGGCATTGGATATTGCCCCGAAGAAAGAGGCATCTTTTCAAGCCTTACAGCCGAGGAGAACCTTTTATTACCACCCGAAGTGGTTAAAGGCGGCATGGGGGTTGATGCTATTTATGAAATGTTCCCTAATCTTTATGAGCGTAGATCAAGCCCTGGCGCTCGGCTTTCGGGTGGCGAACAACAAATGCTCGCAATTGCCCGAATCTTGCGTACTGGCGCAAAAATATTATTGCTCGACGAAATAACGGAAGGCCTTGCGCCGGTAATCGTTCACAAGTTAGGCGAAGTCGTAACTAAACTGAGTAAAAGTGGCTTTACGATTGTCTTGGTGGAACAAAACTTTCGCTTTGCTGCAAAGTTGGCAGATCGGCATTATGTGATTGAAAGCGGGCATGTCGTCGAAGTAGTACAACGTTCAGAATTAGCCGCCAAGGCAGAACTGTTGAATGGGTATTTAGGGGTTTGATCGGTAAATAAATGATTAAAGGAAAAAAATGAAACAGACACTTATAGCAGCAACGGCAACAGCATTATTAATGGGCTCCTCCGGGCTTGCCATGGCGCAGGCTCAGCCCCCAGTGAAGATTGGCTTTATTACCGATATGTCGGGGCTCTATGCCGATATTGATGGTGATGGTGGCTTAGAGGCGATCAAAATGGCGATTGACGATTTTGGTGGCACCGTTTTAGGTCGCAAAATCGAAGTCATTTCTGCTGACCATCAAAACAAGGCCGATATTGCAGCATCAAAAGCACGCGAATGGGTTGATCGTGATGGCGTCACTGTACTTTTTGGTGGCACTAATTCGGGCACAGCTCTTGCTACCGCTAAGGTAGCTTTAGAGAAAAAGCGTATCTATATTAATAATGGCGCGGGATCTTCTGCACTTACTAACGAGCAATGCAGTCCTTATACAGTGCACTACACCTATGACACCATTGCTATGGCCAACGGCACTGGCAAGGGCATGATTGGTAAGGGCGGGAAAACTTGGTTTTTCTTAACCGCAGACTATGCTTTCGGTTATGCGCTTGAAAAAGACGCGGCCGCAGTAGTTGTAGCGGATGGCGGCAAGGTGTTGGGTCAGGTGCGGCACCCCTTAAGTGCAAGCGACTTTTCTTCTTACCTGTTGCAAGCGCAAAATTCTAAAGCCCAAGTGCTAGGTTTAGCCAATGCTGGTGGGGATACCATCAATACAGTAAAAGCAGCTAATGAATTTGGTATTACCAAGACCATGAAGATTGCAGGTTTATTGGTATTTATCTCAGACGTGCATAGTATGGGCTTAAAAAGTGCGCAGGGGCTTTATGCAACCGAGGCCTGGTACTGGGATCAAAACGACGAAACGCGTAAGTTTGGTAAACGCTTCTTTGGCAAGATGAAGCGCATGCCCTCGATGGTTCAGGCCGGCAACTATTCTTCTACCATGACTTATCTCAATGCAGTTAAGGCAGCGGGAACTGATAATGCCGATAAGGTTATGGAGCAGTTGCGGAAGGTAAAAATTAACGATATGTTTACCAAAGGCGGCTATATTCGTAAAGACGGCACCATGGTTCATACCATGTATTTGTTTGAAGTTAAAACGCCCGCCGAATCGAAATCACCATGGGATTATTACAAGTTAATTAGCACCATTCCTGGTGAGCAAGCTTTTCCAATTGCGTCTTATGCACAGTGTAATTTAAAGTAATCTTTGGAAATTTTTGGTCTTTCCACCTCGGCCCTGTTAAGCCAGCTCCTTTTGGGGCTGGTTAACGGGAGCTTTTATGCTATCTTAAGTTTGGGTCTAGCGGTTATTTTTGGCCTGCTAAATGTCATTAACTTTTCGCATGGCGCCATGTTTATGTTGGGTGCCATCGTGACTTGGATGGCTGGCCAATACTTTGGGCTTAATTATTGGGTGATGTTGTTGTTATCGCCGCTGGTCGTGGGTGCGATTGGCGTTGTGATTGAGCGGCTTTTATTGCGGCACCTGTATCAGTTGGATCATTTATATGGCCTCTTGCTCACCTTCGGCTTAACTCTTTTTATTGAAGGTATCTTGCGCTCAATTTATGGCTCCTCAGGGCTGCCTTTTTCTACCCCCGAACAGCTTACTGGCGCAACTGATTTAGGTTTTATGATGCTACCGAATTACCGTGCATGGGTGGTGTTTGCTTCGCTATCAGTTTGTTTTATTACTTGGTATGTGATTGAAAAAACCAAGTTAGGCTCGTATTTGCGTGCCGGCACTGAAAATCCAAAGTTAGTGCAAGCGTTTGGAATTAATTTTCCACTGATGATGACTTTAACTTATGCCTTTGGCGTTGGCCTGGCTGCCTTTTCTGGTGTACTTGCAGCGCCCATTATTCAAATTTCACCATTGATGGGCTCAAATTTAATAATTGTCGTTTTTGCAGTGGTGGTAATTGGAGGAATGGGTTCAATCTTGGGTTCAATCTTAACGGGCTTAGGCCTTGGTTTAATTGAAGGGTTAACAAAAGTTTTTTATCCTGAGGCTTCAAATACGGTGGTGTTTGCAATTATGGCAATTGTTTTATTGTTTAGGCCGGCCGGCTTATTTGGTCGAGAAAAATGAACTTACTCGAACCGAAGTTTCTAAAGCCCTCCCTGTACATTGCAATTATTTTGCTGGGTGTTCTTGCCCCATGGTATTTTTATCCAATCTTTTTAATGAAGATTTTATGTTTTGCTTTATTTGCTGCGGCTTTTAATTTATTGCTGGGGTATACCGGTCTTCTTTCATTTGGTCACGCAGCGTTTTTTGGCGGCAGTGGCTATGCTGCAGGTTTCTTTATGCGTAATGCTGGCTTTTCGCCTGAGCTTGGAATTATTTTAGCTACTTGCTTTGCGATCTGTTTGGGCGCTGCCATGGGTGGGCTGGCGATTCGTCGCCAAGGAATTTATTTTTCGATGATTACCCTGGCGTTAGCACAAATGTTTTATTTCATTTGTTTGCAGGCGCCAATTACTGGCGGTGAAGATGGGTTTCAGGGCATTCCAAGAGGAAGTTTATTTGGGCTAATTGATTTAAGCAACGACCTTAATTTATATTATTTTGTTTTGTTAGTTGTGTTGTTTGGATTTTTATTAATTGCTCGCATCGTTGCTTCGCCCTTTGGGCAGGTTTTAAAAGCGATTAAAGAAAATGAGCCGCGGGCAGTTTCGCTGGGCTACGATGTTAATCAATTTAAGTTTTTAGTTTTTGTTTTATCTGCAGCTCTTGCGGGCTTGGCTGGCAGCGTACAGGCTTTAGTGTTGGGTTTTGAAACGCTTAGCGATGTCCATTGGTCAATGTCGGGCTTAGTGATTTTGATGACTTTAGTTGGCGGTGTCGGCACCTTGATTGGCCCCTTGGTAGGTGCTCTGGTGATTGTGATACTAGAGCAGCGGGTTGGTGAAATTGGAAATTTTTTAGCCAAAATAAGCAGCGTGCAGTGGTTTAATTCATTGGGTGAATCGGTTACGATTGTGACGGGGCTCATTTTTATTTTATGTGTAATGCTCTTTCGCAAAGGCTTGGTGGGTTATTTTGTAAAGCAAAAATAACTTTCATTTTTACAAGAGCTGCTCATCGAATTTTCAATTTATTTATGGCCCCTATTACTGGCGCTAGCTTTTTTTGCTGGGCTGGTTGATGCGGTGGCAGGTGGTGGTGGCTTAATTCAAGTACCTGCCCTCTTTGCGGCCTATCCTGAAGTGCCTCCAGCCACTCTAATGGCAACAAATAAGGTGGCATCAATTGGCGGCACCTTTAATGCCGCTCGCCGTTATTTGCGTCATGTTGATTTGCCTTGGGTAATTGTTGGTCCGGCAATTGTGTTTGGTTTTTTTGGAGCGCTGCTTGGCGCCCAAGCGGTAGCAGTTTTTCCTGCAGAGCCTTTGCGCAAGGCCCTGCCTTTTGTGTTGCTGTTTCTGTTGTTTTATACCTGGTTTCAACCAGCCTTGGGTGGCAATCATCAGCCATCTAAAGGCCATTTTTTAAACCAACTTAAGGCCGCCACCATGGGCTTAGGCATTGGGTTTTATGATGGGTTTTTTGGTCCTGGTGCTGGCAGTTTTTTGCTATTTGCATTTGTGCGCTTATTTAGCTTTGATTTTTTGCATGCTGCCGCCGCTACTAAACTAGTAAATGTAGCGACTAATTTAGCCGCGATTGGCCTGCTAGCTAGCCTAGGCTTTATTAATTGGCCGCTCGGCTTAGCAATGATGGTGGCAAATATTGCTGGTAGTCAATATGGTAGTAAGTTAGCAATTCGCCATGGCAGCACTTTTGTGCGTAAGACCTTTTTAATTGTAGTTAGTGCCCTTATTGCAAAATCAGCATACGATGCATTTTTTTCTAATTAAATCAAGGACTTATTAAAATTAATCAACTGGCATAGCAACTATTAATAGCCATTTGCATAATTTTGTTTCACGTGAAACAGACAAAATGCTATGATCATCGCCCTATCTTGGGTATTTCATGCGCTATTCCAAAAATTTTGATGTGATTGTTGTTGGCGGGGGTCATGCTGGCACAGAGGCGGCTCTTGCTGCTGCGCGGATGGGTTGTGACACCCTCTTAATTACCCATAATATTGAAACCCTTGGTGCCATGAGTTGCAACCCCTCGATTGGTGGCATTGGCAAAGGCCATTTAGTTAAAGAGATTGATGCTTTAGGGGGTGCCATGGCTGCGGCAACCGATGAGGCGGGTATTCAGTTTAGGATTCTAAATTCCAGCAAGGGGCCGGCCGTGCGTGCTACTCGAGCGCAAGGCGATCGGGTTTTATATAAGGCGGCAATTCGTCGTCGCTTAGAAAATCAGCCGAATTTAACCCTCTTTCAGGCCGCAGTAGACGATCTATTGGTTGATGGTGAGCGCATTCAGGGCATAGCAACAGCATTTGGCCTTAAGTTTTATGCGACAACAGTGGTGTTAACTGCTGGTACCTTTTTAGGCGGCAAAATCCATGTTGGCTTGGATAGTCATGCGGGTGGACGAGCTGGCGACCCGTCAGCCAACCTCCTATCTGCTCGCTTAAAAGAGCTCCAACTACCGCAAGGTCGGCTTAAAACTGGTACCCCCCCTCGCATTGATGGGCGCACAATTGATTTTTCGGTTATGTTAGAGCAGCCTAGCGATCTTGACCCAGTACCAAGCTTTTCTTTTTTGGGGCGCCCCGAACAACATCCGCGTCAAGTGCCGTGTTGGATCACCCATACCAATGAAGAAACTCATGACATTATTCGTCAGGGGCTTGACCGCTCGCCGATGTATACCGGCGTGATCGAGGGTGTGGGGCCGCGATATTGCCCGTCAATTGAAGACAAAATTCATCGTTTTAAGACCAAGAATAGCCATCAAATTTTTTTAGAGCCCGAAGGCTTAACAACCAACGAATTCTATCCAAATGGCATTTCTACTAGCCTCCCCTTTGATATTCAGTGGCAGCTCGTCCGCAGTATTCGTGGCCTAGAATCGGCAACGATTTTGCGCCCTGGCTATGCCATCGAGTACGACTTTTTTGACCCTCAACACCTTCGCCATAGCCTGGAAACAAAGGCCATTGCTGGGCTTTATTTCGCTGGCCAAATTAATGGCACAACTGGCTATGAAGAGGCCGCCGCCCAGGGCCTCCTTGCTGGAGCCAATGCGGCCTTAGCTGTTTTGGGTAAAGAGGCATGGCTACCAAAAAGGAGCGAGTCTTATATTGGTGTATTGGTAGACGATCTCATTACTCAAGGGGTTCAAGAGCCCTATAGGATGTTTACCAGCCGTGCAGAATACCGGCTGAGCTTGCGGGAAGATAACGCTGACTTAAGACTTACTACAGTTGGTCGAAGCCTTGGCTTGGTTGATGAAGTTCGTTGGGCATTCTTTTGTGAAAAAGAGGCTGCTGTTTCACGTGAAACATTGCGCCTCAATAGTATTTGGGTAGGCCCTTGCCATGAAAAAGCGCCCGCATTGACGGCTATATTGGGTCAAGCCCTGGCCCATGAGTGCTCTTTAGCAGAAATACTTCGCCGTCCTGGCCTAAGCTATGCTGAATTATTAGAAACAGATGCCGGTGCTTGGGATATTGGCGCCTTAGCTAATGACCCTATTTTGGATCAGCAAATTAAAGATCAGGTTGAAATTTCAATCAAATATCAAGGATATATTGACCGCCAAAGCGCTGAAATAGCTCGTCATGCGCATTTTGAAGGTCTAAACCTGCCAAATGACTTTGATTACCATCAGGTTCGCGGGCTTTCGGCCGAAGCACAACAGAAATTAAACTTCCACAAACCTAGCTCTCTTGGCCAGGCAGCACGTATTTCAGGGGTTACCCCCGCAGCGATTTCTTTATTATTAGTGCATCTCAAGAAGGGGCTTAGTAAAAGCACCGCGCCCTTATGAGCGTATTGACCGATGGTCTGGAAGGCCTAAACCTTAATTTATCTCCCCGCGCTATTGTCGAGCTCGAACTATTTTTACTTGAACTAGAGCGTTGGAACCAGGTGCATAACTTAACCGCAATTGTTGGAGAAAATGACTCAATAAGCTTGCATCTACTTGATTCTATTGCAATTTTACCCGAAATTGCGGATGCGCTTCAGGCCCAACAAGGCAGTCAAGTCAGATTAGCGGACCAACCCTTTAAAATTGCCGACCTAGGCTCTGGTGGTGGTTTACCTGCGATTCCCTTGGCAATTGTGATGCCCGAATGGCGTTTTAGCTTAATTGAAAAGGTCCGCAAAAAGACGGCGTTTTTGCAGCATTTAAAGGGTAAGCTACAGTTAAATAATATTGAAATAGTGGCCAAGCGAGCCGAAGAAGCGGCGCTGACCGAAGCTGGGCGTTTCGACGCGGTTATTTCGCGGGCATTTACCAATTTAGCCGATTTTTTACGCTTAGCCGAGCCCTTTTTAAATCCAAGCGGCTTAGTTTTTGCAATGAAAGCAAGGCTTACTCAAACTGAAATGAGTGCGGTAGCTAAAGATCAATGGCGCCTAGTTTCTGCTGCTCCAGTGTTTTTGCCGAATCGTTCGGTCGAGCGACACTTATTAACGTTTGCTCGCATGCGCAAATCTTTTTTATAGAAAACTGTTTACTATGGCCAAAATTTTTTGTATTGCCAATCAAAAAGGTGGAGTTGGCAAAACAACCACCGCAGTTAACTTAGCGGCGGGCTTAGTTGGTCATCAGCAACGCGTTTTGTTAATAGATTTAGATCCACAAGGCAATGCAACAATGGGCTCGGGCATAGAAAAAAGCGAGCTAAGTAAAAGTGTTTATCAAGTTTTAATTGGACATGCAAGCGTTAAAGATGCTTTACAGCCATGCCCTAGTGCGGGCTATGATGTGTTGCCAGCAAACCGTGATCTAGCCGGGGCAGAAATTGAATTGGTCGAGCTTAAAGAGCGCGAGTTGCGCCTAAAAAATGCTCTGAGCCAAGTGGTCCAAGATTACGATTTTATTTTGATTGATTGCCCACCAGCATTATCGTTGCTGACACTAAACGGTTTGTGTGCAGCCAATGGCGTAATTGTGCCAATGCAATGTGAATATTTTGCATTGGAAGGTTTATCAGATTTAGTTAATACGATTAAGCAGGTGCATGCAAAATTAAATCCTGATTTAATTATTATTGGTTTGTTGCGCGTGATGTTTGATGCGCGCATGACATTACAACAACAAGTTTCTGAGCAATTGCTAGCGCACTTTGGCGACAAGGTGTTCAGTTCAATTATTCCGCGTAACGTACGGCTGGCCGAAGCCCCCTCTTACGGCATGCCAGGAGTTACTTTTGATAAAACATCGCGAGGTGCACAGGCCTATTTAGAATTTGGTGCTGAGATGATTCAGCGTGTTCTGGCCATGGACGCAATCCAAAAAAAACAGGAAGAGGTTAAGCCATGAGTGTTACTAAGAAAAAAGGGTTGGGTCGAGGCCTTGATGCTTTGCTAGGCGAAAAAAACCAAACAGATGAGGGCAATAACGTAGGTGTTTCATCATTACCACTAACTGCATTACAGGCTGGCAAGTATCAACCCCGTCAGCAGATGAAGGCGGTAGGCTTGCAAGAACTAGCTGACAGCATTCGTGAGCAGGGTATTATGCAACCGCTATTGGTGCGCGAAGTCGATGCAGGTAAATATGAAATTATTGCTGGTGAGCGCCGTTTTCGTGCCGCACAACTGGCGGGCTTAAGCGCTGTGCCCGTATTAATTAGCACTGCTAGCGATCGCTCTGCCGCGGCGATGGCATTAATTGAAAATATGCAGCGCGAGGATTTAAACCCGCTTGAAGAATCGCAAGGCTTAGCGCGTTTAATCGAGGAATTCGATTTTACGCACGAGGCCGCTGCTAAGGCGGTAGGCAAGTCTCGCAGCGCTATCAGTAACCTGTTGCGCCTAATGCAGTTAGCCAAGCCAGTACAAGCCATGCTGCTAGCAGGTGATCTTGATATGGGGCATGCAAGGGCCTTGTTGCCCTTGCCTGGCGCTAGCCAAATTATTTTGGCTCAGCGCATCGCAGCGCAAGGCTTATCGGTAAGGGAGGCTGAAAAAATGGCTACCGCAGCAGCCATTGCAATTGGGCAAATTGGCCAGAATAAAAAAACTCAACAAGGCATACCGACTTCTTTCACAAATCAAGATCCTGATTTGCTTCGTTTGGCACAAGAAATTGCCGATTTAATTGGCTTAGCGGCTCAATTCAAAATTAAAAGACAAGGCGGTGAACTGTGCATCCGTTTTAGTCAGTTTGATGAACTAGATGCCCTACTAAAAAAGTTGGGTATTGTGAGTGCGTAACAAAAAATATCCACCAAACAGTTCAAAAACAATTGACCAATGGCCGTCTCACCACTAAAATATGCGGGCTAAATTGATTACCCAAAAAAATCAACTTCCGCCTAAGTGTCAATGGGAAGAGCCAGAAGAGGCTTTTCAGACATACAGTAAAGCAGAGATGAGCGCCTTACGGGCCGCGCGGCCCGCGCAATTTTTCGCTTTGTCGCCTTGGCGGGTTATTTTGGGGCAGTTATTGGTAACTCTGCTTAGCGCAGTTGTGTGTAGTTTTTTTGGAAGCCCGCCGGGTATAAACCTTTATACTCATTCGGCTCTAGTGGGCGGGTTAATTGGAGTTTTGCCTGCAGCTGTATTTTTATTACGCTTGCAAGTGGCAAATAGGCCCAATAAGCCTAGTGCAGGTAGGTTTTTGGCGGCTGTGATTTCGGGTGAATTAATAAAAATCACCCTCACTATCGCCTTGTTTGTGGGGTTTGCTCTAAAGCAGCCAGATTTAAAATGGTTGCCATTGTTGCTTACTTATTTTTTGACCTTGAAATGCTATTGGTTGGTGTGGCGTAACAAGTAAGCAGCAAAGTGAATGAAACAGGGAATTTTGATCGATGTCTAGTGAAGCAAATCAGGCAAGTGGCGTGGCATCGCATGGTGCGGCTGATCCCATTACTCCTACCGCATATATTGCCGAACATTTGCAAAACCTCAACAATATTGGCGGCAAACAATCCGCAATTATTGACTTTAATGTCATCAACTTAGATACCGTTTTTTGGACTACGCTAATGGGCGTTTTAGCGGTTGTTCTGCTATTAATTGCCGCGCGCCGTGCCAGCCCAGGCGTACCAGGCCGCTTTCAGGCCTTGATAGAAATGCTGGTTGAGATGGTAGAAACCCAATCAAAAAGCATTATCCATGGCAATCGAAGTTATATTGCGCCCTTGGCCCTCTTTGTGTTTTGCTGGATTATTTTGCTCAATACCCTCGATCTTATTCCAGTCGACTGGATTATGGGCGTTAACCATTTAGTGGAAGGTTTCGGCGTACATGTGCCGCATCACAAAATTGTGCCAACTACCGATCTCAACGCAACCCTAGGGCTATCTTTTTCAGTTTTACTGCTAGTGCTTTTCTACAGCTTCAAAATTAAAGGCGTCGGCGGGTTTATGCATGAGTTAATCTCGGCTCCATTTGGGGCTAAATGGTATTTGGCGCCAATTAATTTAGCCTTAAATCTCATTGAGTATGTAGCTAAGGGCGTTTCCTTGGGCATGCGACTTTTTGGCAATATGTACGCCGGTGAATTAATCTTTTTATTAATTGCACTCTTAGGAAGTATCTGGACCTTTAACCTTGACATGACTATGTTTGGGTTTGTTGGCAACGTAATTGCGGGATCTGCTTGGGCGATCTTTCATATTCTCGTTATTTTGTTACAAGCTTTTATTTTTATGATGTTGACCTTGGTCTATATAGGACAGGCACATAGTCACCATTAATTTTTTTCAACCTCACCCCTTTTAATATTTAGGAGTTAACATGCAAGCATTTTTAGCCAACATTCAGGGACTGACCGCAATCGGTATCGGTCTTATCATAGGCCTAGGCGCCTTAGGAGCCTGTTTAGGCATTGGCCTGATGGGCGGAAAATTTATTGAAGGGGCTGCCCGTCAGCCTGAGTTGATGAACGAACTACAAACCAAGATGTTCCTCTTGGCTGGTTTGATCGACGCAGCGTTCTTGATCGGCGTTGGTGTAGCAATGTTGTTTGCCTTTGCAAACCCACTGCTTGCCGTTATCAAGTAATTGTTTCGGCTTGGATGACTAATTTTGTCATCTTCCCGCTCTTAACAATACTGAAAGGAATATCGTGAATCTGAACGCGACCCTATTCGCGCAAATGATCGTTTTCTTCATTCTTTGGTGGGTAGTTGCACGCTTTGTGTGGCCACCCCTAGTGAAGGCATTAGACGATCGCGCTACCAAAGTAGCCGAAGGCTTGGCAGCAGCAGAGCGTGGCAAAGCCGACTTAGCTTCAGCAAGCAAAGTTGCCGAGCAAGAATTAGCTGGCGCACGTCAAGAAGGCGCTCAACGAGTCGCCGAAGCTGAGAAGCGCGCGCAAATGGCTGCGGAAGAAATTCGCGCAAATGCACAAGCTGAGGCAGCCCGAATTTTGTCTCAGGCCAAAGAAGACGCTGAGCAGCAAGTGTGTCGTGCTCGTGAAATTTTACGCATAGAAGTAGCTACCTTAGCCGTACAGGGCGCTGAACAAATTTTACAACGCGAAGTTGACGCTAAATCGCATGCCTCTTTATTAGAGCAACTTAAGGCGCAGCTTTGATATGGCCGATTTAGCCACCATTGCCCGTCCTTATGCTGAGGCACTATTTAGTAGCGCTCAACCAACAGACTTGGCTTCGTGGTCCGAGCAGCTTTCCGAATTGGCGCAAATTGCTTCTGCACCAGAATTGGTCTTGTTGGCAAATAACCCCAAGGTATCAGCTGCCGACTTAAGTCAGCTTATAGTTGGAATAGCCAAAACCAAAGTGAGCAAAAAAGTGTTGAGTTTTTTGCGCTTACTAAATCAAAATCAACGCTTGGGTGTTTTGAGCGAAATTGCTGCGCAGTTTAATTTACTCAAAAATCAAAGCGAAGGCGCTGCAGATGTAATGATCACTAGCGCATTTCCGATTGAGGGCGAGGCTTTAAGTAGTTTATTGGCCAGTTTAAAGAAACGTTTTGGCGGCAAAGAATTGCGTTCAACCATTTTAATTGATCCCAGTTTAATTGGCGGAATACGCGTCCAAGTTGGCGATGAAGTATTGGACGGCTCTGTAAAAGCGCGCTTGGCTCAGATGCAAATGAGCCTTAGCGCATAAATAATGAAGAACATACGAATTAAGACCCAGGAGTAAGCAATGCAACTCAATCCTTCCGAAATCAGTGAGCTGATCAAAAGCCGAATTAGCGATTTAGGCATAGATACCCAGATGCGCAATCAAGGGACCGTTATTTCGGTTACTGATGGTATTTGCCGTGTATATGGCTTATCGGGAGTAATGCAGGGCGAGATGCTCGAGTTTCCTGGCGGCACTATTGGCCTCGCCTTAAATTTAGAGCGCGATTCAGTGGGCGCGGTAGTGCTAGGTGAATATACCCATATCAAAGAGGGCGATCCAGTCAAGTGCACAGGACGTATTTTGGAGGTTCCTGTAGGGCCTGAATTATTAGGTCGTGTAGTTGATGCATTAGGCCAGCCAATTGATGGCAAAGGTCCTGTCAATGCAAAATTAAGCGACTTTATTGAAAAAGTTGCCCCGGGCGTAATTGCGCGCCAATCAGTTAGCCAGCCCGTACAAACCGGCTTAAAGGCAATTGATGCAATGGTGCCAATTGGGCGCGGCCAGCGTGAATTAATCATTGGCGATCGTCAAACCGGTAAAACTGCTGTAGCAGTTGATGCCATCATTAATCAAAAAGGCAAAGGTGTTTATTGCATTTATGTAGCTATTGGACAAAAAGCCTCCACCATTGCTAACGTTGTGCGCAAGCTCACTGAGCTCGGCGCTATGGAATACACCGTGGTGGTCGCTGCTAGCGCATCAGATTCAGCCGCAATGCAATACTTATCTGCGTATGCAGGATGCACTATGGGCGAATACTTCCGTGATCGCGGTGAAGACGCTTTAATTGTTTATGATGATTTAACCAAACAAGCAGTAGCTTATCGACAAATTTCGCTATTGTTACGCCGCCCACCTGGCCGTGAAGCTTATCCTGGCGATGTGTTTTATCTCCACTCACGCTTACTTGAGCGCGCGGCTCGGGTAAATGCAGAGTATGTTGAGAAGTTTACAAAGGGAGCTGTAAAAGGTAAAACAGGCTCACTAACGGCCTTGCCAATTATTGAAACTCAAGCAGGCGACGTTTCTGCCTTCGTGCCAACTAACGTGATTTCAATTACCGACGGACAAATCTTTTTAGAAACCGATTTGTTCAACGCGGGTGTGCGCCCAGCCATTAACGCAGGTATTTCAGTATCGCGGGTAGGCGGCGCCGCACAAACCAAAGTAATTAAGAAATTATCCGGCGGTATTCGTACCGACTTAGCGCAATATCGTGAGCTGGCAGCTTTTGCACAGTTTGCATCTGATCTAGACGATGCTACACGCAAACAGCTCGAGCGCGGCCGTCGAGTTACCGAATTATTAAAGCAGCCACAATATATGCCGATGCAGGTGTGGCAAATGGCAGCATCACTCTACGCTGTCAATAACGGCTTCTTCGATGATATTGATGTAAAGCAAGTGCTGCCATTTGAAAAGGGCTTGCACGAGTTTTTGAAGTCAAAATATGCCGCACTAGTTAACAGTATTGAAGAGAGCAAAGACTTAAGCAAGGAAGACGAAGCTGCCTTGCGTGCAGCAGTTGAAGACTATAAGCGTGCCGCTGCGTAAATAAATCATGGCAAGCACAAAAGAAATTCGTTCGAAGATTAAAAGCGTACAAAATACGCGCAAGATCACCAAGGCCATGGAAATGGTAGCCGCATCGAAAATGCGGCGAGCTCAAGAGCGGATGCGCGCGGCACGTCCCTACGCAGAAAAAATTCGCGAAATTGTCGCTAATTTAGCCAAAGCTAATCCTGAATATCGGCCAAGCTATATGGCGGTGCGCGAAGTGAAAACCATTGGTACTATTTTGGTTAGTACTGATAAGGGTTTGTGTGGCGGATTAAATACTAATGTGCTGCGCTTAATCACAAATCAAGTACGCGATATGCAGGCAACTAATACGCCAATTGAATTTACGGCTATCGGTGCCAAGGGATTGCAATTTTTAAATCGAGCTAAAGCAAAAATTCTTTCTGATGTGATTCAGCTCGGCGATACGCCCCATATGGATATTTTGATTGGGTCAATCGCGGCCCAATTAGATGCCTTTGAAAAAGGTGAAGTTGATGCTGTCTATTTAGCCTACAACCGTTTTGTCAATACGATGAAACAAGAGCCTGTTATAGAAAAAATCTTGCCTCTAGAGCCAAGTACTTTAGAGCCCGAAAAATCGGCGCATGCCTGGGATTACATTTATGAGCCCGATGCTGAGTCGGTGCTCAATGGCTTATTAAAACGTTATGTTGAAGCTTTAATTTTTCAAGCAGTGGCTGAAAATAAAGCTTCCGAGCAATCGGCGCGGATGGTTGCGATGAAATCGGCTTCAGATAATGCAAAAAATGTGATTGGTGAATTGCAATTAGAGTACAACAAAACGCGTCAAGCGGCGATTACCAAAGAGTTGTCAGAAATTGTTGGCGGAGCGGCAGCGGTTTAAATCGCGACCATTTAGAAATACAAAGAATTTTAGGAATTAAAAGCGGAGAAATACGATGAGCAACGGAAGCAACGGAAATATTGTGCAATGCATTGGCCCAGTGGTAGATATTCAATTTCCACGCGATCAGATGCCAAATATTTATGACGCCTTGACCTTAGTTGATAGCGGCGAAGCTTCATTTGCTGAAAAAGGCCTTACCTTTGAGGTACAACAACAAATTGGTGATGGCGTGGTGCGCACAATTGCCATGGGAGCGAGCGATGGTTTGCGCCGAGGCATGGAAGTGAAATCGACCGGAAAGCCGATCTCTGTGCCAGTTGGCCCAGCAACGCTTGGCCGCATTATGGATGTTTTGGGTCGCCCAATTGATGACGCTGGTCCGATTGCGACCGAAGAACGACGTGCGATTCATCAGCCCGCACCCAAGTTTGAAGACCTAGCGCCTTCAGTTGACCTGCTAGAAACCGGCATTAAGGTGATCGATTTGGTTTGCCCATTTGCTAAAGGTGGCAAGGTTGGCTTATTTGGCGGTGCTGGCGTAGGCAAAACTGTCAACATGATGGAGCTCATTAATAATATCGCCAAACAACATGCTGGTTTATCGGTATTTGCGGGGGTTGGCGAGCGAACGCGTGAAGGCAATGACTTTTATCATGAGATGAAAGAGTCAAACGTGATCGATAAAGTAGCAATGGTGTTTGGTCAAATGAATGAGCCGCCAGGCAATCGTTTGCGCGTAGCCTTAACCGGTCTAACGATGGCTGAAGCATTTCGTGATGAGGGCCGTGATATTTTGTTCTTCGTCGATAATATTTATCGCTATACCTTAGCTGGAACAGAGGTCTCCGCGCTATTAGGGCGGATGCCATCGGCTGTAGGCTATCAGCCTACTTTGGCCGAAGAGATGGGTAAATTACAAGAGCGTATTACCTCAACTAAAACAGGTTCTGTAACCTCAATTCAAGCTGTTTATGTGCCAGCAGATGACTTAACTGACCCTTCTCCTGCTACTACTTTTTTGCATTTAGATTCCACCGTCGTACTTTCGCGTGATATTGCTGCCTTAGGTATTTACCCAGCGGTTGACCCGCTTGATTCCACTAGTCGACAGCTCGATCCTCAAGTCGTTGGACAGGAGCACTATGAAGTAGCACGCGAAGTACAGATGACCCTACAACGCTATAAAGAACTGCGTGACATTATTGCTATTTTGGGTATGGATGAATTATCACCAGAAGATAAGTTGGCTGTATCACGTGCTCGCAAAATCCAACGCTTCTTGTCACAACCATTCCACGTAGCTGAAATTTTTACTGGCTCACCTGGAAAATATGTTCCATTAAAAGAAACTATTCGCGGTTTTAAAATGATCGTAAGTGGTGAGTTAGACCATTTACCAGAACAAGCTTTTTATATGGTTGGATCAATCGACGAAGCGATTGAAAAAGCCAAAAAGCTGTAAGGACAAAACATGGCAACAATTCGCGTAGACGTGGTGAGTGCCGAGCAGTCTATTTTTAGCGGTGAGGCCAATTTTGTTGCACTGCCTGGTGAAAGTGGCGAGCTGGGTATTTTGCATGGGCACACCCCGCTAATTACTCGTATTCGTCCCGGATCAGTTCGCATTGAAAAGGCTGATGGCGAGGAAGAGTTTGTGTTTGTTGCCGGCGGATATTTAGAGGTACAGCCTGATCATGTAACAGTCTTAGCCGATACAGCTATCCGTGGCCATGATCTTGATGAAGCCAAAGCCCTTGAAGCCAAAAAACGCGCTGAAGAGGCTATGCAAAATCGTGGTAGTGAATTCGATTTGGCTTTGGCCCAATCAGAGTTTGTAATAGCCGCCGCTCAATTAGCTGCAATCGCGCGCCTACGCCGCAAAAAATAATTATTTTTTAAGCCAACGTTGCTAAATGATCGATTCCTTAAGGCCTGCTTTGGCGAGCCAACTGATCGCACTCCCCTCTGGCTAATGCGTCAAGCAGGCCGATATCTTCCTGAGTACAACGCGACGCGCGCAAAAGCTGGAAGTTTTTTAGCTTTAGCAAAAAATCCTAATTTAGCTACCGAAGTTACCTTACAGCCGCTAGACCGATACCCACTCGATGCAGCAATTTTATTTTCAGATATTTTAACTATTCCTGATGCAATGGGGCTTGGTTTGCAATTTACCGCAGGTGAAGGCCCCAGCTTTGAAAGGCCTTTACGAACAGCTGATGATGTTGCAAAGTTACAAGCAGCTGATATGAATCAGCTGAAATATGTATTTGATGCAGTCGCAGAAATTCGTCGAGCACTAATGCAAAATGGTCAGCAGCGCGTTCCTTTAATTGGCTTTTCAGGATCACCTTGGACCTTAGCTTGTTACATGATAGATGGCTCAAGCGCCGATGATTTTCGCCATGCTAAGACCATGATGTTTAGTCGACCCGATTTGCTGGCACACATACTCAAAATCAATGCGCAGTCGGTAGCGCAATATTTAAGCTTGCAATTAGAGGCGGGTGCGCAGGCACTGATGATTTTTGATACTTGGGGCGGCATGCTGCCTGATAAATGGTATCAAAGCGTGTCCTTAGCTAGTATGTGCGAAGTAATAAAGCAGTTGCCAAGAGAGCATCAGGGGCGCAAAGTGCCAATTATCATTTTTACCAAAGGTGGCGGCTTATGGTTAAACAATATGGCACAAGCAGGAGCGGATGTAATCGGCCTAGATTGGACCATGTCTCTTAAGCGAGCCCGCCAGCAATTGCACACCCTACAGCAGCCAATTGCTTTACAAGGCAATATCGACCCCCTTGCCTTGTTTGCAGAGCCAGCACAAATTCAGCAATTAGCCATTGAAATTCTTAATGAGCTCGCAACTGCGCCACCAATGCGGGCGGGCGGGCATGCCTTGGATGGACATATCTTTAATTTAGGGCATGGCATTTCTCAATTTACCCCACCAGAACACGTTTCGGCCTTGGTTGAGGCCGTGCTAAGCCGCTCTCAAGCGCTTAGAAAATAAGCTTGGCTGGACAAGCAGGGCCCCGTAAATTTGGTGCAATGCGAAAAGTTATACACATAGTTATACACACCCAATCAAGTGCGCAAGAAATTCAGTAAGATTCGCTTGAAATTTCAGACTCCTCCTACATAATTTGATATAAGTTATTGTTTTAATTAGATAAATGGTAGTAAATTTCTATTTAAGAAGCACTTAAAAAATAAATTTTAATTAATAAATAATGGCAAACTCAGTGATATCCACAGACTTATCCACAAGTAAATTAAGCAGGCTAATGGGCTTGAATGACTAGCCAATTAATCGTCCAGGTTGCCGTGGATAAACCTTTGCGCCAATTTTTCGACTACGCTTGGAGTGTGGAGCAATTGGGGCGAAAGCCTGCCATCGGCCAGATAGTCGAAGTTCCTTTTGGCAGGGGGAGTTTAATCGGCGTTGTTGTACAAGTAAGCAATCACTCCAAACTTGAACCCTCCAAACTAAAGGCCGTTGCGCAGCTTGCACCCTTTCCGGCGCTTGATAAAAGCCTGATGCAGTTAATGGCATTTACCAGCAACTATTACATTCATGGTCTTGGCGAGACCCTTTTGCCAAGCATTCCTCAGTACTGGAAAAAACCCAAAAATTGGCTTAAACAGCAAAGCGCACTAGCTGAAGAGGCCGCGATTAGTCAGCCCTTGCATGATCAGCAAATAGAAAATGGCAGTAAAAGCAAATCCCTAAAGACCCCTATTTTGTCGGACGCCCTAAATCCAGAGCAGGCCGCAGCTTTAAAAAAACTAAAGAGCAAAAAGCAAACAAATTCTGCAAATGGTTTTAGCGTAACACTATTACAGGGTAGAACTGGTAGTGGTAAAACAGCTGTTTTTTTAAATTGGCTGGCAAGTATTTTGGTAGAAAAAAATGCCCAAGTACTCATTCTCGTTCCAGAAATTAATTTAACGCCGCAATTAGAGAGAAGTGTGCGGGCCCATTTCCCCAGTCACACAATGGCCGTCCTTCATAGTGCTTTACCAGAAAAAAAACGGGGTATGGCTTGGTATGCTGCTCAAACAGGCCGGGCACAAATTATTCTTGGTACGCGCTTAGCAGTGTTAACCCCCATTCCCAATTTAAAAGCCATTGTGGTCGATGAAGAACACGATGCATCTTATAAACAGCAAGAAGGTACCCGCTATTCGGCGCGTGATTTAGCAGTTTGGCGAGCACATCAGCAACAAATTGCCATTGTTCTTTCTTCGGCAACGCCCTCTCTAGAAACTTGGCTAGCAGTTCAAAATGGGCGTTATGAATTAATTAAGCTAAACCAGCGTGCGCAAGGTGGAACAATGCCAGAAGTGTGTTTGATTGACTTAAATGATAAAAATAATCAATCTACTAGCACTAAAAAAATACACCTTTCAAAGCCCTTGGCTAATGCAATTGATGCTAATTTACAAAAAAAGCAACAGAGCTTAGTGCTAATCAATCGCCGTGGATACGCGCCTGTATTGTCATGTTTATCATGTGGCTGGCTTTCCCAGTGCCCACAATGTAGCGCCTACCTGGTGCTCCATAAGCCGGGCGTAATTACAGCAAAGCCAGTTTTAAGTTGTCACCATTGCGGTTTGGTGAAGCCTGTGCCACGTAGCTGCCCAAGTTGTGGTGATGTTGATCTAAGGCCTATTGGTCAGGGCACACAAAAAATTGAAGATACCATCGGCCTTGCTTGGCCGGCAGCGCGTGTTTTACGCATTGATGCAGATAGTAGCCGCAGAGGGCGCGGCGCTGAACAAATGATGCAAGCGATACATGCGGGTGAAGTAGATATTATTATTGGCACTCAAATGATAGCCAAGGGGCATGACTATCAAAATATTAGTTTGGTCGGTGTTTTGGATGCCGATGCCCGCTTGTATTCACATGACTTTCGTGCGCCGGAACGTTTATTCGCGCAACTAATACAGGTTGCAGGACGAGCAGGACGAGCAGATAGAGCAGAATCAGCTTACTTAGAAGTCAGCCCAAAAGATGCACTAAGCACAGCAGCAAATATTGGCGGAATAATTTATATTGAAACACGACACCCAGAAGCTGCAGTGTTTCAATTTTTAATTCAGCACGATGTCGATGGATTTTTAGCGCATTTAGCCATCGAACGTGAAGAAGCGCAATTGCCACCGTTTAGCTTTCAGGCTTTAATACATGCAGAGGGAAAATCCTTAAGTAAAGCTCTGGAATTTTTAATTGAGCTAAAGCAAGAAATTGTTAGCAATTTGCTCCCCGAACAAAAAATCACAATTTATGATCCTGTAGCAAAGTCAATGGTTCGGATAGCGGGCTCAGACCGCGCTCAACTAGTCATTGAGGCTACTCACCGCAATCAACTGCAAGTCGTTTTAGATCAAATCGATGGCCTCTTACGCGCTCAGTCACAGGGGCGTATTAGTAAGAAAGACAAAATACGCTGGTCGATTGAACGCGATCCAGCCCTCATTTAGCAGAATTAGGATGCGCTTTGATAAGGGCCGCTCAATTGAGGCTAGCGTTTAAGTCAACTTAAGTTTTGGCTGAGCCCGTACGATGAGTTCGGTTGTATAGACAGCTGGCACAAATCCAGCGCTGTTTGCGATTGCTCGTAGGAATCCACGTGCCACCTTCTAAGCGCTTCTCGCGACTACAAGATGAGCAAAATTTAAGGCTTTGTGAAGTGTCTTGGGTTGGGGCGGTGGTTGAGGTGGTCATAAGCATTCCGAGGTAGTACTAATCTACAGAAATGCTATTTTACCCGTTTTAGCCAGCTGGGGCAGGTGTCAGCATAATTCGTACCGAATCAGCCGTTTTATTGCCGTCAAAATCAAGCCACGCCTTATTTTCAAAGTCGTAGAGTTTGCAGACCTTGGCGGTATCAAAATACCATTTCCAGGAGAATTTTTGTATAAAAATTCGCTCGGGCAAAACGGTTTCAAGCTTGGTCTGAGCTTCTTTTAGGCGATAAAGGGGTACCGACATATCGACATGGTGGGCGGTATGCTCCATGATGTGATGCATTAAGGCACCCCAGAAAAAATTAAATGTTAGGTGCACCGTAGTCGAGACAAAGGGTTGGGCCCTTAACCATTCGGCTTTTTTATCGTACCAAGATACCGAAGGATGAGTATGGTGCACATACACGACAAAACCAATCATGCCATTCCAGAATAAAAATGGCAGAGCAAAACCCATCAGCAGGGTAATTAAAATCGATTGATTAGTAAGCCAAGCGCCAGCAATGAGAGCCCCCAGCCAAAGCACCGCAAAGGCGGAGACCAAATAATTGTCTTTCATAAAAATGGCGCGATTTGCTGGCTTGTAGGTTGAATTAGGAAAGTATTCTCTTTTCCACCAGATCTCAATCATGTAATAGAGCACTGGCCCCCAACCACTCCGATAAATACGTTCAAGGGTTTTGCGCCAAGACGGCAGGGCATCAAACTCTGCTTTAGAAAGCGGCGTCCAAACAAAATCAAAGCCTTTTAAATTCGTTTGACCATGGTGCACCACGTTGTGACCAATATCCCACAAACTATATGGTGTTAGCGAAGGTAAAAAAGCGATTCGCCCCATAATTTTATTGAGTTCGCGGTTAGGGGTAAAGCTTTGGTGACAGGCATCATGTCCAAGAATAAAGATGCGTCCAGTGACAAAGCCAGCAATCATGCCAAAGACTATTTTGATAACAATATTTTCAAAATATACCGTTGCAAAAATTGCTGCCAGCCAAAGCGTTGCATCTAGTACGAGCAAAGCAATCGCCCTACCCGTTTCACCCTTAGCCATTGGCTCTAACCAACTACGAATAATTTTGCGGTGCGGCAAAGGTTGATCGGGCGTTAGCGGAGCAATGCGTGCAGTATCGATATAGGAGGGGTTTAAATGGTTGGACACAATATAAATATGGGCTCGAAGAACTAAATGATAGAGGGTTTTGGGTTTTTACGCTTGATTTGGATCAAACTTACCCATGCTGGTGCGCCCGGCGCGAATCGAACGCGCGACCCTTGGCTTCGGAGGCCAATACTCTATCCACTGAGCTACGGGCGCATTTAGAGATTTGGCTCTATTGTAAGTGTCAGAGTATCTCTAGGCTCGTTATAATCTAATAATTAAGATTAAAAGTACACAAAAGAGCGAAATAATGAGTGATAGTCACGGCAATTTAATTAAAACCCCAAAACAATTAATAATTGTGGTGAGCCTGAGTTTTTTTGTGCCGCTACTAGTCATTCTGTTGTTAATGGTTTATGTGAATAGCGGCAAGCGTGAGTCTGGCAGTGGAGCCGATGCAGAAAAAGTCACCGCTCTGTTAATTAAGCCAATTGGTCAAGTGACCCTTAGCGCTGCTGCTGCTCCAGCTGAGAGCGCTGCTACTACCCTGGCACCAAGCACCACCGCTGCTCCACCCACTGCTGGTGCTGCTCCGAAAGCACCCGCCAAATAAGCCCATTCTTTCTAGGCCTATTGTGCTTATTGTTTTTTAGCAATTAACGCCAACTGATAGGCAGCCTTTTGCGGTATGCCAGTGGCGGCAGTCACTACCTTGGCAATTTCTTTGCTACCTAAATATTTTGCTAATGACTTAATCCAGCGGTTCAATTGCGCCACATCGGGCGATTGTGGTTCGCTTGTTACGTCGCCTGCCACCAAAATAATAAATTCCCCTTTAAGACTAGGGGC
Organism: Polynucleobacter meluiroseus; assembly: GCA_945878885.1. Classification (GTDB taxonomy): domain Bacteria; phylum Pseudomonadota; class Gammaproteobacteria; order Burkholderiales; family Burkholderiaceae; genus Polynucleobacter; species Polynucleobacter meluiroseus_C. Next base: position 2,993 of record CAMCUP010000019.1, on the reverse strand, counting down.
GTTTGCAATCCAAACCTCTACTGCACCAGCTTTTAAATAGGTAATCGCCTCAAATTTTTTGGTTAGCTCACGACCAATAATTATGTCGCGCTCAGGACCAAGAATAGCCGCCAGCGCTAACAAGCTATCTTTAATTTGATGCGGAGATTCTAAAAATATACTGGCTTGCGAAGATAAATTAATTTCACTTAATACCGCGGCGCGATCACTTGCTTTGTGAGGTAAAAACCCAATAAATTGAAACCGACCCTGCAAATGATCTAGCGCCCCGCCGCCTACTGAGGCAATTGCAGTAAGCGCACTAGCCCCAGGAATGGGTAGCACTCGCAAGCCTGCCCGCTGAACTTCGGCCACTAATTTGGCGCCAGGATCTGAAATGCCTGGGGTGCCTGCATCAGAAATATAGGCCCAACGTTGATTCTGCTTTAGGCAGACAATAATTTTTTTGGTAGCAGTAATTTCATTGTGCTCATGCAGGGCCACACATTTTTTATGAATACCAAAAGTACGCAATAATGCGGCACTATGCCGCGTATCTTCACAAGCAATACCATCAACCGAATTTAATACATGCAATGCGCGCAAGGTTATATCGCCTAAGTTGCCAATCGGTGTAGCGACTACATACAATGCGCTAGCAGGCAAATCTTGCTGTTGTAAAAAATTTGCAAAACCCAATTCCATTAAAAACTCCATTTACATACATCTCATCGGCAAAAAAGCTGAAGCAGCAGCTAAAGATTATTTACTGCGCGCAGGCCTTAGCGTAGTAGCCCTTAATTATCGCTGTCGGATGGGTGAAATTGATTTAATTATGCGTGATCAAGATACTTTTGTGTTTGTAGAAGTAAGGGCGCGCACCTCGGGCAATTGGGGAGGCGCCTTAGGCAGCATTAATCCCAGCAAACAAAAAAAATTATCAAAGACAGCCGAATATTTTTTACAAACCCACTTCCGCACGAGCACTTACCCACCATGCCGTTTTGATGTGATTGCAATTAAAGGTGAGCAGCTAGAGTGGCTTAAGGCAGCATTTTGATTTTAATATGCAGTCCTTTGGCTAAACTAGGGGCATAATATTGTGATGGAGAACAACACCCTCGCGCGCTTACAGTCGCGCTCCGCGCAGCACTTTCTGGATAGTATTGAGGTGCAACAGGCCGCAGTTAAAGAGCTACCGAAGGCGGTCGCCGTCGCGGTACTAGCCATGGTTGATTGCCTTAACTCAGGCGGTAAGATAATGGCCTGTGGTAATGGCGGCTCTGCAGCTGATGCGCAACATTTTGCGGCCGAATTGATGGGTCGATTTGAGCGAGAACGGCGTGAGTTGGCGGCTGTTGCACTAACTACCGACACCTCGATTTTGACGGCAGTAGGTAATGACTATAGTTATGATGAGGTTTTTAGTAAGCAAGTGCGCGGCCTTGGCAAAAGTGGCGACATCTTATTGGCTATTTCCACATCTGGTAACTCAAAAAATGTAATTAAGGCGGTTGAAGCTGCTCAAGCAATGGGCATTAAAGTGATTGCTTTAAGCGGGAATGGCGGTGGTAGTTTGAATAATGCATTGGATGCTAATGATTTACTTTTAGCAGCGCCCTCTTCCCGCACCGCCCGCATTCAAGAAACCCATTTAGTGCTATTACACGCCTTGTGTGATGGCATTGATCATGTGTTACTCGATTAATATCAGAGGTGAAAGTGGTATGCAAATAATGTCTCGTTTATCTCGTTTAGTGAGTGCGCTGTTATGTGCATCGGTCATACTTGGTTTATTAAATGCTTGCGGCGTGATTGCCGTGGGAGCTGTCGCTGGCGGTGCAAGCGTGCTCGCCGATCGGCGCACAGCTGCGGCGCAAGCCACTGACATCGGCATTCAGCTGGAAGCCGGCGCACAACTGAGTAATAAGTTTGGCAACGATGCACACATCAATGTTAGCTCATTTAATCAGCAAGTACTTTTAACTGGCGAAGTAAAAACGGTAGCTATTAAAGTCCAAGCCGAAGCCGATGTAAAGCAGATAAAAAATGTGCGGGCGGTTTTTAATGAATTAATTGTTGGCCCAAATAGCTCTTACACGGCGCGAGCAAACGATGCCTATGTGACTTCAAAAATTAAAGCAGAAATGATTTTTACCAACAACCTTCCGTCTAATTCAATGGATATTGTGACTGAAGGCACAAATGTTTATATGCTGGGCATTTTGACTTCGGCCGAGGCGGCAATGGCGAAGAAAATCGCTAGCTCTACTAATGGTGTGAAAGCGGTATATACGTTTTTTGATTTAATTTCTGAGGCTGATAAAGAGCGTATTGATGCGGCCAATAAGAATGCATCTGCAACAGCAACTAAACCAACGCCGCAATAAAAACTTCAGCCACAAAGCTGGCTAATTTGCGCTTGTTTTTTTCAGTAACCAGCGCAAAGCTTTACTTGCGATGACCGCCATGCAGATCTCTGACTGGTGGCCCACTTAGCGAGCTCGGAACTAAGGGCACAGCGGACAGACCAGAGCTAGCGCTTAACTTTTTTTGCATTGCACCATTTTACCCTGTTTTAGATCTAAAATTAGGGTTTTCCCTAATATTTGGGTTTTTGGTAACTTGCCGGCTTTTGTGTAAAGAATTACTGAAAATATGAGGAAAAATACCTATATGGGTATTGACATCGTGTAATTCTTCTGTCATAGTAGCGGACTTCGCTGAATTTTCTTAAAAAAGATATTTCAGCCTTCTTTAAAAATTAGTCAATCGATAATTGTGGGTACTGGGTAAAGGCATCAAGTCCTTCGGGACAGATGTAAATAAAACAGTACTCAAGACAGTAAAAAGATTTGGTTTTAAACCAAGTCAATTTCTTGAATGAGTGCGACGATCCGCAAGGATCACAGGAATTAAACTGAAGAGTTTGATCCTGGCTCAGATTGAACGCTGGCGGCATGCCTTACACATGCAAGTCGAACGGCAGCACGGGTGCTTGCACCTGGTGGCGA
>CAMCUP010000018.1 GCA_945878885.1 Polynucleobacter meluiroseus | reverse complement strand
GCCGTGCCTCGCATTTGGTGGTAAAGCAGTTTCAGCTAAAGGGTGGTGCAGTGCCTGGGTAAAAAAAGGATAAAGAAAAAATACAGCTGGGTGGTGAGTAAATCTTAATCGCCATAGGTAAGCCGGTTAATCCTTTAATCTCAAGATAGCTCACGTACTCAGCTAGACTTCTTTTATTGATGAACTGAATCAAAAAACTCACGATTTCTTCTAAGGCGTAGGCCGCACGTTCGAATCGTGCTGGGCAGGCCAAAAATCAATAAAAGATTGGAATTACCTTGGTTAATTGTGATCTATTGAGCCAATCATGGTCGCGCTTGGCTAGCGTATGGGTGGCCTTGGTCTAGCGTGGTGGATCCTACAAGACTATAAGCTACTTTATTGTTAATTTGCATCCAATCCTGATCCACCACTTGTATCTAACTTTAATCCATCCAAATGATGATGTTATTTTTGACTGGCAGCCTATATTGAGCGGATACTGGGCTGAAATTGGTTGCAAATTAAGGCGCTAATTAGATCAGTTTTGCGTGCAAAGAAATAGGTTAGTACTTAATATGTTGTTTTAAACGACAATGGAAATTCATACTAAAAAGCAAGAGACAGCATGTACAAACTCATCAACAGAGGAGGTCAATATGCAGCCGAAACATACTCAAGGCCCTTATAACTTTGATGGCAGGGATGTATTTTTTGACACTATGAAAAGCGAGTTCTGGGACCCAAGTACAGATAGTTATTTAGACCATGAAATCGGACTTGTTTTGATCGATCTTTATTTTGGGCATCAAAAAGCACCTATTGGCCCTAAAACTTCAAAATGACTAGGATATTTTCAATTTTTTTCTTAATATCTTAACTTTGTCAGCAACAGTTTAGGTATACAGTCAGGCATCCTATAAGCCAGGTTCAAGTGCTCTTGGGCCCACCATAAAAAACCCTCACTAGCGATAGTGGGGGTTCGGTCTTTTAGGAGTTACTTTAAGTAACGCTTGTGGTGACACTTTCGGTCAAAAACAGATAGGGAGTCAGGTCAGTTCATATCTTCAGTCACTTGAATCTAATCCGGAGGAATTAAACGACTTTATTGATCACTTTATTGTGCCAGAGTTTGCCTCAACTAAAATTCATAACTCTCACTATTCCTCCGTGGCTGGCGATGATCTTTTAATTGAATCTAATCTGAGCGGCCCAAGCGTAAATCAGGTGAGCATTAAAATCGAAAATATAATTGCTACGAATGGCATGATTCATGCCGTTGATTCAATTGATATTTTTAATATAAAGAAAAATTAATTCAAAAGCTTTTTAGCTTAATGAATAATTCTTTATTATTAATTGCCGCATTTATCGTTCTACTAGCCGTTATTGGCTTAGCACTGATGTTTCAAGAATTAAAACGATGGTTAGCTGATCTCTGGTCAGATTAGGTAGTAATGTATAGAAGGTGTAGAGACTGCTAGGGTAGATCGTAAATATTATCGTTTACGAAACACAACAACATGTTGCCATGGCAGTGTGCTCACCGTCCGCTCCCATTCCAGGGCAAAAACACTTGCTTCTCGCTTAATTTGTGCCTCACTCATTTTATGTAGGGGCTTAATTGGTACGCGCGCATCTTCTGCTTTATATTCCACGAAGACTATACGACCATGGGGTTTGAGAGCCTGCATGATACTAATCATTACTTCATAAGGGTAGGCCAGTTCATGGTACACATCGACCATAATAGCCATATCGATTGAGTTTTTAGGTAATTTAATATCGTCGACCGTCCCTAGCTTTACTTCAATCTGCGAAAGTCCTAAACGCTTCATTCCAGTCTGGAGAAAATTTACCATTTCAGGCTGTAGATCAAGCGCGATGATTTTTCCGCCTGGCATAACAAGTGGAGCCATGCGGCGAGATAGGTAGCCGGTACCAGCGCCAATGTCAGCTACAACCATACCTGGTTGTAATGCCAATGCATCTAGCAATAAATCGGTACGTTCTTCGCGCTCCCTCTTATCTCGCTCAAGCCATGCAGCACCTTGCCAGCCCATGACCCCTGAGATTTCACGATCCATATAGCGCTTGCCAATGCCATCGGCGCTGGCTGGGACCGAGAAATAGCCTGGCGGGGCAGTCTGCTGTGCTAGCGTGAGATTAGCAGCTAGCAACAATGTAATTAAGCCAACAATCCTAATCATGTGCATTTACTTTCTTTTTAGTCTTTACCATTGGTTGCAAGATGATTGTTGTCAGAACTTCACTGCTTGACTATATCCAGTTAGCTCAAGATAGCCGCGGCCAATAACAACTTTATTCTGACTCATTTCTACCGCACCCTCGTAGTAAAACCCACCCGTACTAGCACGAGCGTCTAACTCTTGATCTTGTATCAGGGTTTGCAATCGAAGCTCTTGATTGCCAACTCGAATTAAAAAGCCTTTTGGATAATTTGCAAGCGATCGTGGCGATTTCCATTGGCCGACTACTTCCCAAATAGCATTGGAGTGGCGCTCCAGGACTCGACCTTTTTGATCACGTCGATCCCATTCACTAAATAAGGTCTTACCTGCCTTATCTCTTATGCGAAAGGCCATGATGCTGCCTCCATCGAGAAGATTGATGCCAATCCAATCCCAACCAACTGCACCAGTCATCAGTAAACTGCTCGACCATTCATGATCTAACCAGCCAATTCCAGAGTACTTAATGAGAGCACCTTGCTTGGCTTTTAATGATTTTTCTTTAAGCTCAATTTGGGCTATGACATTTAGCTGAGGACGGCTGTAATAATAGCTAGCGAGTTCTGGGCTCGGACCTTTAGCAGAATAACCTCGATCTCCTCTTAATACAGGACCCTGGGAGGGAATAGCGTCTAGACGTAGCGTAAAGGTATCTGCTGGTATATAAAACTGATAACGATCATTTGCAGTTCTCTCCATCGTCCAATTAGCTAAATGTAATTGTGTATCGGTGGTATCGAAACTAGCGCCCGCAGTTCCAACTCGTCCCGCAACATCAGCATATCGTAATTTACCTTCTGCTGGTATAGCTAATGCGGCATGTGCAAATAGTAGCTGTTGTGGTGCAAAACGACTTGGATTATCAGGAGAATGTTGAGTACGACTACGAAAGAAGGTAATCTGAAATCCCAGCGCATTTTCTCCTGAGCCAAGCCAACCAGTGAGATACCACCACTCAGTTCTAAACTCTGGATGCGCTCCATAATCTTTCGGGAATACCAGCACTCTAGGTCGAACAGGCGGATAGACAACTGAAGCAGAATTTGCCCATAGAGAAATTGGAAGTGCGTTTGACACGAGTAATGCTTGCATAAAATATCGGCGATTACGCTGGTGCATTACCACTCCTCTCGTAATGCAGTGATTAAATTGGCTCGATTTAAATTGCGCTTTGCAGCCCATAAGGCCGCTGCTATGCCTGAGCCAACCAAGACCAGCATGAGTGTAATTAGTGCAAAATACGGCACGCTTGTGTCCATTGTCCAATGAAAGGATTGCGGGTTAACGCGGTGGATTAATATCTGGCTCATTAATAAACCTAAGATTGTTCCCCAAATAACTGCTAATCCCAATAAAAGGCCTGACTCGGCGCTAATCCAGCTTGTACGCTGCGCACTAGATTGGCCCAGGTAGTGCACCAAGGCATATTCTTTCTGTCGAAGTAATGCTTGACCTGCAAAGCCTGTCGCTACTGCAAATAGTGCCACTAGAAGAGCGGCGATCTCTAGAGCATAAGTCAAGGCAAAACTACGATCAAAAATCGTTAAAGAGAGAGCTCGTAGGCTACTGCGATTAGTAAAATCCTGATCACGAAACTGGGGAATTGCAACACGCAGTGCATTCAGTACTGTGGTTGGATCTGCTTGATTGACTAGCCAGATCGCGATACCCGAATACTGTTGATCGCCACTCATATTTTGGTATTCAGCAAGATCAATGATTAGCGCACCGTGCTGTCGACCATAGTCCCGAAAAATGCCTCCAATCCAGACTTTTTGGGCGTTCTGCTGCCCATTAAAGGCTGGTAAGGTATGAATTTCACCGGGACGCCAATCATATAAATCCACCATCGCCTCAGATACGTAGGCTACTGGCAAGGCAGGCTGATTTGGCGTTGAGTTTTGGGGATAGACTGAGCCAATTAAGGGCAGAGCTTCAGCTGCACGAGACTGTTGGATTGGTCGAGCAATTAAAGTGACCTCGGGTCGATCAGACTGAAACAGAATCTTACGTTGCACGCTTAATTCATATCGTTCAATACCCGGAACTTGCGCAATACGTTTTAATAGATTGGGGTTTTTGAGAAACGCATTGTCTTGCTTTACCTGCTTAAAGTTTGCATATAAATCTGCTGGCAATACTTGGTCAAGCCATTGGGTCATCGAGTCTCGAAAACTAGCAACCATCACCACCATTGCTACAGTAAGGGCAAGAGCAGCAACTACACCTGCAATTAATCCCGCAGCACTAGCTGGTGCTTGAGCTAAGCGCCAGACTGCAAAAATCAGAGATGATGGCTGCTTTTGCCAGCGCGATAAACGATCGGCGAGTGCTGAAAAGCAATACTGAACTAAACATGGAATAAGCGCTAAGCCTGCAAATAATAAACATGCAATCGAAGCATATGCGGCAAGGGGAAGATCATTAATGGCTGGTATAAATGCTAAGACTAAGCTGGCAAGGCTGAAAATAAGAGCAACTCGATGATCCATTGCAGGCCGCAAGACGCGTTCGGTAGAGCCAGATCTTAATAGCTCGGTAGGGCGTTTTGAGGTGGCAGCTTTTGCTGGAAAATACGCGGCCAATAAACCTACCGCAATAGCGAGGATCCAAAAGCCCAGAAGTGCGACAGAATCAATTTCTAGGGGTGGTACTGCGCCAGAGAAATAACCTCCCCCTAAATCACCGCCAAGCATATTAAGTAAAACAAAGGCTAAAGTAAGACCCAGGCCTATACCTAGCAGACCTCCTAAAGCAGCGATGACACCAGCTTGCGCAAGCACTAATGAAAATATCCACCGGGGACTTGCACCCAAAATACTCAGAAGTGCTAGTTGGGATTGTTGGCGCAGAACCGAAAAGCTGATGGTCGTAAAGACCAAAAAAGCGCCTGCAAAAAGGGCAACGAGCGCTAAAACATTTAAGTTAACACGATATGCGCGCGACAAATTAGAGGCACGGCGATCACGCTCTTGCGCACTAATTAAACGCAGGCCTAGATTGAGGTTCTGAACAGCCTTAGCTACCTCTTCGATTCCTTTGTCATGCAGAAGTTGCACATCGAGCCGGCTAACTCGATCAAAGCCTCCAAGGCGCCACTGTAGTAAACCCAAGTCCATCACAGCAATAACTTGACCAATCGCGCCTGGTACCGTGCCAGCAATTTTAAATCGAACGGTCTTCCCTTCGTAATCCAGCGCCAAGGGGTCGCCTACTGATAATTGCAACTTTTGTAAGGCAGCGGCCGATAAAAAGATAGCATCGTCTGAAAATAATCCTTGATCTTGATCTTCAGAAACTAAAGGCACCAGAGAGGGCGATACTCGAGCTGCCTGAAAAATATCGATTCCGAGAACACGAATTTGTGCGGTATTGCGTTCTAAAACTGGGCTGATTGCACGAATTCCTAGCGCAGTTTGCTGCGTAACAATTTGGTCATAAAGCTGATCTGAGAATTCACCGGTAGGGATCACGATTTGGGCAGATGCCTGGCCATTAACTAGATCTAAGGCACGACTAAACTCGCTTAGCGCTGAACGATTTACTGTATGAATTGCGACGGCCAGTGTAATACCCAAAGCTACAGCAAGACCCGCTATCAGCCAACGACCCAGCTGCGCCTTAAAGGCAGATGAAAGTAGCCAATAAAACAGCATTAGTTGGTTAAAACTAAACGCCGATCCAAGCGCTCAGCTGCCTTCTCTGAATGGGTCACCATTACTAAGGCGGCATTATGCTCACGACAAGATCGACATAGTAGTTCTAAGGCAAGATCAGCAGTAATCGGATCAAGGTTACCAGTTGGCTCATCTGCGAGCACGATTTTTGGATGATGGACCAAGGCACGCGCGAGGGCAATTCGTTGTTGCTCGCCTCCCGATAAGACTGCCGGAAATTGCTCATAAGCAGCTGCTAAACCTAGTGCACTTAAAAGGGCCTTAGCACGATCTTTTGCTTGGTCAAGAGGAAGTCCAGCAATTAAACAGGGGACCATTACATTTTGTAGAGCATTGAGATGTGGCATTAAATGAAATGCCTGAAATACGAATCCGAAGGCAACTCGGCGTAGATGGAGATGCTCATTTGCCCCCATTATTTTGAGATCTTTGTCCTCAAAGAGCAACCGACCCTCATCGGGTTGATCAAGTCCCGCTAAGAGATTGAGTAAGGTCGATTTGCCCACCCCAGAGGCACCCTGAAGAGCAAGTTGCTCGCCAGCAGCAAGAGAGATATTAAGATGCCGAAATAGCCAGCGATCATTAGTCACTCGACGGCCAAGCCCCTCAGCTTGAAGTAAGGTCATCGTAAGTCATCTAAGGTAGTTTTATTTACTGAGAGGCGAACGCCAAGCGAGCCAGAGCCAGCATGAACTGGTGCTTTTCTCAGGTTAATTTGAAGTGATTCAATTTCAGGATATTGTGCGCAAGCATGAACTATTCGAGTTATTAGTCTTTCTTGAGTTTCATAATGACCGTCGCCAGCTAGCCTATCAATCTCTATTACCAGAGGATCATAGTCAAATACATTTTCCATGACATCTTCTGAGATGAAGACCAGTTTTGAGTCAATCCAAAGCGTTAAATCTAATAGATGCTGCTTCGGAATTATTGCGCCAGGTCCGTAGGTTCCAATTTGGGTCTGGAGCTGCAGATCTTTTAATTCAATACATGCATTAGTTGTCATGGTATTCGTAGTGATAAGTTTAATTTTTCACACTTTCAATCTGGGAGGCTAATTTATAGCCACTGAGCCAAGCGCCCTCAACTCTACCTCCATTAAGCCAGTCGCCACAAAATCCTATTTTTAGATCCTCTTGGAGGCTAAAGCCGGGGGGTGGATTTGTGTGTCCACTTGCATAACGCCAGCGATGAATAGAAATTTTAGCTTTATGACAATCTAAGCCCAATCTCTTTGCGCAATCTAGGATTAGTTTAGCTGCCTCATCTTTGCCTAACTCTATCCATTCTTGGCTCCATTGTGCATTGGCATGAATTATCCAAGTCTCTAGGCCCATACGATTTGGCTTAGAGTTATTTCGAGAAATCCAGCTAATAATTTCATCATTGATAAAAGCGGCATCAAATGGTAGATTTAAATTTTCTGTAAAACTTGCCATCACCGTCCAGCAGCCCTGCATATTCGCTTGAGTAGCCAGTCTCTCAATTGATTTGTCTATTGATTTAGCAAGAGACATAGATTGTGGTGCAGGAAGTGCCAATACAAGCCAATCATATCGCTGCTCAATATCTCCCTGCTCGAGGCTGTGCAGGTACCATTTATCTTGGTAATAGGTAATTTGATCAATTGTTTGATTCAAAGCAAGAGGTAGGTTCTTAGCTAAATATTTGCTAGGTGAATTCATAGCAGGAATACCGACATAACGATTTTCGTTAGAAGTACTGTCTTGCCATTGATTATTTTTAAATACTTTTAAGTGTGGATTCCAGCTGGCAGCTACCTCAGCATCAATCCAGTTATTGAGCTCGTCAATAAATAGAGGATCTCTTGCGGTAAAGTACTGGGCTCCATGGTCTACCGTCCAATTGTCTTCATTGCGAGTGCTCATACGACCACTAACCCCCCGACTTTTCTCGTAGAGCTGAACTTGATAGCCCAGTGCTTTTAACTGAGTTGCACAGCTTAGCCCTGAAATACCAGCGCCAATGACAGCTACACTTGTTCCTTTGAGCTGGTTTTTACTCATGATGAGTGATTAATTTTTCTAAAGGTCAAATTTATTCGAGATGTATGAATGATTTTCGTTTTTAGTAATGCATGGTGCCAAAACTTCTGAGTTGGCGGATACATGATGAGAGCGCTACCATTTTCTAGTATAAGAGAGGTAGTTTTTTTATCTTTCTTGTGCCTGAAGGCAAATTTACGGCTAGCACCAAGGCTTAATGAGGCAATGGGAGACTGTGTATCTAGCTCTTTTTCATCGTCACTATGCCAATCCATTCCATCTTTACCATCATGGTAAAGATTGAGTAGACAAGAGTTAAATGCTGAATCAGAAAGTTTCTCTAGCTGACTTTTTATGAGTAGTAGTTCTGGGGTCCATGCTTGAGGTTGCTTGCTCACTCCAGAGTAGGTATAAGTACAATTCTGATCTCCTATCCACGCTATTTTACGACGTGTAGATACTAACTTGCCAAACATGATGAGCTGATCTACTTCCCATTGAAGTGATACTTTAAGTTTATCTATTAATTTAGCGCTATCAGCCGCACTTATAAATTCTGGATGGTAGTGAACAGACCCATCCTTGGCTAGTATGTTTAGCCCGCCTTGGTCAGGTTCGATGCTAAATAAGGAGTTTTGATTCATCGAGAAAATAGGGGTAATTGCTAAATGAATAAAGACCTTAGAAAAATTGCCAATTTGTTGTTAACGAACTGTGACCTTATTTAAGTTGCAGGAACACTAGATCACTAAGTACGCATTTTTGAGTCAGAGGTAATGCAAGATTTTATGGCTTTTAGCTCAATCACTTTTAGCCATTCAGGCTTAGCTTTTGGATTTTTCAGTAGTTCATTTACTTGTTGCTTAGTCGCATTTTGAGAAATGTATTCAGCTTGGCAGCTACAATAAGCTGTGAAGTCATCTTCAGTTAGCGCTTTACCCTTGGTACCCTGATGCTCTACTACTTGCTCGCGCATACAATTTTTTTGATAGTCCTTCGAGATTGCCTGCGCAAATGACTGGTTGGATAATACTAATAAAAAAGTAAACAACGATACTGCACGAATTATTGGCATGCCGACTTTCCTTTTTAAGTCTAAATAGTAGATATTCTTCCATAAACATCAAGATCCGACTCATCTACTTCTAAATAGTCATCTTCAATTACAGATGCCCCCTCTAATTGCTCAATATATTCCCGAATGGCGTAATAAGGAGGTATTTGAGCCTGGTTATCATCTTGATGATCCCAGACTTTGTAGCGAAAAACGGTCAGTTTCATAAATCTCAGGACTTATTACAAGAAGCATCATTTTAGGGTTTTTATCTTAAAAAAGTTTTTTCAAAAGCCCTTACTTTCATGAAGGTTTTATATTCTTAAATTTGTTTAGAATGAGTCTGCTAAACAACGTAGGAGATAAGAATGAAAACACAACGAATTTTAAGTAAAGCACTAATTGGCTTAGGTTTTGGGATGCTCTCTTTAGTCGTTTCGGCGCAATCAATGAAAGTAACTCTTTCTGGGGCCCAAGAAGTTCCCCCTGTAATGACCTCGGCTTCCGGAGTGGGTTCAATTATGGTTGCTCCAGATGGAGCAGTATCAGGAACAATTACTACCACTGGTGTTGAAGGAACTATGGCCCATATTCATGAAGCGCCAATGGGCCAAAATGGTCCCGTAATCGTGCCATTTACTAAAACTGCAGACAATATTTGGTCAGCTCCTGCTGGCGCCAAATTGACAGATGCACAACTTCAAAGTTTGAAAAATGGAAATCTTTACCTCAATGTGCACAGCGCAACTAACAAGCCTGGCGAAATTAGAGCCCAACTTAAACCTTAAAGATTGTGCATCCTTTTGCCTCAGGTTTCAGTGCTCTTGGACCCATCAATGAAATTAACGACTTAGGGAGAAATTCCTAAGTCGTTTTTCTATCCTAGAGATGTTCTCAGTATTTTTAGACATATTAATGTGTTTACATAGCTAAAATTCAAATTAAAAAGGTGAGCATATGAATGTGAAAAACATCATTGGTTTAGTGGAAAAATTATTCCTGATTATTATTGCTCTTTTTACTATTGCAGCGATGATCCAAGAAATTATTTCCCTCACTGGTAGTCGTCGTGTAGAGCTGCAGGACCTTTTGCTGATGTTTATTTATGCGGAGGTTCTGGGGATGCTAGCGGCCTTTTACGCTAGCCACCGCATCCCAATAACGATACCTTTATTTATCGCCATGACTGCATTGAGTAGATTAATTATTCTTCAAGGTAAAGATGGGAATCCTGCAATTTTGCTCTATGAAAGCGGGGCTATTATCTTGATTGCTGGAGCTTGCTGGATCATTAGTCGTGTAAATATAGCTAAAGATAATTAGTAGGGCTTGATGAGTCAAATAATCAGATCTATTTTCTAGGAGAGTTATATGGGTTCAATGATTACTTATGCGCGTCCAGACGGGCAATCTGCTAAAGCTTATCTAGTACAGCCGCAAGCAGGGGCATCTGCACCTGCTATTGTGGTAATTCAAGAATGGTGGGGATTAAATGAGCAAATAAAAGATGTTGCCCATCGCTTAGTCGACCAGGGATATCAGGCCATAGTACCTGATCTATATCAGGGAAAAATTGCCCTCGAGGAAAATGAGGCCAATCATTTAATGACAGGCTTAGATTTTGGAGATGCTGCCAGCCAAGATATTCGTGGGGCTATTCAATATCTCAAAGCTGCAGGCGCACCTAAGGTTGGGGTAACCGGATTTTGTATGGGTGGAGCGCTTACTTTGCTATCTGCGGTTTTTGCCCCTGAAATTGATGCAGTTGCAATCTGGTATGGTTACCCTCCATTGGAGTTTGTGGATGCTAGCAAAATTAAAGCACCCCTAATGGGTAGTTTTGCAATATATGACGATGTCTTTCCAATTAGTGGCGTTGATGCACTTGAGGCCAAGCTCTCTGCGGCTGGAGTAGTTTATGCCTTTGATCGATATGAGGCCAAGCATGCCTTTGCCAATGAAGAGGCAGATTCGAAAAAACTCCCTTATCTGAAATATGACCCTCAAGCAGCAGATCAAGCCTGGGAAAAAACAATGGTATTTTTTCGGAGAAATATTAGCTAACGATACGCCGTACTATTGAAGTGCGCGCAAAACTGATCTAATTAGCACGCTAATTTGCATCGAATCTTAGTCCACTATCTGTTTAATATAGTCTGCTAGTCAAAGATAGCCTGATCACTTTGCTGGATTAAAGTTAGATACAAATGGTGGATCAGGATTGGATGCAAATTTACATATTCTATTTGTAAATTTCTTTGCGATTACCAATTCGCAAGACAAGAATACAAATAGTTTTATCTTGAATACTTGCAATAATGCGAAAGTCACCAACTCGGTATTTCCAAAACTCACCAAGTGTTGAGCCTTTAAGTGCATCCCCAATTTTTCTAGGGTCGGCTTGAGTAGCTACCCTAGTTTTTAAAAATTTTAGTATTCTCTTAGCTATTTGTGGATCTAATTTTCCTAATTCTCTCTTTGCTGCAAGGTCAAATTCAATCTGCCAAACCAAGTTCACGCTCCAATTGATTTAGTTTGATCGTTTTAGATTTACCATTGGTAATATTGCTAAATCTCTTTTCGGCCAAATAAAGATCTTCAAGATCATCTAGGTATTCTAAGATGGCTTCACGGGCATAAAATGTTTTAGTGCGACCAGTTTTTTTAGCTAAATTACCAAGTCTTAATTCAATGTCGTCAGGTAGTCTAATGGCTAACATGGGCTCTCCTTTATTTGCTATACAAGTATAGCAAATAATTTCTCCCACTTCAATCAGTATCAATGCTAGTTACTCCTCTCACAATCCTTAGATTCCGGGTTCAAGCCCTGGTGAGCCTACCAGCAATCTAATTACCAACTCTTAGGTGGGTATTTATTGGAGCGTTACCTAAAGTAACGCTTATGGGGGTAGTGGTAGCAGTCGAAAGATATGGTGAAGGCATAGTCCAGGGAGTTAGGAAACTAATACAAACCTAAATCCTTTGGTCCCAGGCTCAAGTCTAACAAGATGTGATATTTTTTTAGCTTTACTTAAAGTGAATATTAAGTTTCTCTCAAGCGCGCACTTTTGCGTGATTTTTCATAAAAGTAATTTGGCTTCGACTTAATCCAATGAATAAATCGTTGCATTTCAGGGTGCACTTGAAGGGCTGCAGCATTATTGAATTGTGTGGCTAGTTCAGTTTCTGTAAAGAGGGCATGTATTTGGCGATGGCAAATGCGGTGGAGATACGCAGTATTTTTTCCGCCCTTAGATTTAGGTACTAAGTGATGAGCATCTTTTTGGGCTTCGGGGATGGGGCGGTCGCAGATAGGACACACCATATCTACAATTTTTAGGTATGGGGTTGGAGCGAGCGAAATCAGTTTCTGACGAATTTTTCCAAGCATATTATTTTGAAAAATTAGTGTGTAGTACAAGTTTAGTAAATAACTCATAAACTTGCTAGGTGTCAAAATTACCATCAAAAACACTTTCTGAGTCTGATAAGTCTCGCCTGATTGAAATGGCCTGGGAGGATCGTACCCCATTTGACGCAATTGAGAAATCATTTGGCTTATCTGAGGCTCAAGTGATTCAATTAATGCGTCATGAGCTCAAGCGTAGCTCTTTTGAGCTGTGGCGTAAGCGAGTGACTGGGAGGGTAACTAAGCATGTTGCCCTTCGAAGTAAGGCAATTGACCGCGCATACTGCCCAACCCAGTACAAAAATAAATGAAGCCACTTAAAAAACTAGTTCTGATTCTCGGTGATCAGTTAGATGAAAATGGAGCCGCCCTTAGAGATTTTGATTTCAAAGTCGATGAGGTGGTGATGATTGAGTCAATTCCAGAGGCGCAATATGTTTGGTCACATAAAGCGAAGATCGCACTATTTTTATCGGCCATGCGGCACTTTGCAGGCAGGCTAAAAGAACTTAAATATCCCCTCTGTTACATTCAAAGCTCACCTCTATCCATAGTCGAGACTCTAAAGGACAAAATAGTTCGCGAGCAGATTACCCATTTGATCTGTATTGAGCCCGGTGAATTTCGCTTAAAGCTGGAGATAGAGGAGTTAGCAAAAGACTTATCTATCTGCTTAGAAATTCGCGAAGATGATCATTTCTTTTGTTCACATCAAGATTTTAATGATTGGGCTGCCGGAAAAAAAGAATTTCGGCTGGAATACTTTTATCGCCTAATGCGGAAGACCCATCATATTTTAGTCGATGCTGACGGTAATCCAGAGGGTGGTCAATGGAATTTTGATCAAGATAACCGTAAGCCTTATCCAAAAAAAGGCCCTGGAATTATTGAAACTCCTGCTTTATTTGAACCAGATGCAATAACGCAGGAAGTAATTGAATTTGTAAAACATAATTACGAAAAGCATCCCGGGGCTTTAGATGACTTTCGGTGGCCAGTAACTCGTGCACAAGCTCTTGAGGCCTTGCACTACTTTATAGAATACCGGTTAAGACATTTTGGGGTTTTTCAGGATGCCATGTGGACAGATACTCCTTTCGGTTGGCACTCCATTCTCTCTAGCTCTCTGAATTTGAAGCTACTGAATCCACGAGAAGTGATTGCTGCTGTTTTACAGGCTTCACAAAAATATGCTTTAGAAATTTCTAGCGTTGAGGGATTTATTCGTCAAATATTGGGTTGGAGAGAGTTTGTTAGGGGCATGTATTACCTGGATATGCCTAAGCTAGCTCAAGATAACTTTTATGAACACCATCGTGCTTTACCGAATTGGTATTGGACTGCTCAAACCCATATGTCCTGCATGAAAGATGCCATAGGTCAAACGCTTAGATATGGATACGCTCATCATATTCAACGTCTGATGGTCACGGGAAACTTTGCGCTATTGGCTGAAATATTACCCGCTGATGTATGTGACTGGTATTTGGCTATCTATGTTGATGCAATTGAGTGGGTAGAGCTTCCTAACACGGCGGGAATGGCACTTTTTGCTAATGGCGGTCGTTTTACAAGTAAGCCCTATATAGCTAGTGGTGCTTATATTAAACGGATGAGCAATTACTGTGAATCCTGTAAATACAAGCCAGACATTCGTTTTGGCGAAATGGCATGCCCCGTCACTACCTTGTATTGGAACTTCTTAATCAAGCATCGTACCCAATTTGAATCAAATCCCCGTACTCGTTTAATGACTGCAAATTTAAGACGAATTAGCGATGATGACCAGGCATCCATTGTTTCGCATGCAGAATATGTACTGAATCACTTAAATGATCTTTAGAGCTTAAATGAATAATTCTTTTAAGGGTAATAAGAGCTATCTACCGAGCAAGTTTTGCGTAGTCTGTAAAAAAGAAATGACCTGGAGAAAATCTTGGGAAAAAAATTGGGAGTCAATTAAATATTGCTCCGCTGCCTGTCGAAAAAAAGTACCCAATAAATAGCCCAATCTACTTGCTTAGTTTCTAAGATGGCGGGGACGAGATTAGCCAGTATGGACATTAAATTCTTTGCTATAAACCAGTAAGCAAAATTTTTCAAAAGGACTTAAGATAGGCTGCAATAAGTCCTATATTTTGAAAAAAAACCATCAGATAGCAAATATTAAATGAAAGTAATTAAATAATTGGGAGCAAAAAATGAGTAAGTCAGATGATCGGTGTTGTGGCTCCGGTGTATGCATCATTAATGATGCAGGAGAATGCTGGTGTGGACAGGTGTGGAATGGTAGCAAGATGGCACCCTCGAGTTTGAAAGCAGTGTCAGTTCAGGCCAAAGATGAAAAAACGATCTTAGCAAGCGTTAATGCGCCTTCCAAGTCAAGCAAAAGGGTTTAGAAAGTGTACATAATAGAAATTACTTTACCCCAATTAGGGTTGAGCACCTTACTTAAAGAGTGGCAAAGGACGTCTAATTATCGATGGGGCATAAAATCTAAAAATGATTTAAAGTATTTTCTATGAAACAGATCGTCCACTACACCCCCCTTCAATTTTCTGATCGAGTTGCACTAGCTTTTACTAAAGGTATGCGCTTTTTTGCAGATACCTTTTTTAAGAAACGCTATGGGCACCGAGCAGTTATTTTGGAAACTGTTGCAGGAGTGCCAGGAATGGTTGCTGGAATGTGGACACATTTAAGAAGTCTACGTAGTATGAAGCCTGGCTATGGACCAAAGATTCGAACGCTTTTGGAGGAGGCCGAGAATGAAAGAATGCATCTAATGACTTTCATTGAGATTGCAAAGCCCAACATGTTTGAGCGCTACCTTGTCTTGATTACACAGGCTATTTTCTGGAATTTCTTTTTCATTATTTATGTCTTTTTTCCGAGAACAGCCCATCGTATAGTTGGCTATTTTGAGGAAGAGGCAGTCTATTCCTATACTGAATATCTCAAAGAAATTGATGAAGGACGAACACCCAATGTGCCAGCGCCAAAGATAGCCATAGATTATTGGAAGCTTGGTTCCAGTGCAACCCTACGGGATGTGGTAATTGCTGTACGCAATGATGAAGCTCATCATCGTGACACAAACCACCACTTTGCTAATGATTACGACAAATAGCCTGAAGATGGGGGCTCCTGATAAGCGTTGATTAGACTTATTGAGCTTGAGACAGGGGCGCTAAATCGCCTAGTATTGTTGCTAAAATTTCAAGGCAGATTGAATTGTTTGAAAATGAATATCAACTGTAGTCTCAATATTCTTACCATTCCCCTGGCATTGATAGGGCTAAAGGTATTTGACCTTCCTTTGCATATTGAAAGACTATTTCATCTCTTCTTTGTATTCCATTTTTTCGCTCCAAGGAAAACCTATTTCTCTTTGTTCTCCAAGGCTTAAATTGCCCTTAAGAACTTTAATCCACCCTATATATTATTCTGGAAAACTAAGTAAATAGTGAATCAGGTCAATTAACTTTCTATTAAAATTGCTGTATGAGTGAACAATTACTAAATCAGGTTATTCTTTTAGCCATTCCCATTTTCAGCATTTTCATGTTGGGTGAATTTTTTTATGGTTTAGCAATTGGTAAAAATACTTATCGGCTGAACGATGCTATAAGTAGCCTAAGCCAAGGCCTACTCAGTCAGGCTATTTTATTTTGCCTGGTTTTTTTTCAAATTGGTGCCTATGAGCTACTCTACTTATCTATTGGAGCAACTTCGTTTACGTCCTTTTGGGAAAGCTGGTATGGCTGGATAGGGGCATTGTTAATTTATGATTTTTTAGACTATTGGCTTCACCGGGTCAGTCACCAATCTGCTTTACTGTGGGGCTCCCATGTTGTTCATCACCAAAGTCAATTATTCAACTTTTCTACTGCCTTAAGACAAGAAAGCTTTTTCCCAATTATTGCCTGCTTCTTTTTTGCAATAATGGCGCTACTCGGTATTCCACCTTATCAATTTGTTTTAATTGGCCTATTTGTACTGATTTATCAATTCTGGATACATACTGAGCATATCGGTAAATTGGGATGGTTTGATAGCCTCTTTTCATCACCCTCGAATCATCGTGTGCACCATGCAATTAACAGTGAATATATTGATAAAAATTTTGGCGCAGTTTTAATTATTTGGGACCGAATTTTTGGAACCTATCAGGAAGAAAAAACTGCCTGTATATATGGCACCCAAACCCCATTAAATTCTTGGAATCCCTTCTGGGCGCTTGGTTCAGTATTCATCAAGCTTTGTCAGAAAAGTCGTAACTATTCTAAGTTGGCAACAAAACTCAAAATCTTCTTTAAGAATCCTGCTTGGAACCCTAATGACCAAGATGGAGACAATTTTGAAGTCGTTAGTAAGGATTTTCAAATTTATAACCCGCCCTTGACGGCGCTACAAAAATGGCTTGCAGTAATTATTTTTGCTGTAGCAATACTCTTTTCTATTTATTTTTTTATCACGGTAGATCAGCACACGTATTTCGATAAAATCATTTGCTTAATATTGATTGGTATTAGCTTGTATTATGCGGGGTTTTTTATGAGACCAAAACAGAATCTCGTTTGACTCAATCCTTACCCAGCTTATTTTTTGCTATCAATTTTACTTAAACCGGTAAGCTAAGGCCATAAATAGGTTATCTTGAAATGATCGGTTCATGACTGGGCTATTGCTAATTCCGCTACCCATCCACTTACGTTTGCCATAAATATTAATATACCAGTCATCAATAATTGGCACCTCTAATAAGAAACCTAACATTAAATTAGTAGTAGCTGGAGCGGTATAACTTTGGTAGCCGACTGAATTCGCTTGCTGGTTGTTTAAACCATAGTAGTAGTTCGCAAATTGACTTGACTGTCGTTCAATACCAAGTTGGGGATAGACAGTTATTTTGCGAATCATTTCTACTTCACCAAAATAGGAAAAATCGTATAAAGCTCCCTTGGATTGACTAAAGTCATGATACGCATTGATAAGAAATCCCCCAATGGGCGTTTCTTGAAAGCTACCAATACCAATGGGGATAGGATAGCGCTTAATAATAGTAGTGGTCGTGAAGGGTGACTTAACTACAAAGTTATCAAGAATCACTTTGCCAGTTATTTCAAGATACCCGTAACCAATTTTGGTTGTTTTAATGCCGAACATATCAATTCTTGCAAAAGCCCTTTGATAGTTGGCAAAAACATAAGGCGCGACAAATGTCTGCGTACCATAAGTACCAAGGTGCAAGTTAGAGGTATAAGTAAGTTGCCAAACCAATATCACCAACTAAGTGATCAGGCAGGTCATCATCATAGGGTTTAACTTGGGCTAAGCAAAAAAAAGAAAATGTAAAAAAAAGAAGAAAGAGAATACAACGCATTAAGAAATAATTACTTTATTTAATATCGCGGCAAGAGAGCATATGCATGACCTTGCGTTCTGAATCAATTTCAAAGCCGCATTCTACAGAGCGAGACGAGTTTTCATAGGTGCCAAAAAGAATATCCCAAATAGGTAAGCCATAATTATTCGTATGGCGATCGCGTTCATGATGAATGCGGTGCATTTCTGGCCTAACAATTAAATATCCTAACCAGCGTGGGGTAGGGGTGTTGGTATGTTCCCAGAGTTCGAAAATACTGACCCAAAGGGATGCCCAAGCTGCCGATTCGACATTCAGCCCTAGAATTGAATAGGCAACAATATTAATGATGAGGGCGTTCGCAAAAAAATCGCTTGGGTGTGCATAGATTGCAGTTAAAGCTTCTATGCGGTGGGTGCTGTGGTGAATTTGATGAAATATTCTCCAGATTAAATTATTATGATGTCGAATACGGTGCCACCAATAAACAAAGAAACTAATGCAAACATAGGCAAAGAGACCATTAAGCCACGCAGGAGTTTTTAAAAATTGAGTTGAAAAATTTGGAAATAGTACGATGGCACCCAAATGAGGTAACAAAAAAATACCAATTATTGTAGTCAGAAGCACCCCAAGACTACCGAAAATAAACAGCCTGATAAGCCAAGCCTTATCTTTGCTATAGCGATGTAATGGGCGAATTTTTTCTAGGCAAATAAAACTGCCAGCAATAAGAACAACGAAGATGAATGAAGCCTCAGACGTTAGCACAAGTCTAATTGCCTTATGTTAATTTATTGAGTTATTGATTCGACTTTTCTAACCTTAAAAAACGCTGTAGTTCAGGCGAAATAATTTTTTCCCTTATTTTTGCATTGGTTGATTGATTATATATTTCTCTGAGGAAGGCAACCGATTCATAGGCGACTGTTTCGCGTTCATTATCGATCGTAATCATGTGATAACTATTGCCAAGGTAAATCGCTCTTTTGATGGGTGAACTAATATGTTTAAAGAGTAGATCAACGTTATTGGGGTGAGCAACTTCATCATCAACTGCATGTATAGCTAATACCGAAGCTGTGACATTAGTTAAATTCTTTCTCACATATGCGCATAAGTTATCTGCCTGCGCAATATGATTTAAAGTCATGTAAGAGCCGCCCACCTCAGAAATATTTTGCTGTGCCATCACTTTTTTAATGTGAGCACGAATTTGAATATTTTTAATGCCAAATGGATCGCGTTCCTTATATTTAAATTTCTCACCCAAGCCAAGCCAAATTCCAAGCCTAGTTAATATTCGATACCAAGGGCTAGCCCAGCCGTTGTAAATTAAGGTTGTAGAGAGACATAAAACAGCATTAATACCGTCTAATTTTTCGGCGACACCAAGCGCTAAAGTTGCACCAAGAGAAACTCCGCCAACTGACAGCTGGGTTGCCTCTTTTTTTTGTAAAGTACTTACTAAATTAGTAGCCTCATTTAGCCATTCTTCCCATGTGGCTGCATAATCACCAAAGCCATATCCCTTAAGGGTGGGGGTTTCTACTCTAAAGCCATTTTTCTTGAGTACATTAGAAATATAGTTCAGCTCGAGCGGTGAAGAGGAAAGCCCATGAAATAGTATAATGAGCGGGGTGACGGATTCGTTGACTTGAATGGTAGGCATGGGTGCATTTTAGACTTTAAGTGAAAAAAATGGGCAATGCAGATAAAGAATACTAAATATTGGTGCAACACTTCCAAATGGATAGTCTACCCCATTTGTTTCAGTGTATTCCTTTTGATAGCACTGGCATTATTAGCCTTGGGTGATAGCTTTTACTCCGAAAACCCTTACAAATTTTTCTATATAGCGGGAATTTTCTTGGCGTATTTCTTCGGTTTTAGGCCGGCTTTTTTCTTCATTTTGGTTGGAACTCTGTTTGCTAATTTTTGGTTTGTGGCTCCTTTTGGTGAATTTATCTTTAGTTATCATGATTTACAAGTATGGATTTTGAATTTTTGCTTAGGCTTTGTATGTATTTCTTTGATTGAATATTTGCAGCGTGAACGATATAAAAACAAATTGCTTTTGTTGGTGGCTGAATCGCGTTATTTAATTTTGTTACACCGTGATAATGATTTGATGAAATTACTGAAAAAAGACAATCATGTCTGACACGATAAATATCCTTATTCAGCAAGTGGCTGAACGCTTTGATAAAAATATTGATGATATTAGTTCAGAAACGACCTTAGAGTCACTGGAAGTTGATTCTCTTGGAAAAATTGAATTATTATTTGATTTAGAAGACCATTTTAAAGTTCGCATTCCGAATGAAGCTTATAAGCTCATCACACTTCAAGATGTTGCAGATTTAATTGATTCTGTAAAATAAGGTGGAATCCGATGCTCAACTGAATCGAGTGGTTATCACTGGCTTAGGTGCAATTTCTTGTTTGGGCGTTGGCGCCGCTATTCAATATCAAAAAGCCGCTACTTGTACATCTGGAATAAGCGGCCTCACTAAGGCACTAGCTGTCCCGGTTGATTTGACTTGCGCAGGTTTGGTGGCAGATCCATTACCAATCCAATTGGATGCTTCTTCACAAGGCATGTTCGATCGTGTGGCGCAGTTATCTTGGATTGCTGCGGAAGAGGCACTGAGGCACTCTGGCTTAACAGATTTATCCGAAAAATTATTAGATCGTTGCGGCATATTTTGGGGAACAGGTTTTGGCGGAGCCACTACGCTTGAATCCTCTTATGGTAATATTTTTTTAGACCACAAAGATCGGGTTAGACCTTTTACGGTTATTGGCGTGATGGCGAATGGCTCTGCGGCATTAATTTCATTGAAGACAGGTTTTAAAGGCCCCTCAATTAATTACTCAACCGCATGCGCTTCATCCGCTCATGCCATAGGCGAAGCGTACCGAAGTATCAAGCATGGATATTGCGATCGAGCCATCGCGGGTGGGGCAGAAAGTCTTTTTACGGCTGGCTCTATTAAGGCTTGGGAAGCGTTAAAGACCCTTGCTAATCCAGATCCTCGAAATATTGCTAGTTCTTGTAAACCATTTTCAAAAAATCGCAGTGGCTTTGTATTGGGCGAGGGTGCTGCTGCAATTATGCTGGAATCATTGGCTAGCGCAATGGAACGTGGTGCCATTATCCTTGGGGAAATTATTGGCTATGGGGCAACTTCAGACTCGCTACATATGACAAAACCCGATCCTGTTGGTCAAGCGAAAGCAATGCAACAAAGCTTAAAAGAGGCCCGCCTGAACTCCGCCGAGGTGGTTTATATAAATGCTCATGGCACCGCAACTCAAGTTGGAGATATTGCCGAGACTATTTCTATTAAAAACACTTTTCGGGGTGAGGGCGCCAAACAATTGTTGGTTAGCTCAACTAAGGCCATTCATGGGCATACACTTGGGGCGGCAGGTGCATTAGAGTTACTAATTACTGTACAGGCAATGCAAAAAGGAATTGCCCCCGGTACTGCATTCTTGGAAGTCCCCGATCCTGAATGCGATCTCAATTTCTTACCATTAAGATCAGTTGAAATACCCATTTCTTATGCAATGAGCAATTCATTTGCATTTGGTGGATCAAATGTTTCACTGCTATTGGCGAGGGATGTGCATTAAGTAATATTTTTTTTAATATTAGGTGCGGTAATTTTATGAAACCAAAGCACCCCTAAGAGCATTCCTGTTATCAGGACTTCTGCATCATTTACCAGCCCGTGAAAATTATCTGCCGCATAAGAATTTGAATTTAAATTGATGGTTATTTCTAATAATGCAAGGGTAACTGTAAAGACTAATCGCGCTCTTTTAAGTGGAGGTAATAGGGGCGCATAGAGCTTATTTGCATTAATCAATAGATAGACAACTGAACTAAGATTAATGGCCCAAAAAAGATAAATAAAAAAAGTCAAATT
This sequence comes from Polynucleobacter meluiroseus, assembly GCA_945878885.1. Classification (GTDB taxonomy): domain Bacteria; phylum Pseudomonadota; class Gammaproteobacteria; order Burkholderiales; family Burkholderiaceae; genus Polynucleobacter; species Polynucleobacter meluiroseus_C. Next base: position 17,461 of record CAMCUP010000018.1, on the reverse strand, counting down.
AAAAGGTGCGCTTAAGTAGTAAAGCGTGGAAACTAGAATCTGTAAAGAAAGTAAATATTTAGTCACTTGAGCTAAGCATTTTAATTTAAACGGTAACTTTACACCTTTTATCCTGGATTTCCATCCACGCGTAAGCCTACTTCTAAAATATTTGCTGATGCCTCACAAATGAACTATGATGAAAATTACTTATAAATAGCATGTCGCTAACATACGAAATGGAGTTTTCTGTGAAATCAGTAATTCAACGCATATATTTTTTAATTGGCATTGTGATTGCTAGTGTATTGGTAGCCTGTGGTGGCGACAGCACTAGCAGCTCTTCAACAACTATTACTTATACAACCCTGAATAACCCTATAGCCACTTCAGCAAATTATATGAGCCTGACCGGTATTCGTGGCGTTGATAATTCAACTGATGTTTACATCACCGGAGCAACCATAGTAGGAGGAGCATATATAGCTCAGCTCTATAAAGGCCCGCTTACTGGAGGCGGCACATACTATACGATGCCCGTCCCATCTTCTGCTGGAGCTACTATTACCAGCACTAATTCTTATAGCGCTGCCAATCTTGCAAATGGTGCAGTGAACTTAGTTGGTAGCTATACCACTGCTCAAAATGCTAATCAACAGGGCTATATTTATACTGGACCAGTTACGAACAATCCTACTTCTGGATTTGTGACGCTGAGTTACCCGGGCGCGCGTCAAACCATTCCACATAGCGTTATGAATGATTTGGTGGTTGGCGGTTATGAAACGCCACTGGGTAAATTGCGGGCTTTTATTTACCAAATTAGTACCGGCCAATTTACAGATCTTAAAGTGGTGACTGATGCCAACAATGCTGTGACGGCTTATGGGGTTTGGCACAATGGCGGTACCAGTTACACCATTGTGGGTGGCTATACCGATATATCTACCAAAGAGCAGGCCTATATCCTCGATTACGATTCAAGCTCAGGGGATATCACGAATACGACCTCTTATACCTACAATAACCAAGCTTCTGCCTTAACCCATTTTGAAGGTATTACGACTAATGGCAACGGTGGATATTATTTGGCTGGTTTTGGTCAAGTAACCTCAGGGGGCCCTGTTTCCTGTGCTTTGGTCAACATGACTAGAACCATCATAGGGCCCTTAAAGACCGCTGGATTTACAACTACGCCAACATGGGTGCAAGCAGTCTTTCCTGGAGCTACAACCCAATATGCCAATACTGTTTACCAAAACAATCTTTTAGGAACTTATTTACCAGGCCCGATTGCATTGAATGGCTATGTTGCAAATATTCCTACGAGTTTAATTAAATAATCCCTGTACTAATTGCAGCAATACTGGGACTTTATTTTTCGGCTTCTTTGTTGCTGAAGTATAGATGAAGGTATCGTTTGAAAATTCTTTTTTTGAGGAGTTAACGTGATTCGATGTATCCGTTTATGGACAGGTGAAGACAATAACTCTTATTTTGAAGAGGGCGTCATTGATTTAAATTTAAAAAATAATCGCGGTGATGTACTTTCATCAGCATTTACAGCTCAGACGATTTCATTTCAAGAAACAAGCGAGGGGGGTAAATTTGATTGGCATAATGACCCTGTAAGACAGATTGTAATTACATTAACAGGCACCCTTGATTTTGTTACTCGCAGCAATGAGCACTTCACTATTAATCCAGGTGATATTTTATTGGCCGAAGATTCAGCCGGCACTGGGCATTCTTGGAAATTAATCGGCACTGCACCATGGAAACGTGCCTATATTATCCTTGCACCAGGCGCAGCGGTTGCCTTTAAAGCCAATTAATTGACAAGATAATTATGCTTGAGTTAGCCATTAAAATGCAGCAGAATTAAAAAGATTCAGCAGTCTGAGGTTTACGTTTAAGCCTGCTATTTGCTCCACAGCAGATAGAAATCAGGCAATTTTTAAGTAGGTTTAAGGAGGCATCAATCGATAACGCTCAACAAGAAATAGTAATTTGATTTATTCTAAAAAAAAGAGGAGTGGTCGATGAAAGCAATTTGGAATAATATGGTCTTGGCAGACTCAAAGCAGACGATTGTGGTTGAAGGCAACCATTACTTTCCAGCTCCTACATTAAATATGCAATTTTTTAAGGCATCTGATAAAAAAACGGTCTGCTCTTGGAAGGGCACCGCTAGTTATTACGATATTAAGGTAGATGGCCAAATAAACAAAGATGCTGCTTGGTACTATGCCGAACCAAAGTCGGCGGCTAATAATATCGCTGGATATATTGCTTTTTGGAAGGGTGTTGAGGTAAAAGATACTTAACTTAAAGTTGTTTGGCTTGAATTTATTAATCTTCTTCGCAGCGACTATTTTTTTTACGTCGAGTCATGCCCAAGAAAATGCCAATTCATATGATGTGCAAGTTACAGTTAACCATTTAGGCGGGCGCTTGCAAATCAGTGCTAGTTACACTGTACCAATAAATATTTGTAGCGCTTATACCTTCCTTACTGACTATGAGGCCTCAAAAAATATTCCAGGAATAATTGAGGCTAAAATAATTTCACGAATAGGAAATAAAGTTCGGATAAATAGAGTGATAGAGGAGGAGATTCTATTTTTTCATGTTGAGCTTAAATCGATGATTGAATACACCGAAACACCATATCAATTAATTAGCTTCGAGCAAATTAGCGGAGATGCTAAATTCTATAAAGGCACGTGGAGATTGGTATCAGAGAAAGATAAGACAGCCTTCAAGTACGATAGTTTAGTTGAGTTTGATTCACTAGTACCATCTTTTGTAATTTCTTATTTTATAAAAAATAATATTCGAAGTCGTATTGAAGTTATGGCTAAACATGCAACTCAACATAAAACTGTCGATATTGCAAAATGTAAATAGCTAGACTTGAAGATTATAGGTATGATGCATTAATTTGACAAATGTATTTGCTATACTCACAAGAAAATTTATAAAGAGCCAATTAAATTTTAATTTAAGTCATCAACAAAGAAAGAATGGTATGAATTTACTGCAAAAGTATTTGCTTTTAATCTGTATAGCTGCCCTTGGATTGGCGGCTGGCTGCGTAACTCAACAAAGCTACAACCAACTTGATGGGGCATATTCTCAATTGCAGCAAGCATATCAGGGCGATGAAGTTGAAATTCGCAAATTACAAGGAGAATTGCGAGTTACCATTAAGGATAAAATTCTTTTCCCTGAGGGTGGATTCCGGTTAAATAGCAAAGCTGACGCAGTGCTCGCTAAAATGGCGCCAACTTTGTCTGGCTTTAAAAACACTAAAGTTGTTGTGAGGGGCTATAGCGATAATGTGCCAATTGGAGCCGGCCTTAAAAAGGAGGGTATAGCAACTAATCTCGATCTTTCTTCAAGACGTGCTGATAATGTGGTTGATTTCCTCATCAAAAAAGGCGTGAGTCCTAGCTTAATTTCTGCACAGGGTATGGGTGAATCCGACCCCGTTGCATCGAATGACACTGCTGATGGCAGAGCTCAAAATCGCCGTATCGAGGTTACTTTAATTGGCCCAGGCACCTAAGCCCCAGTTTTTCACTAAAGGATTAAAAATGAATTTTCAATTTAAAATATTGGCTGCTGTAGCTGCTTGTTTTCTTTTAGTGGCTTGCTCAGGAATGCCAGATGTAAAAACACCATCTGCAGATTTCATTAAAATTAATAATGGAATCTTAACCAGTAGTTATGGCAAAACTATCTATACCTTTGATAAAGATCAGGCAAATTCAGGCAAATCTGAATGCATAGCTACTTGTGCCGATAACTGGCCACCTGTATATGTTGAGCCGGGCATTAAAGTTTCTGGAGATTTTTCTGTGATTAATCGCAATAATGGACAAAAACAGCTGGCCTATAAAGGGAAGCCTCTATACTTTTTTGCCAAAGATAAAAATCTTGGAGATAAAACAGGTGATGGAGTAAACAATATCTGGCATGTTGTAACCCCTTAAGGTTTCTAGCAATAAATTACAATAAAGATCTGCCTATACCAACCCCCTTAGTTGGACATTGAATTTAACTAAAGGGGTTTTTTATATGCAAGAGTTCCTTTATATAAGGACATATGAACTCAAGCCCTTTTAATGTTGAGCAATTTCCCCATATCTTAGTTTTAGGCATGGGTGGAACTATTGCTGGATTGGCGCCGAGCCCCGAAGCCAACCCCTTGCTCTATCAGGCCGGTCAAGTTGGGGTTGAAGATCTACTCTCTCAGGTTACGAAAGTTTTGCCTCAAGACCTAAAAATAATTTCTAAGCAGGTTGCAAACATCAATAGCAGTAATCTTAGTGAGGCAGTATTAACTGAGCTTGGCAAATTAGTAAATCATTACCTTAAAAGTTCAACTTTAATTGGTATAGTTATTACGCATGGCACTGATACCATCGAAGAGACAGGTTTATTTTTGCAAACGACTTGTGGCAGGGCTGCAGAAAAACTTGGTAAACGCGTAGTTCTTACCGGGGCAATGTTGCCATCAAATGCGCCAAGCGCTGATGGGCCGGCTAATTTGATAGCTGCGATTCATTGGGCCTCTACATCTGTAGATAATTGTCCAGGAGGGATATTTGCCGTTTTTGCAGATAAAGTCTGCATGGCCCGGGATTTGGCAAAGCGCCATAGTAGTACATTAAATGCACCCTTACAAGATTCACCCTCTAGTGCAATTGGTTTAATTAATCCTTCATGGTTATCAGATGTGAAGGCTAAACAAGCGGCTTTAGGCGATGACTTACCAATTCCAGAAGCGTTACATTGGCCTTGGGTTGAGATTCTTACAAGTCATGCAGGCGCTCGTGGGGAGATAGTTATGCAGTGCTTGGGTGCAGGAGTAAGTGGCTTAGTCATCGCTGGAACTGGCCAAGGTGGATTTAATAGTGCCTGGCAAGAGTCGATCGACAAAGCAATTGCTGCTGGGGTTGCTATAGTTCGGGCTACCAGAACAGGTGCAGGTAGCGTACGCCCCAATATTCCTGAAAATGATCCTGTAGGCTGTATGGCTGCAGGTAGTTTATCTGCTCCAAAGGCAAGAATTGCTCTACAGCTAGCGTTAAATGCTGCCAAAGAGAGCAAGGTTAAAGGGGGGCCTCAACAACCAAGCTGGCAGGCTTACTTCGCTAAGCAAGCCTTGTTTTAGACAATTTTTTTAATATGAGCTAAGAGAGTTACTGCCGGCATTTGGAATTTGATTTCTGAAATCATCATCCATACCACCAGCATTACTAAAATTGCTTGCACACCCCGTTAGCAGATGGGTAAAGAAGAGGGCAAAGATTATTTGCCGCATATTATTTTCCTTTCATAGTTTATTTTTGTATTAACTCATCAATAAAAATTTGATAACGCTGAGTTTTAGGTTTATTAAGATCTTCTGCATTGACATATTCAATCGATGATTTTCCACCAATAAGCATCTTTGGCAAAATCATTACCCTTGCAAACGCCGATGCTAATACCTTATCAGCTGCCGCATAAACTGGGTCAGGACCAGCCTCAAACCAAGCCTCTAATGGGAAATGTGAATGAATATTTCCTAGGGTGTGAATATTGATTGAGCCAAATAGTAAGCAGCGTATACCCCCACCTTGGTGTTTATGGGTTAGGGCTTCTCCTTCAGGAGGAAATTCAACCTTATCGCAGCGAATGAGATAATTACTTAAATCACCTAAAGATAGCTTGCCCGCCAAGAGCATAGTGCTCCGCGCTGATAGAATTTTATTTGCACCCTCAGATTCTTTAACAAGTTCCCAGCGTAATATGGTTGCATCAACGCTTCCACCGCTAAAGATAAACGATTCTGGAATAGATATGGCGCTGTTTTTTGAGAGTGTGAGCCGCGTAGAGACACCATTTTTAATGGCTAGACTGCCCTCAACTATATATATAGCCCGAGCATAAGTTTTTTTAAGTTCAATCGGGGCTGATTTTGCAGTTAGCTGGTCAAGATAAAGTCGTAATTCGTAATTCATTTTACATTTTCTAATTGTTGTTGAAGCCAATTAGCAAAAAAAGGCGCGGGCTTTAAGATTCTCGTTTCTTGAACCAGCATCAGTGGTCTAATTTTAGGCAGATAAGCTTGCCAATGGGAGTCGGCAGCTAAAAAACTACGTCTTTTTTCCCGATCAGCGGCATCTATATATGCCCACAAGTGAATCACTGTGTTTTGTGGGCCAGTATCTACAGTGTAATAGCCAACATTACACCCTAGAATTTTTAGCTGAATTGCACGACCTTCGTCTTCATAAAGTTTAAGATACTCGGCAACTTTGCCGTGATGCAGTGTATAGATTCGCTCTTCAACGATCATTTATATTCCTTCGATAATTACTGTTTAATGAAATGCATACCACTAGTTTTGATGGGGATCACGGCTCTAACTACTAAAGTATATTGATTTTAGGTTGCAGCTGGTAAATCTGGGTCAATTTGGGCGATATTTTTTGAAAATGAGGAATAGTTTAGACGCGACCTCTTCTAGTGGTATCTACGGAATATCTAATTAACGCATTCTGAGATATGATTTTACTGGTGGTAAATTGTTCTTACAAATAACTTATTCAATATGAAATGAGCATGACAAAAAATATTCTCATCTCGGGAGGTAGTGGCGGCATAGGTAGGGCTATAACACGCAGAGTAATTGCGGAGAGCTATCGCGTGATTAATTTAGATCAAGTGCCCCCAAAAGAATTGCTTGCTGGAGAAATATTTCATCAAGTTGATTTAACTGATGCCAAAGCAACTCAGGAGTTAATCGCAGAGCTACTTAAGACTACCAGTATATTGCGTCTAGTAAATAACGCTGGAATAATTCGTCCGAGTGCTCTTAAGGATGTTACTCTTAATGATTTTAATGCCGTAATGGACTTAAACCTAAGGGCGCCAATGCTATTAGCGCAAAGTCTTATGCCTGCGATGCGTGCTGCTCAATTTGGGCGCATCATTAATATTGCTAGTAGAGCTGCACTTGGCAAAGAAGAGCGCACGGCTTATGCTGCTAGCAAGGCTGGCTTACTTGGCATGACACGTACTTGGGCGCTTGAAATGGCATCCTTCGGTATTACAGTGAATGCAATCGGCCCAGGGCCAATAGCCACTGAATTATTTACCTCCGGCAATCATCCTGACCACCCTAAAACAAAAAAAATTATGGCTAATATTCCCGTACAAAGAATGGGTCAGCCAGAAGATGTTGCGCACGCTGTCGCATTATTTTTAGATGACCGCGCTGGTTTTATTACCGGCCAAGTACTTTATGTTTGCGGTGGCATTACCGTTGGCCTTAGTAACGCAGCTTAATAACCCTTTATAAAGAAAAATTATGGAAGAAAAACTCATTGCAATTTATTCAAGTCTTGACTTGTCTATAGCAGATAGCATTATTAACGCAGCAATTAAAATACGTGCAGATAACGGAATATTGCCACAGGCGATTGTAGTACTTGATTCTGGTGGCCAACTAGTGGCATTTAAGCGTGAAAATGGCTGCGGTATCTTACGCTTCGATATCGCAGTAGGTAAAGCTTGGGCAGCGCTTGGGATGGGCATGTCGACCCGCCAACTTAGAGATCGTTTAGCTGATCGCCCTGTTTTTCAAAGTACTTTAGCTGGCGCATCGGATGGGCGATTTATTCCAGTGCCCGGAGGCGTGCTTATCTTAAATCAGCAGAGAGTGGCCATAGGGGCTGTCGGTGTTAGTGGTGATACCTCGGACAAAGATGAATATTGCGCGATTGAAGCGATTAAATTATCTGCAATGCTCTCTGAACCATCCGCACCCTCACCTGAGTGGAACAGCAGTCAACTTTAATTTAGAATCAATATGAACTTAAGTAAGATTTTTATTTCAATACTCAGTTTATTTTTATTGAGTATGGTTTTTTTATCCGGCGCCTCAAAAGCACAAAATACCTATCCCATCAAACCAATTCGTTTAGTTGTGCCATTCCCGGCTGGCGGCCCAACTGATCAGTTTGCAAGGTTATATGCCCAATCGCTTGGAGCCCAGCTTGGGGTTGCCGTAGTGGTTGATAACAAAAGTGGAGCTAGTGGCGCAATTGGTTCACTTGAAGTAAAAAACAGTAATCCCGATGGGTATACCTTATTATTTGGCACCGCCTCAACGCATGTGCTTTATAGCTTGATCAATCCTAAGCCCCAATATGATTCAATTAAAGATTTTACTGAAATTGCAGTGGTCGGAGACGCTCCCATTGTTTTTGCCGTAAGTCCAACCACTATTGGTAATTTTAAGGACTTGCTAGAGTACGCAAAAATAAATCCGGGCAAACTGCAATATGGTTCAGCAGGCGAGGGAACCTACCTACATATTGTTGGCGAAAGATTGAAATATGAATTAGGTGGCTTACAAATACAACATATCCCGTTCAGGGGTAGTGCACAATCGATACCAGCGCTAATGGGCAGCCAAATTAATATGACAGTAGATACATTGGGTTCTGTGATTAATCAACACCGAGCCGGTAAGTTAAGAATTGTTGCTATTGCAACTGCTAAACGCTCATCTCTATTACCTGATGTGCCTACCGTAAGCGAGGTAACCGGCCTAAAAGATTTTCAAGCGGCGTTATGGAATATTGTCTCAGCACCTTATGGGCTTTCCTCTGAAATTACTAATAAATTAATTAATGCAAGCTCGAAAGCGCTTTCCGATCCAGCCTTGATTGAAAAATTGGCTGCCATTTCAATTCAGCCAATTAATACTATTACCGGAGTAAAAGCGACGGCATTTATTGCCAAAGAGTTAGTCAGTTTGCGCCCTGTAGTTCAGGCGGCAAACCTGAAGAAAGAGTAAGGGTATTTGCTTTCCTTTTTATTAATTACATGATGTTAGTAAATGCTTTTTACCCCAAAGGTTTTGATCATGGTTTTTGAGCCAGTTATTTTGTTAATTGCCTTAGCGCTTGGCCCGATTTTAGAGCACTATTACTTGCAGTCACTTTACTTGGAGACATAAACCCGTGGATATGAATATTGCTGCAGAAGGTGAGCGCCTCTACCGTCAGCTTTTAGCTGAAATTACGGCGTGTAATTGGCCGGCCGTAGAAGCGATGTTTGCTCCCGGATTTCAATCAGTTCATTCTGATGGAGCTCGCGATAGAGCTGCCGAGATTCAAATGATTAAAAACGAAAAGATTGGTAAGTGTACGGTAAGCGATTTCAAAGTGACACAGGCAGACGACTCCCTAGTAGTTACAAATATGCTGGCCGTTGAGGAAACTATAGACGGCAAAAGACTTCCAGCTAAATCTTTTGCACGTCTTAGTGTTTGGAAGCAAAATCAAGGCAATTGGCAGATGATTGCTATCGCCAATTTAAGAGCACTTTAATTCGGTTTAGTGCACGTCTCTGGTTTAATTTGATCGGGTTTTTCTTGCCCAAGATAAACCCCAATAATTTTTGCTGGTTGATTACCTACGGCTTGAGCAATATGGCACCATTCAATTGCTTCTATGTATGCAGCCCCAGCTTTAAAAGTACGCTTACCTTTACTGCCATAGTCAACTATCATTTCGCCGGAAACAACATATACAAATAGTGGAACCGCATGTTTATGCAGTGAAGTTTTCTTACCTACAGGTATATTAATGTTGAAAGCATTAATTAGTGGTGTGCCACTCGGATATTTAAATGATTGCCCCAAAATGGTTTTAGGTCCATCCACTAAAGGAATAACCGTGGCTTCGATGTTTTCATAGGGCACTTCTCCGCCTACGTGTGAGACGGCCAGCACATTAGCGCTTGCAGTAAATAGGGCAATTGCTATAAGACGGTCTAATGAAAGATATTTTTTGAATAAAGGAATCATTTTTCGCTTTCAATCAATATAAGTTAGTGGGAAATAAGTATTAGTTCAGTAAGCAGTATGCATTAGTTTCTACCAAGCTGACTCTTTGCCTGGCGTCGAGGTAATTTGATGAATGCTTAAATCAGCGCCAGCATGTTCCTCTTCGGGACTTAGTTTTAGTCCCATCGTACGCTTCAGAACGCCATACACAATAAACCCACCAACAAGTGCGATTGTTACCCCAAGGGCTGAGCCAATTAATTGTGCTGAAAAGGATATGCCGCCCATTCCCCCAAAAAATTTCTGCCCAAAGATGCCAGCAGCTAAGCCGCCCCAAAGGCCACATAAGCCATGCAAGGGCCACACTCCCAGAACATCATCAATGCGCCAGCGATTTTGTTCTAAGGTAAATACTTTGACAAATAGAGCGCCAGCAACAAGCCCAACTACTAGAGCGCCTACCGGATGCATTAAATCGGAGCCCGCACAAACAGCAACTAAGCCAGCTAATGGCCCGTTATAGGCGAAGCCGGGATCATTTTTACCCACCAACCATGCAGCTAGAGTGCCACCAACCATAGCCATTAGAGAGTTCATTGCTACTAGGCCGCTCATCTTATCGATGGTTTGTGCGCTCATCACATTAAAGCCAAACCAGCCCACTGTCAGAATCCACGCGCCTAGAGCAAGAAATGGAATGCTCGAAGGTGGATGTGCTGAGACCTTGCCATCTTTGTTGTACCGCCCATAACGTGCACCTAATAAAATAATGGCCGGTAAGGCAATCCAACCTCCAACTGCATGTACGACGATTGAGCCGGCGAAATCATGAAATTCTTCGCCAGTTAAGCCTTTGATCCACGCTTGAATGCCGTAGTTTTGATTCCAAACAATGCCTTCGAAAAAGGGATAAAGAAAGCCGACCAAAATAAAGCTAGCAATTAATTGAGGGTTGAATTTAGCGCGCTCGGCAATGCCACCAGAAACAATTGCGGGAATTGCGGCTGCAAAGGTGAGCAAAAAGAAGAATTTAACTAATTCAAAGCCACTTTTTTGCGACAAGATAGTGGCTGAATCCCAAAAGCCAATTCCATATGCTAGCCCATAGCCAATAAAAAAATAGGCAATAGTTGAGACCGCAAAATCAATTAAAATTTTGACTAAGGCATTGACTTGGTTTTTTTCTCGGACCGTACCAAGTTCTAAAAAAGCAAAGCCCGCATGCATTGCCAATACCATGACAGCGCCTAGCATGATAAATAGGGCATCGATGGCAGGTTTTAGATTTTCCATGTTTCCCTCAAATTTTTATAATAATAATTAGAGCTAATATAAACCAATTAAGAGCGTATTTAGATCCTGCCCCGGATCGCCCGCTGAAGGTCATATAGTCAATGTTCGAAGTTAGGGCTCGAAGTTAGCGCTTAAAAGTAACGGTTTATAGCTAAAGTAGATAATTAAGGTTTAAGCGTTGCTAAGAAGCTTTTAATGACTTGATTTTGCAAATCGTTTTCTTCTTTGGTGGCACCCGCACCAGAGTAGTGTCCCATCGGTAGGCGATCATTAATGGCAATATATTTAGCATTAGGAATGAGCTTGGCAGTTTTCAGGGCGTCTGCTTCTGGGTTAAGTAAGTCGCCTGTACCAGCCAAAATTAATGTTTTTGCTTTAATTGATCGTAGGGCTGCGGCTGTATCGCCATTAAAGCCAGCAGTTTGACCTACATCATGGCGATCATAGGCGCGTGACTGCCAAATCCAATCATTAGCGTCCATTCTTTTCCAACCCGCATCTTGGATTTTGCGAAGAGCTTCTATTTCAGCTTCAGGAGAGTTAATTAATTGATTTTGGTAGGCAGGGGTGCGCACAATGACACCGCTAAGCCAGCCAGACCAAAGTCGCATACCTGCTTCTAGAGGTTTGTCATATTGGCCATCGCGGTAATTGGGGTCGGCCATAATACTTTGGCGCAGCATTTCTAAAATGCCCGTTGTCCAAGGAGGCGTTTTTGCAAGTGGCACAATTGGAATAATGGCTTGCATGGCATAAGGGTAGGAAACTCCCCATTGCAAGGCTTGCATGCCACCCATCGAAGCACCAATTACGGCTACCAATTTAGTAATACTAAAGTAATCGGCAACAAGACGATATTGCGAGTTCACCATATCGCGAATATTAAATTCAGGAAAACTCGTATTTGCTTGTAACTTACTATTTGATGGGGAGGTAGTGAGACCATTACCAATGGCATCGGTAGAAATAATGAAATATTTTTCAGGATCTAGTGCCTTGCCTGGGCCAATTAAATAATCTAGGCGATGATGGTTTCCACCAATGGCTGTGACCACCAAAATAGCATTACTTTTATCTTTATTTAAAGTGCCTTGCGTGGTGTAGCTTAGAGAGAACACACGAATAAAGGCGCCATTTTCGAGAGGTAAGTTGCCCTCGTGAAATATCTGGTGTTCAGGTTCATTGGCGCGGTGTGCGAAAGCGGCCAATGAGATGCAGCAAAGCGCACAGCTCAGTAAATAAACAAAAGCGCGGATACCTCTAAAACGCATGCTACATCCTCCAAAGGCTAATATAGCTATATTTATAACAGGATTTAGCGAGGCTACCTTATTATTACTAAAGGGTCAGCATTGCTGCAGTTTGCAGGGGCTTGCTGGGGCTAATTGAGTGATAATTAAGCCATAATTTTAAAGGGATTGAAATGAAGCTATCGATATTAATATTAGGCATTCTTTTTTCCTTTAGTGCCCACGCTAAAGGGGTTCGGCTGGTTTGCGCTGAGGCTAACTCATCAACTAATTTATTGATACAAGTGCATCACCATAAGCAGCAGTGGGTTTATCAAATTGACGAGTTGATAATGAAAAATGGTAAAACCGATGCTTTGGGTGGGGTTGCTCAGATATCCAAAAAGAATGGTATTTATACTATTAATTATAAAAGTAATACCAGTGCCTCAACGACCTTGATCAATCCAAAAACGGGTTTAATGACAGTCCAAGATCTGGCCGACGGTAATAAAACGATTGAATATCAATGTAAGCCCAGTAATTTCAAGTAGCAAGTAATAGCAACCTACGATAGCCTATTGGCCACTCACCTAAAAGATAGTATTGATGAGCTCACTTAGTCGTTCTGAATTAAAAATCTTGAGCCTTTCCGCGCTCGGTGGTGTACTCGAATTTTACGACTTCATTATCTTTGTCTATTTTGCCACCTCCATTGGCGCATTATTTTTTCCAGCCAATATGCCTGACTGGTTACGCCAGTTACAAATCTTTGGTATTTTTGCAGCAGGTTATTTAGTCCGCCCAATTGGCGGTATCGTCATGGCCCATTTTGGCGATACTCGTGGCCGAAAAAAAATGTTTACCCTCAGTATATTTTTAATGGCTATTCCAACTTTAGCAATTGGGCTGATGCCAACTTATGCTGATATCGGTATTTATGCGCCAATTATTTTATTATTATTACGGATGATGCAAGGCGCAGCGATTGGTGGCGAGGTTCCGGGGGCGTGGGTATTTGTCGCCGAGCATGTGGCCCCTCGCTATGTCAGTTTTGCATGTGCAGTCTTAACGGCTGGATTAACTGGCGGAATTTTATTGGGTGCCATTGTGGCCGTTTTAATTAATACTTTTTACACACCGGAGCAAATTTTAGGAGGGGGTTGGCGTGTCCCCTTTATTTTAGGTGGAGTTTTTGGGGTCATTGCAGTTTTTCTGAGGCAGTGGCTGCATGAAACCCCAGTTTTTAAAGCAATGCAACAGCAATTAAGTGGCCAAGAATTACCCTTAAAGGTAGTTTTACGTGCGCATCGCCCAGCAATCGTGTTAACCGCATTAATGACTTGGGTGTTATCTGCAGCAATTGTGACGATGATTCTGATGACGCCAACCTTGTTGCAAACTTTATTTAAAGTTCCTGCTAGACTGGCACTTGAAGCTAATATATTTGCAACCCTATGCTTGACTGTGGGCTGTTTAGTTTTTGGTGCTTTAGCTGGAAAATTTAATGCAGGACGAGTCATGCTGATTGGCTCAATTGGGCTGGCAGCCACTTCAATTATTTTTTACCAACAGTTGGCAATTTCATCTGAGCATATTTTTCTTCTCTATGGCCTCAATGGTTTTTTTGTTGGCGTTATTGCCATTGTTCCTGCAGTTGGGGCAATGGCCTTTCCTGCGGCAGTGCGGTTCTCAGGACTATCCTTTTCTTACAATCTCGCTTATGCAGTTTTTGGTGGACTCACCCCAATTTTTATCAGTCTTTTAATTCCCATAAATGTATTGGCACCCGCATACTATGTTGCCGCCTTAGGCGTCCTGGGGTTTTGTATCGGCCTTTATCTTTTAAGAAAAAAGCCTGCGCTTGCAATGATGAATTAAGCATGCCAAAAATCGTCGCTTCCAAAGCCTTATCCCGTTTTCGTGTACTTGATTTAACACGCGTTCGGGCTGGGCCAGTTTGTGTGCGCCACTTAGCCGATTTTGGCGCTGATGTGGTCAAGATTGAAAATCCCGGTCCCGAAGAATATGCAGGCCCACGCGATGCTGCTGATTTTCAAAATCTGCATCGCAATAAACGATCAATCACTTTAAATTTGAAGACACCAGAAGGGAAAGCTATTTTTGAGCAATTAGCAAAAACTGCCGATGTCGTCGTAGAGAATTATCGACCTGATGTGAAATTTCGCTTAGGGATTGATTACGAGTCATTAAAAAAAATCAATCCCAAAATTATCTTAGTGAGTATTTCGGGTTACGGCGAAGATGGCCCCTATAAAAATCGCCCCGGCTTTGATCAAATTACCCAAGGTTTATCTGGCCTAATGTCGGTTACTGGAACCCCAGGGGAAGGCCCCATGCGGGTAGGCGGCGCTGTTACGGATGTAACTGCTGGCCTACTAGCAGCAATGGGGGTAATGACTGCCTTACTGGAGCGGGATGAAAGCGGTCAAGGGCAATGGGTTCAAGCCAATCTCTTGCAAGCGGGCTTAACCTTATTAGACTTTCAAGCAGCCCGCTACACGATGAGTGGCGAGGTAGCCAAGCAAGTTGGTAATGATCACCCCACTTTTATGCCAACTTCAGCTTATAAAACCGAGGATGGATATATTAATATCGCCGCTACTGGCTTAGGTGTTTGGGAAAAATTTGCCAGCGCGATTGACCGTGAAGATTTACTCCTTGATGAGCAATTTAAATCTGCTAAAGGCCGCTCCGTAGGTAGAGCAAGACTCAATGCTGAGTTAAGCAGAACTTTAATAAATAAAACGAGCGCTAAATGGGTAGAATTATTATTAGAAAAAGGTATTCCCTGCGGCCCTATTTACGCGATGGATCAGGTGTTTAGTGACCCACAGGTACAGCACTTAAGGGCCATTGGGCGGGTCACGCATCCTACGCTAGGCGAGCTTGCATTGTTAAACCAGTCGATTAAATTAACTAGAACTCCATCTCAGATTGTCGCCAGTTCACCCTTGCGTGGTCAGCATACTACTGAGATATTGACTGAGTTAGGCTATGACAGTGCAATGATTGATTCTTTGACAAAAAACGCAATTATTTAGGCAAATAAAATACTTATGGCAGAACTCATTATTCGTAAAACTGGGGCAGTAGGCTTCATTATTTTTTCTAACCAAGAAAAAATGAATGCAATGACCTTCGAGATGTGGGCCAATTTGCCCGCTGCGATGCAGGCCTTTGATGCCGACCCCGCTGTCCGCGTCATTGTGGTTGCAGGGGATGGGGAGAAAGCATTTATTTCTGGGGCAGATATTTCCCAATTTGATAAATTAAGAGGCACTGCTGAGGCTCAGGAACAATATAACAATGCGGTCTTAGCAGCCTATGCTGCACCGATAGCCTGTTCGAAACCCGTGGTTGCTAGTATTCGGGGCTATTGCTTTGGCGGCGGATTGGGGTTTGCTTCCTCTTGCGATATTCGCCTGTGTGCAGAAGACGCGCAGTTTAGGATGCCCGCTGCACGTTTAGGTCTTGCTTATAGCCCTAAAGGAATAGCGCGTTTTATTAGCATCATAGGGCCAGCGAATACGGCCGATATCTTCTTTAGTGCACGCCGTTTTAATTCTGCAGACGCATTACAAATGGGGTTTGTGTCCAAGGTTCATAGCGTTAATACATTAGATGCAGAGGTTTTGGCCATCGCTGAAGGGATCGCAGAAAATGCGCCACTTACGATTGCTGCAAGTAAATTTGCGATTCAGCAAGCCTTAGCTGAGCAAAATCAACAAGATCATGCCCGGGCGATGGCAATGGTCGATGCCTGTTTTTCCAGTGAAGATTACAAGGAAGGGCGAAAAGCCTTTGCAGAAAAGCGGACCGCTATTTTTAAAGGTAAATAAATGATGTTAAGAAAGCTAAGTTATGCCTTGATGGTTACCTGTCTTGTGCACAATACTGCGGTCATGGCCCAAGGGGTTTATCCTGAACGGCCAATTAAATTAGTCATTGGTTATCCCCCAGGTGGAGCGGCCGATTTTGTTGCCAGAATTAGTGCCGAGCAAATTTCTAAAGAAATTGGTGTGCCCGTGAATGTAGAGAATAGGCCGGGCGTCGGCGGCGCTATAGCCGCTGATTTAGTTGCCAAAGCAGCGCCCGATGGCTATACGATTTCGATGTCGGGACCACATGCACAAATTAAAGCGCTTTTCCCCAAAATGGCCTTGGACCAACAAACCGACTTCATTCCTGTAGGCAACCTT
Organism: Polynucleobacter meluiroseus; assembly: GCA_945878885.1. Classification (GTDB taxonomy): domain Bacteria; phylum Pseudomonadota; class Gammaproteobacteria; order Burkholderiales; family Burkholderiaceae; genus Polynucleobacter; species Polynucleobacter meluiroseus_C. The sequence continues at coordinate 884 of CAMCUP010000018.1, read as the reverse complement.
GCTAGTGGTTCAATGATTATTTGCGTTAACCCTAATGAGCCTTATAAAAATTTACAAGACTTAATTAAATTTGGTAAAGCAAACCCGGGCGTTCTTTTTAATGCCTCGTCTGGCAATGGTTCAACACCCCATTTGGCGACTGCTTTGTTTGAAGGTGTTACTCAAGTGAAGTTCACCACTATTCAATTTAAGGGCGGCAGTCCAGCAGCAGTATCCACTATTGCCGGAAATACTCAGGTCATGTTTGCCACGCCGCCAACAGTGATGGGTTTTATCAAAAATGGCACCTTAAGGGCGCTAGCGTTAACTTCTGCTAAACCTTCAGCAGCGATCCCCGGAATTCCTAGCGCGGAAGAGAGTGGGTTAATGGGATATAACTCCACCTTTTCTTATGGACTTTATTTTCCTGCGGGAACCCCCGCAATCATCGTAAATAAAATGTTTGCAGCGGTTGCTAAAGGCATGACCCAAGCTGGCGTTAAACAAAAGTTAGCTTCACAAGGCATGGATTTAGTCTTATCCAAGTCACCAGCCCAGTTTCAGGCGGCCTTAACGGCTGAAGCGCCAGCATTAGCCGAAGTAGTCAGGCTATCTGGCGCTAAGATGGAATGATTAACCCATCCATTGGCTAACTGGAGCTTGTGCATCTTGTAAGGGCTGAGCGATGATGTCGATGAGTGTTGGTTCATCACTAGCAATAGCCTCTTTCATTATGGCCTCTAATTTGAGCGGATCTTCTACACGCCAGGATTTAATGCCATAGGCTGCAGCAACTTTAGCGTGATCAGTGCGATTGAAATCGACTGAAAAGTAGCGCTGGTCATAGCCTGATTTTTGACTTGCTTTAATCCATCCATACACTGAATTAGAAATGACAATCATCA